>CALFDH010000017.1 GCA_937950405.1 uncultured Meiothermus sp.
CCCCTGGGGTTTTTGGTTTGGTGAAGTATCTCTTTGAATCCGGTATAAGATTCAAAAAGATAGCCTATGAAGGTCTCTGGTTTGGGTGACTATCTTCTCGAATCCGGTATTAATCCCCACCTTAGCCCGGATTTATTCTCTGAAACTGCCTCAGTGATAGTCTTGATTCAGGGATGGTCTTGCTATTTTAGACGTGTGCCTTCAGGGTGCATTCAGAATGTTGCCCTAAGCTAAACCAGTGAACGTCGCGCTCCTACGATGGCTGTTTATAGGCTTGTTGTGTGGCATGGCCTATGCCCAAAGACCCGTAGAAATTTCTTTCTGGCACACGCTGGACTCTCCTGCGCGGGAGGCGCTGGAAAAAATTGTGGGCGAGTTCAATGGCCGCCAGCGGGAGTACCGCATTGCAGCGCAGTACGTGGGCGACCTGCGTGAAGGGGGCCTCAAGCTTACCTCGGCCATCCGGGCAGGCAATCCGCCTCAGCTTTACTATGGCGAGGTCTCGTTTGTCAGCCGGGCCGTGCAGGAGAACCTGGCCCTGCCGCTGGATGAATACCTGGGTAATCTGCCCACCGATTTCTATCCGGGGTTGCTCGAGACCGGGCGCTTTCGGGGCCGAACCTATGCCTTACCGGTGGAGCTGCACCTGCCGGTACTGTTTTTTAATGCCGACCAGATGGCGGCCCGCCGCCAGAGTCCGCCCCAGAGCTGGGAAGCCCTGGCCGCAGTGGCCGAGCAACTGACCACTCGAGCAGCCCGCGGTTTTACCATCGTGAGCGACATTTACAGCTTCAACGCGGTGGTCATGAGCCGGGGTGGGCAACTGGTGCGCGATGGACGCCCCAACTTCACCGATGCCAGGGTGGTGCAGAGCCTCGAGTATTTGCAAAGCCTGGTGCGTGCGGGGAGTGCCCAGAGCCGCAACATCGCCGAGGCCCAGTTTGCCCTGGTGGATTTTGTGCGCACTAAAACCTTTATGGGTATTGCGCCGGTAACGGTCTGGCCGGTGCTGGAAAAACGCACCCCTATTCCCTTTCGCCTGGGGGTGGCCCCCTTGCCCCGCACGCCCGATGGCAAGCTGCCGCTGGCTGGGGGGAATCTGATGGTGTTGCGCGGGGCCAGCGAGGCCCAGGCCAGAGGGGTGGTGGCCCTGTGGCGCTACTGGATGGAGCCTGCCAGCATGGCCGAGTGGGTCAAAGCCACCTACTGCCTGCCGATGCGTCGTTCGGCCCAGTCTTTGCTGGAGGATTTCTACCGCGAAGACCTCCGCCGCCGGGTGGCCTTTAGCGGCCTCGAGCAGGCAGCCTCCTGGGTACAAGACCCCGAAGTGACCCTCTGGTACAGCTTCCTGGAAGATGCCCTCGAGCGTGTCCTGAAGGGCAATGCCAACCCCCGCCAGGCCCTCGAGGAGGCCCAGCGCAGGGCCCTGGCGGTGGAGCGTCGTTGATACCAACTTTAGGGGTGTGGCCAACTTTCAGCAATGCAGGAGATGGGCGGTTGGAGGTAGGCGGTGGTTTTCAACGTCTAGAACCTATTCCCCAACTCCTAGTCTATGATGGGTGTTCAAGTAAAGAAAAACCTCTAGCCGGGTGGCAGTATTGCGCCGTCCTTCAGCCTGTGGCTTGCCGGGTGTAGGGCAGACCCCGGTGGTTACGCCAAAAGATGCGGCTGGCTAGCTCGGCCAGGCCCCAGGCCAAGAGGGCCGTCCCCAGCAATACGCTCCAGAGCAACAGGGGCAGCGGAACCAGGTCCAGCGCAAAAATACTGGCGGGGAGCATGCCCACCAGGAACTGCACGGCCATTCCCAGCAGCACCGCGCCGTGAAGCCAGAGGTTGGGCAGGGGAAACAAATGGGTGTGGCGGGCAGGGTAGGCGAAGAAAAGCTGTCCAATAGCCATGAAGTGGAAGGTAGTGCTGCGGGCGGCCTCGAGGCTATACCCCCAGCGCGGCAGCAAGCCCAACAGCCCCAGTGCGCACAGCGCCTTGATGGTTCCGCTCACCAGCACAAAGCGCAGGGAAGCCCCATCCAGCAGAGGAGCCCTGGGAGGTCGGGGTGGGTGCTGCATGACGCTGGGGTTTTTGTCCAGGGTGAGCGATAGGGCGGGCAGACCGTCGGTAATCAGGTTGATCCACAGGATTTGCACCGCCGTGAGGGGGAGCAGCAGGGCTCCGGTGGCATCCCGCAGGTTCAGGAGGGCCGCAGCCAGGGCCCCAATGGCCACTACCAGCACTTCCGAGAGGTTGGTGGAGAACAGGAAGCGAATGAACTTCTGGATGTTCTCGTAGATGCTGCGCCCTTCCTCGATGGCGGCCACGATGGTGGCGAAATTGTCGTCCAGCAAAACCAGGTCGGCCACCTCGCGGCTCACGTCCGAGCCGCGCTGTCCCATCGCCACCCCTACATCAGCGCGTTTGAGGGCAGGGGCATCGTTCACGCCGTCGCCGGTCATGGCCACGACCTCGCCCCCTGCCTGGAGTAATTCCACCAGTTTGAGCTTGTGCTGGGGCGAGACCCGCGCAAACACATTCACCTCATGCACCGCCTGGGCCAGAGCCTGGGGGGTGTAGTCTTCCAGGTCGCTACCGGTGATGACGCGTTCGCCGGGAATGCCGATCTGGTGGGCGATGGCCAGGGCTGTGGCAGGGTGGTCGCCGGTGACCATCAAGACCCGGATTCCGGCCTGCTGGGCTTTGTGAATGGCCTCGGACACTTCGGGCCGGGGCGGGTCCCAGAACAGCACCAGGCCCAGGAATTGCAGGCTTTCTTCGGTTTCGCCGCGCCCCCAGGCCACCCCCAGCACCCGGTAGCCCTCGGCGGCGTAGGCCAGGGCTTTCTCCTGCCAGGACTGGTACTCGAGAGGGGGCAGGCGAGACCGCCCCAGCAGTACCTCGGGGGCCCCCTTGAGGTAGCTCACCGAGCCCTCTGGGGCCTCTACCGTGACCCGCTGGAACTTGTGGCCGCTCTCGAAGGCCCGTTCGGAAAGGCGGGGGTGGCGCTGCCGCAGGGCCTCGGGGTCGAGCCCCTGGCGCTTCAGGTAATGTAGCAGGGCCAGGTCCATGGGGTCGCCGATGCCGTGGTCGGCGTCGTTGACCAGGGCCAGGGCCACCTGCGCCAGGGCGGGGTCGGGGCTGTCCAGGGCCCGCACCTCCATGCGGTTTTCGGTGAGGGTGCCGGTCTTGTCGGTCGCAATGACCGTTACCGAGCCCAGCGCCTCCACCGCCGAAAGTTTGCGTACCACGGACTTGCGGGCGGCCATGCGCTCCACCCCCAGCGAGAGGGTCAGGGTCAGCACTGCCGGAAGCCCCTCGGGCACGGCGGCCACCGCCAGGGCCACGGCAAACAGAAAAACCTGTGGGAGTCGGCCTGCTCCTTCGGTGAAGAGGCCCAGCAGCACCAGCGCCCCGGCCAGCACCAGCACCCACCGGGCTACCTGATTGCCAAAGTGGTGCAGGTCGCGCTCGAGGGGGGTGGGCTCGGCGCGAATCTCACCCAACAGGGCCGCCAGCTTGCCTAAAGCGCTCTCGGGGCCGGTGCGTAATACCTTGGCAAAGGCCTTGCCCCGCACCAGCAGGGTTCCGCTGAAAAGCTCCTGGCCCACCTCTTTTTCAGCGGGCAGGCTTTCGCCAGTCAAGACCGACTCATCCACCAGCGGGCTGCCTTCCAGAAGCCCCAGGTCGGCGGGCACCCGGTCGCCGGCCTCGAGGCGCACCAGGTCGCCGGGCACCAGTTCCCGACCAGGGCGCTGTACCCAGGCCCCATCGCGCTCCACCCAGACCAGGGGGCTGGACAGGCGTTTGAGCTTGTGGAGCGCAGCTTCCGATTTGCGCTCCTGCCAGGTGCCCAGGCCCGCGTTGAGCAGCAGAATCAGCCCGATGACCAGGGACTCGAGCGGCCAGCCATGCCGCCCCTCGAGCCACCACCCCCCAAAGTCCACCACCAGGGCAAAGAGCAAAATGTAGATGAGAGGGCTCTTGAACTGATGCAAAAAGCGTCGCCACAACGCCTCGGGACGCTTCTCGGGCAGGGCGTTGGGGCCGTGGGTGTGCAGGCGTTTGCGGGCCTCCGCCTCGCTCAGTCCGGATAGGGGTCGTGGGGCCATCATAGCGCTCACCCCTCACTTTGATTGGTGCGGGTTACCGGGGCATTACCTGAGAGGCCCAAGGCCGTCCGCAAGGTTTGCAGCAGTGCCTGGGCGGCCTCCTGCACCGCCGGGCTGAGGCCTTCGCCCGGGCCGAACTGCTGGCCCTCGATGCCGTAAATCACGGTGCGGGGGGGAAGCGAACCCAGGGTGCGGGCGAGCTCGAGGGCCTCGACCAGGCCGAAGGAGTGGCTGCTGAGGCGTTCAAAAACCGAGGGCAGGGGCTCCGGGCCCACCTCCATCACATGGAGGCTTCCCGCCGGGCGGCCCGAGACCACTGCCTCCACCACCCAGGCTTCATCGGCCCCCGCCAGGCCCTCCACCAGCCGGGTCAGGTCGTCGCCCACTTCGTAGACTTCAAGGCCCGCCTCTCGCAGATGCCGGGCCACCCAGGGCCCCACGCCATCGTCCTGGCGGTAGCGGTTGCCCAGAGCCAACACTCTAAGGTTCATGCTCGATGTCCAGCCGCAGAAAGTGGGTCGCGCAGGAGATGCACGGGTCATGGTTGCGGATGGTCTGCTCGCAGCGCAGGGTAAGTTCGGGCCTGGAGAGTTCCAGGTTCGCGGCCACAAACTGTCGCAGGTCTTCCTCTATCATCTTCTGGTTCTGCGAGGTAGGGGGCACAATTTTGGCCTCGGTAATCAGGCCCTGTTCGTCCATGCGGTAGCGGTGGTAGAGGATGCCGCGTGGGGCCTCGCTGCAACCCGCGCCCGCCCCGGCCCTGGGGGTCACGGGTACACTGGGCGCATCGGGCTCCTCGTAGGCGTCTATCAGGCGCAGCGCTTCCTCGCAGGCGTACAGGGTTTCCACTGCCCGCACCACGATGCTCTGGAAGGGGTTGCGGCAGACCGGCCCCAAACCGGCTTCCCGGGCCACCGCCTGCACCGAGGCCGGAAGCTGGTCATGGTTCAGGTTGTAGCGGGCCAGCGGCCCCACCAGGTAGGGCCGGCCTTTCAGGGTGGCGTGCAGGGCGCTGGAGTGGGCAACGTGCTCTTCGTGGAAGAGCTGCTCGAAGTCGGCTACCGCAATATCCAGGCCCCGGTTGGAAACCAGGCGGCCTCCCAGAATTGGGTACTCGCCTTCCTGACGCAGCGAGACAAAGGTGTAGTCGGGTGCGAAGTCGGGGAAGTCCAGGCTACCCACAAAACGCACCGTCCGCAGGGCAATTTCACGGGCCCGCTCGAGCTTATCCCGCAGGGCTAAAAGCTCGGCCTTGCGGGGCACCCGGTAGAAGCCGCCCACCTTCACGTTGATGGGGTGAATCTCCCGCCCGCCCAGCAGGGTCATCAGTTCGTTACCCGTTTTTTTGAGTGCCAGGGCCTCCTGCACTCGCTGGGGATGGTCGTGGGCCAGCCGCACCGTGTCCGGGTAGCCCAGAAAGTCGGGCAGGTGCAGGAAGTAGATGTGCAGGGTGTGGCTCTCGATCCACTCACCGCAGTACAAGAGCCGCCGCAAGGCTTTGAGGGGGCCTTCGACCTGCACCCCCAGGGCGGCTTCCAGGGCCTGACACGAGCTCATCTGATAGGCCACCGGACATATGCCGCAGATGCGGGCGGTGATATCGGGCACCTCGGCAAAACTGCGCCCGCGCAGAAAAGCCTCGAAGAAACGGGGGGGCTCGAAGATGTCGAGTCGCACCTCCTCCACCTGGCAGCCCCTGACCCGCACATACAGCGCCCCTTCCCCTTCCACTCGGGCCAGATTGCCCACCCGAAGGGTTCTGGTTCGGTTCGGTTTGGGGGTCTCACCCATGACGCTCTGCCTCCTTGCTGAAGGCACTGGCCCCGGCGTTGTAGGTGCGGAAAGCCCGCTGCTGGGCTGCTTCGTCCACACCTAGCTGGGTCCACCAGGCGCTCAGGGCCACGGTGTTGGGGTTCTCCTGGGGGCCGAAGCACCCGTAGCAGCCCCGCTGGTAGGCGGGGCAGATGGCCCCACAGCCGGCCTGGGTGACCGGCCCCAGGCAGGGGATGCCCTGCGCCACCATCACACAGACCGTGCCCCGGGCCTTGCACTCCAGGCAGACGCTGTGCTGGGGAATGGCGGGCTTGCGTTTGTGGAGGAAGGCCGAGATGACCTCCAGGAGCTGGGCTTTGCTGACAGGGCAACCCCGTAGCTCGAAATCCACCAGCACGTGCGCGGAGATGGGGGTGGAGTGCTTCAGGGTCTGGATGTACTCAGGCCGGGCATAGACGATGCGGGTAAACTCCTCCACATCGGCAAAATTGCGCAGCGCCTGGATGCCCCCTGCGGTCGCGCAGGCGCCAATCGTCACCAAAAAACGGGAGTTCTTGCGGATGGCCTGGATACGAAGGGCGTCGTGGGGGGTGGTGATGGAGCCCTCGACCAGCGAGAGGTCGTAGGGGCCAGGCATGACGGTGCTGGAGGCCTCGAGGAAGTGGGCATTTTGCACGGCACCGGCTACGGCCAGGAGCTCGTCCTCGCAGTCCAGAAGCGAGAGCTGACACCCGTCGCAGGAGGCAAATTTCCAGACTGCCAGGGTAGGTTTGCGCGGTTTGCTGGGCATCTAGACCTCCTTTCGCGTCATCCAGTCTCGTACCTGGGGGAAGGCCAGCACCGGCCCATCCCTGCAGACAAAATGCGGCCCCAGCTGGCAGTGCCCACAAAAGCCCACCGCGCACTTCATGTTGCGCTCCATCGAGAGGTAGAGGTTTTCTTCGGGGATGCCCCGCTTGCGCAGCTCGGCGATGGTAAAGCGCATCATTACCTCGGGGCCGACCATCAGGGCGGTGGTCCGTGAGGGGTCTATGGTCAGGGGGGCAATCAGCGACGTGACCAGCCCCACCGCTCCGTCCCAGTCTCCTTCGGCGCGGTCTACCGTTACCCGTACCGGCGTGGCGCCGGGAGCGTGGGAGAGGGTGTACTGCCAGCGCTTGAGTTCCTCGGGAAAAAGCAGGTCCCTGGGGGTGCGGGCTCCGTAGAGCAGATAAACTCGCCCATAGTCCTGGCGGTGGTGCAGGAGGTGGTAAATGGCCGGGCGCAGGGGGGGCAGGCCAATCCCGCCCGCCACCATCACCACATCGTGCCCCCGGGCCTGCTCCAGGGGCCAATGGCTGCCAAAGGGGCCCCGCACCCCCACCACTGCCCCCTTGCGCAGGTTACACAGGGCCTCGGTCACCGCCCCCACCTTCCGGATGGTGTGCACCAGCCGCTCGGGTTTTTGGGGGTCTCCACTGATGGAGATGGGTACCTCGCCCACCCCAAAGACATAGAGCATGGTGAACTGACCCGGCTGGAAGCGGAGCGGGGGGCCCGTTTGCGCCTCGAGCTCGAGCGTGACCACATCGGCGGTTTCGCGCATCACCCGGGCAACCCGAAAGGGGCGGGGCCGCATGGGGTCTACCACGATAGGGCTAGGAAGGCTGACCATACAAATCCAGTAAGCGAAGTCTGGTGGCTTGCAAGCGTTCGCCGATGACCCTGGAAAAACGCTTGCACAGCTCGTAGCCAAAGTGGTGGTCTTGCTCGGCGCGGGCCCGCACACTGGCGGCATCGAAGGCCAGCAGGCGGGTGGCCTGGAAGATGCGGGCGCTAAAGGTTTTGCGGGTCTCGGGTATCATCACCGACCAGCCCAGCACGTCCCCCGGCCCCACCGTCTGTATCACCAGGTCGCCCTGCCCGGGGGCGTGGATTTCCAGCCTCACCAGCCCTTCTTGAATCAGGTAAAAATCCCTGGATTCTTCGCCCTCGCGGTAGAGGTAGTCGCCTACCTCGCACTCGAGCGGCTCGGCCAGCTCGGCCAGCCAGGCCAGGTCTTTGGGGCGCAAGCCCCGGAAGAAAGGGTGCTCGTTCAGGTAGTGCTCGAGGCCAGCTTTAGACATGGGCACCTCCCGCCTCTTTGGGCGCAAACCGCCCTGTTTGAACGTCGTTCATGGCCGCAACTTCTTCGGTCAGGTCTATCCCTACCGGGCACCAGGTGATGCAGCGGCCACACCCCACGCAGCCCAGCAGGCCAAACTGATCCTGCCAGCTAGCCAGCTTGTGGGTGAGCCACTGGCGGTAGCGGGCCAGGGTCGAGACCCGCACACTGCCCCCATGCAGGTAGGAGAAGTCGGCGGTAAAGCAAGAGTCCCAGCGGCGGGTGCGCTCGGCCACCTGGCCCGCGAGGTCGGTGTGGTCTTCCACGCTGGTGCAGAAGCAGGTGGGGCAGACCTGGGTGCAGTTGCCGCAGGAGAGGCAGCGGTTCGCTACCACCTGCCAGCGGGGGTGCTCGAGGCTCTGGTACAGGCGCTCCTTGAGCCCCTGGGTATCCAGGTGACGCATCTGGCGGGCGGCCCGGTCCACCAGGGCCAGGGCCTGGTTCCACTCGGCCTCCTGGGCCGCGCGGTGGGCCACCCGATCCAGCAACCGGGCCCCCGCTTCGCTGCCCACCTCTCCTACAAAGTAGGAATGTTCGCCGTCCACCACCTCGGTCAGGGCTAGGTCGAAGCCGGTCTGGGCCCTGGGGCCGCTCTCTACCGAGGCGCAAAAACAGGTATGGCCGGCCTGGGTGCAGTTCACCGCTACGATAAACACCTGTTCGCGCCGGGCCTTGTAGTGCGGGTCCTGGTAAGGCCCCCCCAGAAAAACCCGGTCCTGAACCCGGATGGCCTGCAGCTCGCAAGCCCGTACCCCAATGAAGGCGTATTTGGGAGCGGCCTCGCCCTCGGATTCGAACTCGAGGTCTCCATTGGCCTGGCGAGCCCGGAACAAGCGCAGGATGGGCGGGTGCATAAACCGCTTCCAGCTATGGGGCCCCACATTGTAGCCGAACATAGCCCCGTCGCCCCGCTGCTCCAGCCGGTAGGAGCCCCCCTCCTGATGGTCGGTATAGCCGATGGGCAGATCCTCGAGCCGATGGAGCTCGTCGTAGACAATGGCCCCCTCGCGCACCGTGGGGCCCAGAGTCAGGTAGCCCTGGGTCTTCAGGGCCTGCAATAGCTGAAGGAGCCCTGCGCGTTCCAGTTTGAACGGGCCCTTGCTCATGCGTTCCTCCGTTGCTACCAGCCTAGCTTTTTGCGCCTGGGCCAAATGACCTTATCTTGCCCTGGCCCATTTGAGCGGGGGAGCACTTGCTCCCCCGTAACCCTTCGTGCAACGCGCAGTGAGCCTGAAAGTGCTTGCCCGGGGGCGAACAGGCTAAGGCCTTAAGGCCTCGAGCCCACTCACACTCAACCCGCCGAGCCCCAGGGCCATGATCTCGGCCCGGTTGATCAGCAGGTACTCGAGCTTCTCTTCTAAACCCCCCTCACTCACGGTGGCGTTGCGCAGGATCAGCACATTCTCCGGCCCACCCCACTGGGCCGCGCAGCGCCGGAAGGTCTCGAGGTCGTGAAACTCATCCGGCCCAATTTCATCGCCCAGGATGATGCGTTCGCCCAGAAACACAATTCGCTGGTGTCTCATCTGGCCCTCCTTCCCACCCTTTTTCCCAGGGCTTTCTCGGTTTCCACAATGCGCTTTTTGGTACGCACCACCGAGTCGGGGTTCAGGCTAATAGAATCAATCCCTGCTTCCACCAGGAAGGCCGCAAACTCCGGGTAGTCGGACGGGGCCTGTCCGCAGATGCCCACCTTGCGCCCGTGCTTGTGGGCTTTCTGGATCAGCTCGGCGCAGGCCCACTTTACGGCCTGGTTGCGTTCGTCGAAGAGGGCGGCTACCTGGGTGGAGTCGCGGTCTACCCCCAGTACCAGCTGGGTCAGGTCGTTGGAGCCAATCGAAAAGCCGTCGAAGATCTGGCTAAACTCCTCGGCCAGGATCACGTTGGAAGGAATCTCGGCCATTACATAGACTTCCAGGCCGTTCTTGCCCCGCTCCAGGCCCCCTTCCTTCATGGCCTCCAGCACCCGCTGGCCTTCCTCTACCGTGCGGCAGAAGGGGATCATCACCACCAGGTTCGTAAGGCCCATCTCATCGCGCACCCGCTTGACTGCCGCGACTTCCAGCATGAAGCCTTCTTTGTAGTCGGGGTGGTAGTAGCGGCTGGCCCCCCGCCAACCAATCATGGGGTTCTCTTCATTGGGCTCGAAGGCTTCGCCCCCCAGCAGCTTGATGTACTCGTTGGTCTTGAAGTCGCTCATCCGCAGGATTACCGGCTTGGGATAGAACGCAGCGGCCAGCACCGCAATGCCCTGGCTCAGGCGGTCAATAAAGTATTCGCGCCCGCTCGAGTAGCCGTTCGTCTTAACTTCGATCTCCCGCCGCACCTTGGGGGAGAGTTTTTCGGGGTGCAAAAGTGCCAGGGGATGAATGCCCACCCAGTCGGCGAAGATGAACTCCATGCGGGCCAGACCCACGCCGTCGTTGGGCAGAAGGGCAAGCCGGAAAGCCTGTTCGGGGTTGCCCACGTTCATCATGATCTGGGTGCGGGTAGTGCCCACCTGGTAGGGGTCAAACTCCTCCACGCTAAACTTCAGCGCACCCTCGTAGACCCGCCCCACCTCGCCCTGTGCACACGAAACCGTGACCGGGCCGCCCTTGGCCAGGGCTTTGGTGGCGCCTGCGGCCCCCACCACGGCAGGAATGCCCAGTTCGCGGGCCACAATCGCCGCATGCGAAGTACGCCCGCCCCGCTCGGTCACGATGGCGCTTGCAATCTTCATGATGGGCTCCCAGTCGGGGTTGGTGGTGACCGTCACCAGCACATCGCCGGGCTTGATCTGGTTCATGGCCTTGGGGTCACGGATGACCTTGGCCGAGCCGGTGGCAATTTTTTCGCCCACCGCCAGCCCTTCGACCAGCACCTTGCCTTCTTGCTCGAGGGTGTAGGTCTGGATGGTGGGGCTTTTGCGGCTATGGACGGTTTCCGGGCGTGCTTGTACTATGAACAACTCGCCGGTGATGCCGTCTTTGGCCCATTCGATGTCCATAGGGGTAGGCGTGCCACGCTTTTGGCTGTAGTGCTGCTCGATCCAGACCGCCCACTGGGCCAGCTTGAGCACCTCATCGTTGCTCAGCACCCACTGGTTGCGGTCGGCGGGGGCTACGGGGTTGTTGCGTAGCTTGTGGTGCTCGGTATCGTAAACCAGGCGCAGTTCCTTGGCTCCCAGTTTTTTCCAGAGCAAGGGCTTGTAGCCTTTGGCCAAGGTTTCCTTGTGCACGTAGAAGCGGTCAGGGGTGGATTTGCCCTGCACGATGTTCTCGCCCAGGCCCCAGACCCCTTCCAGCATTACCACGCCGTCATAACCGGTTTCGGTGTCGAGGGTGAAAATGACGCCCGAGGAGGCCAGGTCCGAACGCACCAGCCGTTGTACGCCCACCGAGAGCAGCACCTTCTCGTGGGGGAAGCCCATATCCACCCGGTAGCGGGTGGCCCGAGCGGTGTAGAGGCTGGCAAAGCACTTTTTCACCGCGTCCAACAGCTCGGCCTCGCCCTGGATGCCCAGGTAACTCTCGTGCTGCCCAGCAAAACTGGCCGTGGGCAGATCCTCAGCGGTAGCGCTGGAACGTACCGCCACCATCAGGTCTTCTACCCTGGCTTGGTGCGAGAGCTCGCGGTAGGCTTGAACAATCTCCCCCTCGAGGTCTTCGGGCAGCGAAGCCCGCAGAATCAGGCTGCGGATCAGCCGGGTACGCCGGGTCAGGTCGTCGGGGTCGTGGGGGTTCATCTCGCGCAACTGTTCTCGGATGGGCGCGTTCAGGCCATTGGCCTGGAGAAAGTGGTGAAATGCTTCGGCGGTCACGGCAAAACCATCCGGCACCCGTACCCCCAGCTTGCCCAGTTCGCGCACCATCTCACCCAGCGAGGCGTTCTTGCCCCCTACCAGCGGCACTTCATCAATGCCCACCTCCTTGAACCACCGAACAAAGCGCATGGAGCTCTGCACAGCGCGGTTCTTGGAGCGGCTCGAGCCAGCTCTGGGCTTTACGGATAGAGCAGTAGCCATAAAAGCCTCCTGTCTAAACCCTAAAAAGCTGCCGTTACCGAACCATTACCGTCCCGGAGTACATTTGTCCCACTTGCCGCTTATGCCAGTGGCTTTATGCACTTTCGTAAAAACCCCTTGAAGTCATACCAGATTTGGCTAGTTTGTCACTTTTTGGTGACGAACTAACCTGACTAAAAGGAGACGCTTTCTTCGCCGACCGAAGGAAGGGGTGTGCTCTAGGATTCAAAAAGATAGCATTTGATTTTTCGATTAGTATGACTATCATTTTGAATCCGGTATCACTCGGTCATTGCGAGCATCCGCAGGATGCGAAGCAATCCAGCTCCCCCTACCCAGCCAGTAGCCTGGCAAACCACCTCTGGATTGCTTCGTCGGCCTTCGGCCTCCTCGCAAAGACGTCGGTTTGCTCGAGAAACTGGTAATGAGCCTTCTCACCGACCTTCCCTTCGGTCTGTATAGCCACTCTTAAAACGCTATGCCAGCTCAACGGGCAGATCGCTAAAGGTGACGCTCGAGCCACTCGGTGATGTCTTGCAAGACCTGGGTTTTGTCGAGGTCGTTGTGGGGTTCGTGATAGCCCCCAGGGTAGATACGCAATTCCTTGTCGGTAAAAGGAATCTCCCGGAACAGCCAGCGGGCCCCCTCGACCTTGTTGATGCTATCGGCTTCACCGTGCAGGATTAGCAAAGGGTCTCGGATGTCCTTTACCTGGGCCTTCACCGCCTCGATGGTTTGCAACACCTCGGTACCCCAGCGGGCGCTGACCCGGTTGTGCACAAGGGGGTCGCTCCGGTAAGCCTGTACGACCTCGGGGTCTCGAGAGAGGGCCTTGACATTCAGGTTCAACCGCAGGGGCGCGGTGGGCCAGTAGTGCGAAAGTAGCCGAGCAACCCATACCAGAAGCGGGGAGGCTGGCTGTCCGGGCTCGAGCAGCACCCCACTCACGATGGCGCCCCGCAGTCCCGGGGGCTGTTTGGTCAGGAAATCCAGCACAATCAGGCTTCCCATGCTGTGACCGTAGAGGAAAAGCGGTAGGGTAAGCCCGGTGGTCTCCAAAAAACTGCGGAAGAGCGCTAGGTCAAGCCAGTAATCTCGCCAACTGTCAATGTGCCCCCGCTGCCCTGGCGAGCGGCCATGCCCCCTAAGGTCGGGGATGTACAGGGCATAGCCCTGTGGAACCAGGTGGTTGACCAGGTTGGTGTACCGCCCACTATGCTCGCCGAACCCGTGTACCACCAGTACGGCGGCTTTTGGGCGGTCGGGTAGCCAACACCGGTAAAACAATCCTTGTCCATCTGAACCCGTAAAAATACCTTCCTGGCTTTGCATATCAAATCAAATTCATTATACTCGTTCCATAGTTAGGATTCTAACTGGCTCCAGAAGCCACTGGCCCTGGACGGGGGGGTTATCGCCCCCCGAGGGCTGCTGTTGAATCTGCCGTACAACCTCCATGCCCTGTACCACCTGTCCAAAGGCCGCAAAGCCCTGCCCATCGGGGTTGCGTTTGCCCCCAAAGTCCAGCTCGGGCTGGTTGCCGATGCAGATAAAGAACTCCGAGTGAGCGGAGTCTGGCTCGAGCCGGGCCATCGAGAGGGTGCCATCTTGGTGACGGAGACCTGTTTTTGCGGTGGTCTCGAGCAGTATCGAGGGCAGCTTGGCGGGGTGAGGATCCATCCCAAGACCTCCCTGGATTACCTCGATTTTCACCGGGCTCTGGCCCTGGTTGTCAGGTCGCACGGTGCGGTAGAAGGTGGCGCCCTGGTAGCGATTCTCGTCCACATAACGCAAAAAGTTGGCAACCGTGATGGGGGCCTGGGCAGGGAAGAGCTCGAGCACTATCTCGCCTAGCTCGGTTTGGATTGAAACTTTAGGATTATTCATGGGACTATTCATTTAGCCTTTGGCCTTGGGCTTTTGGCTACTTCGTGTAATCAGAACCATCTGCTAACACAACGCCCTCAGGTTACCTGAGCGGGGCCCTGCCAGTCCGCCGGACGCTCTCCTAGCCCTAAACGCCAGGCCACCCCCTGGGCACAGCGTTCGGCGGCCCTGCCATCGCCATAGGGGTTGGGCCGGTTGCGCATGGCCTCGAGGGCCGCCTCATCCGAGAGCAAGGTGTCAATGGTGGCATAGACCTGCTCAGGGTCGGTGCCAGCCAGCTTCAGGGCTCCTACCGCCAGCCCCTCGGGCCGCTCGGTGACGTTGCGGAGCACCACCACCGGCACCCCCAGGGTAGCCCCGCTCTCCTGTACGCCGCCGGAGTCGGTGATTAGCAGGGATGCACGTTTCATCAGACCTGCCATTGCCCCAAACTCTAGCGGCTCGAGCAGGGCAAAGTTGGGCAGCCCCTCCAGCTCGGGGTAGACCGCTTCGCGCACTGCGGGGTTCAGATGCACCGGATACACGAAATAGCAGTCCGGGTGGGCCCTGGCAACCCGTGCCAGGGCTGCCGCCAGCTCGCGCATGAAGGGGAGGTTCTCCCGTCGGTGCATGGTCACGCCCACAATGCGCTTGCCTTCGGGCAAGGGTGGGGGGGTGCCGCGTTCACTGGCATACACCACCGCATCCACCTCGGTCTGGCCGGTCACGATGATGTTTTGAGCGGGCTTGCCCTCGCGCAGCAGGTTTTCCTTGGAGGTGGGGGTGGGGGGCAAGTCCAGGTCGGTGAGTACGTCGGTCAGGCGGCGGTTGGCTTCTTCGGGGAAAGGCTCTTTCATGTTGAAGCTGCGCAAGCCAGCCTCCACGTGGGCCACCGGAATCTGCTCGAAGAAGGCCGCCAGCGTTACGGCGAAGGTGGTCAGGGTATCGCCGTGCACCATTACGTAATCGGCCCGCAATTCCTTGAGTTTGTCTGCCGCAGCAGGCACGATACGCCCCATCAGGGCGGGTAGGGTCTGGCGGTCGGTCATCACCTGCAGGTCGGCATCAGGCACGATGTCAAAAACCCGCAGGGCATCCTCGAGCTGGGTGCGGTGTTGCCCGGTCGAGAGCACCACGGTTTCGATGCCCACCTGCCTACGCATGGCAAAGATGACCGGGGCCATCTTGATAGCCTCGGGGCGGGTGCCAAAGGCCAATACTACCCGCTTGCCCATGGAGTCTCCTGGTTATCGCATAAAGAAAAAGCATTCATGCCGCATCACAGTGTACACACTCCCCCGAAGGAGCCGAAAGTTTTGTGTGGGTTTGAGTTTCTATTTTGGTATCGCAGGCATAGCTTGCGTCACCTATCCTTGTTCCCATCGCTCCAAACCCGATAAACTACCCTCAGACATCGTACTGAAGTACCCATGTGACCGAGTTCTTTCCTGGGTCTCTTTGCGCTGTTCTTCTTTGCAGCAGCTTTTTCAGGGGATAGCCAATCTCTTGCTGGTGAAACGAAGCCTTTGACCAGAGTGAAATGCGGGTTCAGCAGATACCTGGCCTTAAGGAGTTATTTCAACAAAAACTTGGTACACCGCAGATTCTAGACCACTTGTTGTGAGGTATCTTGGGAGGTTTTCAGGGGTTCAGATTGCAGCACTTTGCGATAGAGCTCGAGCATTCGCAGGGTACGCACGCTTTCCATCTCTGACCGCGCATATTCCCAGGCCACGCGCCCCATGCGCTGGCGTAGTTCGGGGTGGTGGTATAGCTTGCGAATGCCCTCTGCAAAAGCCCGAATATCTTTTTCAGGCGTGGTGACTGGAATCTTGATAGCAGCTTCTGGGGGCACAAAATATCCCACCCCCTGGTGATCAAAAGCAATGAGGGGTAAAGCCTGGGACATGGCCTCGAGGTTCACACTGCCAAAAGAATCACGCAGGCTCGTAAAAAGAAACGCATCTGCACTGCGGTATAGTTCCTTCATTTTGTGCCAGTCGACCCGACCCAAAAACTGCACCTTGTGCTGTATACCAAACTCTGCGGCTTTGGCTTCACACATGGGACGCAGAGGGCCGTCGCCAGCAACCAACAGGCGCACCGGAAG
>CALFDH010000018.1 GCA_937950405.1 uncultured Meiothermus sp.
GAAATTAACGATTTTCCCGCACAACTATGGGCCAAAAACGGTTAACGCTAACTTGGGGGAATAATTCAAAAGCGGCCCCTCGAGGGGCCGCCCTTCCAAGCCTTGGCTCATACCTCCAACCAGACCTGCCCCTCTTCGAGCTTGACCCTGTAGGCCTTCACCGGGCGTGGGGCAGGCAGGGTGGCCTTGCCGGTGCGCAGGTTGAACCGGGCCCCGTGGCGGGTGCACTGGATGGTATCGCCCTCTACCGGGCCGTCGGAGAGGGGGTTTTTGTCGTGGGTGCAGATGTCCGCAATGGCAAAAACTTCCTCGCCGGTATGGAGCAAGAGCACCGGGGTTTTTTCACCCTCAACCCTGACCACCAGACGGCCATTCTGGAACTGCTCGAGCTTTGCGACTGGAATCCACATAAGCAAGCCGAAGGCTAGAGGCCAAAGGCCGAAGGCCAAAAGATTGGGCTTTTAGCTTTCGGCCTTCAGCTTTCAGTTATACCCTTACTTTTTCCTCAATAATGCGCTCGATGTGCTGACGCAGCGGCTCGATGGGGATGCGGGTTAGCACGTCGGTCATGTGACCCTTCACCAGAATTTGCTGAGCCATATGGCGCGGCAGGCCGCGGCTCATCAGATAAAACAGCTCCCCCGGCTCAACGGGCGCTGTGGACGAACCGTGCGAACACTTCACATCGTTGGCCCCGATTTCCAGTTGGGGCACACTGTCGCTGCGAGCATCCTCGGATAAGAGCAGATTACGGTTGGTCTGATAGGCGTCGGTCTTTTGCGCCCCTACCCCCACCTTGATCAAACCCGCATACACGGTGCGGCTCTGATCCTTAGCTGCACCCTTGTAGAGTACGTCGGAGTGGGCATGGTCAGCTACGTGGTGTTGCAGGGTGTAGTGATCCACGTGTTCGTTGCCGGAGGTGAAGTACAGGCCCAGCATCTCGGAGGAAGAGCCCGGCCCCAGCATTTCCGACTGCACCTCGGCCCGGCTGATGGTCGCCCCCATGTTCACCACCAGGTCGTTGAGGGCGGCATCACGCTGGAGGTGCGCCCGCTGGCGGTGGAAGTGGTAGAAGCCCTGGCCCAGCAGCTGGATGTGCGCGTGGCGCACCTTGGCACCGTTGCCCACGATGATTTCGGTGGAGGAAGTGTTCACCGAGGCGGCCACCTTAGAGGGCGAAATGTACTCCTCAATGTAGACCGCCTGGCTGTTCACGTCACCCACAATCAGGGTACGCGAGCCCGAGAGCTTGCCGCCTTCCAGGTACTTGAAGACCCCGATAGGTTTGCTGAACTCCACGTTTTTGGGGATGTAAAGGAACACCCCGTGGGTGAAGAGGGCCGCATTGAGCGCGGGAATCTTGGCGTTCTCGGGGCGGTTTTGCTGGGTGCCCACCAGGTCTGACCAGTTGACCGCTTTGAAGAGGTTCTCCTCGACCAGCCTGGGGTGCTGGGCAAGGGCCTCGTGCAGGCTACAGAAGATGACGCCCCGCTGGCGGTACTCCTCGGGCAACAGGGCGTGTACCAGATCGGCCCCCACAAACACGGCGTAACCCGAGAGCTGGGCCTGGGCCAGACGCTCCTGTACCGCCTGGGGAATGGCTGAGGGCTTTCCGGTGGGGAGCTCGAGGGAGAGTTCCTCGAAGGGTACCTCGGTGATGTCGGTGTACTTCCACTCCTCGGTGCGGGTGGTGGGGTAGGGCAGCCTGGCAAAGGTCTCCCAGGCCAGAAGGCGCTTGGCCCGGAGCCAGTCGGGCTCGTTCAGCAAGCTGGAAACCTGCAATACCAGGTCGCGGGAGAGGGTTGAGGTCAGCTCCATGTTAGCCCACCGACCCTTCCATCTCGAGCTCAATCAGTCGGTTCAGCTCGACGGCGTACTCGAGGGGCAGCTCCTTGGCTACCGGCTCGATAAAACCTCGCACAATCAGCGCTGCGGCTTCGTCCTCGGGCAGCCCCCGGCTTTGCAAATAGAAGATCTGCTCGTCGTTGAGGCGGCTCACGGTGGCCTCGTGGCCCACGGTGGCGGTGTCGTCCTCGATCTCCATATAGGGGTAGGTGTCGGTGCGGGACTCCTCGTTGATCAAAAGCGCGTCGCACTCCACGTTCACCTTGACGTGCTTGGCCCCTTCGTACACCTTAATCAGCCCCCGGTAGCTGCTGCGGCCCGAGCCCTTGGAAATGCTCTTGGACACGATGCTGCCGCCCGTGTTGGAGGCCGCAAAAATCAGCTTGCCGCCGGCGTCTTGGTGCTGGCCGGTGTTGGCAAAGGCAATCGAGAGGATGTCCGAGCGGGCCCCCTCCTCAACCAGGTAACTGCTGGGGTACTTCATGGTCACCTTGGAGCCCAGGTTGCCATCCAGCCACATGTGGTAGGCATCTTTCTTGACCAGGGCTCGCTGGGTCACCAGGTTGTACATGTTGTGCGACCAGTTCTGGATGGTGGTGTAGCGGCTGCGGGCGCCCTGGTTCACCACAATCTCGATCACCCCGGAGTGGAAGGAGTCGGTGGTGTAGGTGGGGGCGGTGCAGCCCTCGATGTAGTGCATATCGGCGCCCTCATCCACCACGATGATGGTCCTCTCGAACTGGCCCAGCTCAGCGGTATTGACCCGGAAGTAAGCCTGCAAGGGCAGGTCTACCTTAACCCCCTTGGGCACATACACAAAGCTCCCGCCCGACCAGACCGCCGAGTTGAGTGCGGCGTACTTGTTGTCCTCGGGGGGAATCACGGTAGCAAAGTACTCGCGGAAGAGGTCTTCGTGGTGCTTGAGCCCTTCCTCGATGGAGACGAAGATCACCCCCAGGCGTGCCAGCTCTTCCTTGACCTGATGGTAGACCATCTCCGAGTCGTACTGCGCGCCCACCCCGGCCAGCACCTTGCGCTCGGCCTCGGGGATACCCAGCTTCTCGTAGGTGCGGCGAATCTCCTCGGGCACCTCGTCCCAGCTTCTGGCATCGCGCTTCTCGGTGGGCTTGGCGTAGAAGTAGATCTCGTCCATGTTGAGCCCGGAGAGATCGGCCCCCCAGGTCGGCACCGGCTTGGACTGGTAGATTTCCAGGGCCTTCAGGCGGAACTGTAGCATCCAGGCCGGCTCGTCCTTGTGGTAGCTGATGGCCTCCACCACCCGCCGCGAGAGGCCCTTCTCAGCCTTCCAGACCGGCTTGACCTCATCCACAAAGCCGTATTTGTATTCGGTTCCAATCTCTTCAACCAGGATGTTCTCGGACATAGTTGCTCCCCTAGGCCGCTCCGATGGCATTCGGCAGCGCCCCGCTCGGTGCTAGTTGCTGACCGCCATTTCCTTGACCCAGTCGTAGCCCTGCTCCTCGAGCTTCAGCGCCAGCTCAGGGCCGCCCGAGGTAACGATGCGGCCATCAATCATTACGTGTACTGCATCCGGCACGATGTAGTTGAGCAGGCGCTGGTAGTGGGTAATCAAGAGCGCGCCAAAGTTGGGGCCGCGCATGGCGTTCACGCCCTTGGCCACCACCTTAAGGGCGTCGATGTCCAAGCCGGAATCGGTCTCGTCCATGATGGCGTAGGTGGGTTCCAGGACCATCATATGCATGATCTCGTTGCGCTTCTTCTCGCCCCCGGAGAAGCCATCGTTGAGGTAGCGGGTCAGAATGCTCTCGTCCCACTCGAGGGTCTGCAAAGCTTTTTGCAGTTTGCCGTAGAACTCCATCATGTCCACTTCGCCGCCCTTTTTGGCTTGCAGGGCCAGGCGCAGGAAGTTGGCGTTGGACACCCCCGGCACCTCTACGGGGTACTGGAAAGCCAGGAACAGCCCCTTGCGGGCCCGCTCGTCGGCTTCCATCTCGAGGATGCTCTCCCCGTCCATCAGGATGTCGCCCTTGGTGATCTCGTAGCTGGGGTCACCGGCGATGATCTTCCCCAGGGTGCTCTTGCCCGCCCCGTTGGGCCCCATGATGGCATGCACCTGGCCCTTGGGCACAATCAGGTTGACCCCGTTTAGAATGGTCTCGCCATCCACGATTTTGGCGTGCAGGTTGCGGATTTCCAGTTGATTGACCATGCTTCTCCCCTTTTTGTAGTGGTTGTCCCAGACTCTTACTGCGAATCACTCGCAATAAGAGTATAGGTTCTGTTCAATAGAAAGTATAGTAGTTTAGTCGGGATTCTTCAGACCCGGCTCACAATCCAGCAAAAGTCAGGCAAAGCGTCGCTGTAAGCCCGCCGACTGCACGATGTTGGCGGCAATTTCTTCGATGGAGACGCTGGTGGTGTCGAAGTAACGAAGCCCCAGCCGCTTGAATAACAGCTCGGCCCGGCGCACCTCGTACTCACACTGTTCCAGCGAAGCGTAGCGACTGCCCGGCTTCCGCTGGGTACGAATCTGGTGCAGCCGGGTAGGATGAATGGTCAGGCCAAAGATTTTTTCTTTGTGGGCCTTGATTGGTTCGGGCAAACTTTCCCGCTCGAAGTCGTCCTCGGCCAGGGGGTAGTTGGAGGCCCGCAGGCCGTACTGCATGCCCAGGAAGAGACAGGTCGGGGTCTTGCCGGCCCGACTGACCCCCACCAGAATGACATCGGCCATCTGGTAGTAGCGCTCGCCCAGGCCATCGTCGGTGGCCAGCGCGAAGTCCACTGCGTCAATGCGGGCGAAGTAGGTGTTGTCGCTGATACTGTGAAGCCGCCCTACCCGGCCTGTAGGGGGCTGACCCAGTTCGCGCTCCAGCTCCCCCAGGTAGCTACGAAACAGGTCAAAGTGCAGGGCCGGGGCGGTTTTGAGCTGGTCATTGAGCACCGGATTGGCCAGGGTCGAAAACACGATGGGCCGCAGCCGATCGCGCTCGTAAATCGAGTTTATTTCGTACACAAGGCCATAAACTTCCTCCTCGGTGTTGGTGAAGGGCCGCGTTACGTACCGAAACTGCACGGCCTCAAACTGGGCCAGAAGACTCCGCGCAACCGACTCTGCGGTCAGGCCCGTATGGTCTGAGACAATAAAAACCGTTCGCTCCATAGCGTCCTCTGTCATAACAGTGTAGTTTATGTGTGTAGCTTCAATTACACAGAGCTTTAGGCTATACCTACACCAAACCCGACCTCTCCTCTTTACTGCTCCCCCAAACTACCATCAACTGCAACGAGGTGCGGCCATGACCTATATTCGCTGGTTCGAGACGCTGGGCATGAAAGACCTGGAAGTTGTAGGGGGCAAGAACGCCTCCATCGGCGAGATGATCAGCAATCTCTCCCAGGCTGGGGTGCGGGTTCCGGGGGGGTTTGCCACCACGGCAGCGGCCTTCCGCGAGTTCTTGCAGCATAACCACCTGGTTGAGCGCATCAACACCGCCCTGCGCCAGCTAGACACCAACGATGTGGACGAGCTGGCCCGCGTAGGGGCTGAAATTCGGAGCTGGGTCGAGGATGCCGAGCTACCCAAGGCGCTAGAGGTAGCCATTGTGGATGCCTACATTCGCCTCGAGTCCGCCTCCCAGGGCGGGCTTTCTGTTGCCGTGCGCTCGAGCGCCACCGCCGAAGACCTGCCCGAGGCCAGCTTTGCGGGGCAACAAGAAACCTTCCTGAATGTAAAGGGCATTGAAAGTGTACTTTTGCACATCAAAAAGGTTTTTGCCTCGCTCTACAACGACCGGGCCATTGCCTACCGCGTTCACCACGGCTTCGCCCACGAGGAGGTCGCCCTCTCGGCAGGGGTTCAGCGCATGGTGCGAAGCGACCTGGGGGCCAGTGGGGTGGCCTTCACGCTGGATACCGAGTCGGGCTTCCGCGATGCGATCTTCATCACCTCGAGCTACGGGCTGGGCGAGCTGCTGGTGCAGGGCGCGGTAAACCCGGACGAGTTTTACGTTTACAAAAAAGGGCTGGCCGAGGGTCGCAACACCATCCTGCAGCGCACCCTGGGCAGCAAACTCCAGAAAATGACCTATGCCGGCGAGGGTCAGGGCGTTCAGGCCATCGAGACCACGGCTGCCGAACGCACCAGCTTTTCCATTTCCGATGCGGATGTGCTCGAGCTGGCTAAACAGGCTTTGCTGATTGAACAGCACTACGGCAGACCCATGGACATCGAGTGGGCTAAAGACGGCCTGGATGGGCAAATTTACATCTTGCAGGCCCGCCCCGAGACCGTGCAGAGCCGGGTGAACCGGGTTATTGAACGGTTTGAGATGAAGGAACGGGGTGCGGTACTGGTCACAGGTCGGGCGGTTGGTCAGCGAATCGGGGCCGGCCCGGTGCGGGTCATTCAGCACCCCCGCGAGATGAACCGGGTGCAGGAGGGCGATGTGCTGGTCGCCGATATGACCGACCCCGACTGGGAACCGGTGATGAAAAAGGCTGGAGCCATCGTGACCAACCGGGGTGGGCGCACCTGCCACGCGGCCATTGTGGCC
The DNA here is from genome assembly GCA_937950405.1 of uncultured Meiothermus sp. GTDB lineage: Bacteria > Deinococcota > Deinococci > Deinococcales > Thermaceae > Meiothermus. The sequence goes on from CALFDH010000018.1 coordinate 6,384, forward strand.
CGTGAGCTGGGCATTCCGGCGGTGGTGGGGGCCGCCGGGGCTACCGAGGTACTCCAGGACGGTCAAGCCGTCACGGTCTCCTGCGCCGAGGGGGACGTGGGCCGGGTTTACGCGGGAAGCCCACGCTTTGAAATGCAGCGCATCGAGCTCGACAAGATGCCCCCCATCCCCACCAAAATCATGATGAACGTGGCCTCGCCCGAGCGGGCTTTCAGCTTTGCCAACCTGCCCAACGCGGGGGTGGGGCTGGCCAGGCTCGAGTTCATCATCAACAACACCATCGGCATCCACCCCAAAGCGCTTTTAGAGTTCGACCGGCTTCCCGAGGATCTGAAAACGGAGATTGCCCGCCGAACCGCAGGTTACGAAAGCCCGGTGGCCTTCTACCGGGAAAAGCTCGCCGAAGGCATCAGCATGATTGCAGCAGCCTTTGCACCCCACCCAGTGATCGTGCGGCTCTCAGACTTCAAGTCCAACGAGTACGCCCATCTGCTGGGCGGCACCCGCTATGAGCCCAAGGAGGAAAACCCCATGATCGGCTTCCGGGGGGCCTCGCGCTACCGCTCGCCCGAGTTCGCCGAGGCCTTTGCCCTGGAGTGCCAGGCCATCCGCGAGGTGCGCGAGGCCAAGGGCCTGCAGAACGTGTGGGTCATGGTGCCTTTCGTGCGCACCGTCAAGGAGGCCCAGGCCGTGCTGGAAATCCTCCAGAACAACGGCCTCGAGCGGGGCAAGGACGGTCTAAAGATTGTCATGATGTGCGAAGTGCCGTCGAACGCTATTCTGGCCGAGCAGTTCCTGGAGCTCTTCGACGGCTTCTCGATTGGCTCCAACGACCTCACCCAGCTTACCTTGGCCCTAGACCGCGACTCGGGGCTGGTGGCCGACCTCTTCAACGAGCAAGACGAGGCCGTCAAGTTTCTGCTCTCGCAGGCCATCCAGACCGCCAAGCGTATGGACAAGTACATTGGCATCTGCGGGCAGGGCCCCTCCGACCACCCCGAGCTGGCCCTCTGGCTGGTGCAGCAGGGCATCGAGAGCATCTCGCTCAACCCGGACAGCGTGCTCGAGACCTGGCTTTTCCTGGCCGAAGAGACCCAGGCCCTGGCCGGGGGCTAGACCACTCGGGCCACGCTGGAAGAGTCCTCTGGCGAGGCCTGGTAGCAGGCGTAGCCGTGGCGCTCGAGTTCGGCGATGAACTCCGGGGAAGCCCCGGTGTGGCCCAGGTTACGGCTTTGTCGTGCTTGCACCAGAATCGCGTAAGCGACTCACTTGGGATGAGGGGGCTCAGGAACGACCCTTAGAGCACTTCGCTGTGAAGAGCGCGATAGCTATCCGGGAAATGTTGGTATCACTCAGACTTGGCTTCGCGTCCCATCAGCCTCGAGAGTTCCTCGAGGGGGTCGGCCTTCAGATAGATGATCCGGTATACAGTCTCAGTGATGGGCAGGTCGGCCCCGGTTTCTTGATCCCAGGCATGAAGCGCCCGGGCCGTGTAGATACCCTCGACCACATTTTTTTGCGCTTGCAGCTGGGCCAGGGTCTCCCCTTTGACAATGCGTTCCCCTGCGCTGCGGTTGCGCGAGAGGGGGCTGCTGGCAGTGGCGATCAGGTCGCCCAGGCCCGACAAACCCATGAAAGTGGCCTCACGGGCCCCCTGGGCCACCCCGAACTTGATGATTTCGCGCAAGCCGCGGGTAATGAGGGCAGCCTTGGCATTATCGCCCAGCTTCAAGCCATCCACCATGCCCGCAGCCAGGGCTATTACGTTCTTGAGGGCTCCCCCCAGTTCTACCCCCACCACATCCAGGGTGGTATAGACCCGAAAGCTGGCTCCGGAGAATACCTGCTGCACCTCAAGGGCCAGCTCAGGGTCGCGGGCGGCCACCACGGCTGCGGCGGGCAGGAAGCGGGCAATTTCATCGGCCAGATTGGGCCCCGAGAGCACCGCAATCTGGCCCACCCCCGTAACTTCTTCAATAACCTGGCTCATGCGCAGGAGGTGATGGTCGGTAAACTGCAGGCCCTTGGTAACCGAAACATACGCCGCGGCCCTGGGCAGCGAAGCCAGTGTTTCCCGAAAAGCCTTGGAGGGAACCGCTACCACCGCAAAGCGGGCTTTGTGCAGGGCCTCCTCGGCATCGGCGGTGGGATGGAGGCTTGCGGGGAAGAGCGCTCCCGGCAGGTATTCGCGGTTTTGCCGCTCCTCTTGCATGGCCTGGGCGTGCTGGGAGCGCCTTGCCCACAGATACACCGGAACACCTTTGGAGGAAGCCAGCAAGGCCAGCGCCGTACCCCACGCCCCCGCTCCGATTACCGCGATGGGCTCGAGGGAACCTTCCCCGGTTTTGGACGGCTCGAGCTTTGGAAGGATTACCGAGCTGGGCATAACACAGACCCTACCACTCTATCGCACCTCTGCTTGCTACCCCTGGGGTTCTTCGCCTACAGGCCCTGATTCCCTCTTCGCACAACCCTAAGTTGGCCTAAAACAGTCCTCAAGGGCGCATCAACACCAGAATCGAGAAGGCTTCGTACCAGGCGCCAACTAGCAGGAAAAAAGCCCCCAAATAGACCATCCGGCCCAGTGCCCGCAAGCCGGCCCGGTAGCCTTCGGCTCGCAGGGTTTTGAGCATCAAAACCATGCCGCCAAAGGTTGCCAGGATGTAAGCCTGCAACTCCACCACAATGGTAGGAAGGTGCAGCAGGTAGTTGGCCAGGGGCAGGGCCACCGGGCTCAGGGCGAAACCCAGGATGAAGTACCGCATAGCATTGAACAGCAAAGCCGGAATACCCAGGAAAAGCCCCGGCACTGCCGTAGTCAGGACGAGGCCATTGGTGAAATTCCAGTAGAATATCACAACGGCCAGACCCAGCACCCCCCCGCCCACAGCGCCGCCGATGCCAATCTGCTCGAGGGAACCCCCCACGATCTCCTGCATGAGCTTAACCAACTCGGGGTTGGCATAGGCGACCAGCCCTCCCAGCGCAAACAGACCATAGAGGCCGATATTCACGCCTATGTATAGACTCCAGTATTGGCGTACCAAGCTCCAACCTTCACGCCACCAGCGGGCCAGTAGATTATCGGCCCGCAGGGCCAGCAGCCAGCCCAGCGAAAGTACGACAAAAAGCGCCCAGGCAAGCGGGTTTTTGATCCAGGCTGGCAGCAGGCCACCCTCGGGTGCGAAGCCAATGCGGGTCACCTCGCCTGCCCGGAGGGTCACCCGTACCTCGCCCCCCCGGCCAGACACGGTAGCCGGGAACTGCACGATAACCCCCCGGGGGGTTTGTTCTTCCTGAGGCTCGTCCAGATTGACCTGGAGTCCCCGGGGCGGGGGGGCAAAAGCAAAGCTGCGCTCGAGCAGCCGCACCGCCTCCTCGGTAGGTTTGCCCAGCGCCTGCGCGGGGTCGACCGTGTATTTACCGGCTTGCCAGTCCTGGACTGCCTGCCGGGCGATCTCAACATTGCTCTGGGCAAGGGATGCTGGAAAGCACAGGGCTGCCAACCAGAGCAGAATGGCCCAGATTGCTCGTAGCGGATCACTTGCAAAGCTCGACATATTTTTAGCCTACCGCCTCGAGGCTAGACTTCCTGTAAGGGCACACCCCGTTGGCACAGAGGGCAGGAGTCGGGGGCGTAGGTCGGAAAGTCGAGGCGGGTAAGCGCCCGGAAAGGCACCCCGAACTCGCTACGGCCTGCGCTCCGGTCCACAATAGCACCCACCGCCACGCACCGGGCTCCCCTGGCTTCGGCGGCCTGGATGGCCTTCTGCACCGAACCCCCGGTGGTGACCACATCCTCCACGGCCAAAAAGCACTCGCCGGGGTGGATGGTAAGCCCTTCGCGCACCCACATGCCCCCCTGCCCATCCTTCTCGGCAAAGAGGGCCCGCACCCCCAGGGCTTTGGCCGTCACGAAGGCGAGCACCACCCCCCCCATGGCGGGGCCAATCACAAACTGGATCTCGAGATCGTCGAATAGCTCTCCTATGGCTTGCCCCACGGCTTCTGCGTAAAGCGGGTGCTGCAAGAGGGTGGTGGATTGCAGAAACTTGGGCGAGTGACGGCCTGAACGCAGTAAAAAATGCCCTTCCAACAGGGCGCCGGTCTTTTTGTAGAGCTCGAGGATATCCACGAACTCTATGCTACTCGGTAGGCTTATAGGGCTGGGCATTTTTTTATCCCATCGCGCGGGTCTACTTGAGCAGAAAACCCCCCTACAATAAGCAGCATGACGCACTCACTCTACCTACCCGGTGAACCTGCGCCCCCTCAGACCAGGCCATTGTCCGAGCTGCCCCTCCTAATACTGGTGGGCCTGACCGGCGTGGGCAAATCCAGTCTGATCCAGGCCCTGAACTACCCCACCCTCCCCGACCGACGGGAGCTGGTAGACCGCTACGTCTTCCCCCTGTACGGCTACGCCCAGCAGCCCCTGGACCGCAGCGAACGGTTTGCCCTTACGCGGCGCTTCCGGCAGGAGCACCCCGGCGGGGTGGCGGAGATTCTGGCCCAAAGCCACGCCGTACCCGCCTGGCCCCTACTGTTTGATGGCCTGCGCGGGGCGGACGAGGTGCGCTTTGCCCTGGAACACCTGCCCAACAGTCGCTTTGTGGTGCTGGAAGCCCGCGAGCTGACCCGCCTCTCCCGCCTGCTCCAGCGGGGCGACGCCTTCGACCGGGTGCGCCTCGAGCAAAACGACCTGGCCACCCTGCGCGAGCTGGCCCAGGGGGTCTTGAGCGAAGCAGAGCTAGAGGAAGCCCTGGGCTGGAACGTGCCCATCCAGGAGCTCACCGCCAAGCTCAAGATTGTGGCCGAAGAGGGCAAAAACTACGACCCCGCCGGCAGTCGGCGGGTGCTGGCGGGCCACCCCAGGGCGTTGTTCCTGGACACCGAGACCCTGAGCCTAACAGCAGAAGCCGCCGCCATCCGGGCCTTTGTGGATCGGGTTCATGCCTAGCATCAAGCGCATCACCCCCCGTCCATTCCGGCTGCCGCTCAAGGGTACGCTGCGCTGGGGCCGGGCCTCCGAGCTTGCCGCCCTGGAGCACGTGCTATTGGAGGTCGAGCTTTCCGATGGCGCGGTAGGCCGCGCCGAGATCCCCCCCCGCCCCACCATCTACGGTGAAACGATAAGCACCGTGCGGGCCGCGCTGGACTACCTGACCCCGCAGTTGCTCGGTCTGGAGGCCGAGGATACCGAGACCATTCAGCAGGTACTGAACCAGTTTCCGGGCCACCTCACCACCAAAGGCGGACTGGATATTGCCCTGTGGGAGGCCTGGGCCCAGAGCGAAGGCCAGACCCTCTGGCAGGTGTTGGAGCCCCACCATTCCCAGGTGCAGGTCAGCTACATCCTGGGCATTGCCGACGAGGCCGAGATGCTGGCCGATGCACAGGCCGTCTACCAGGCCGGGGTGCGGGTGCTCAAGGTGAAGGTAGGTCGCGACCTGAAGGACGACCTGGCACGGATTGCCGCGCTCAGGGAACACTTTCCAGATATCAAACTTTATGCCGACGCCAACGAGACCCTCTCGCCCGAGGATGCCGAAACGTACCTGCGCCTCTGGGCCGAGGCCGGGCTTCTGTACGTGGAGGAGCCCCTGCCCATCGCCGAGGTGCTGGCCCGCAAGCGCCTGCGCAAGGCGGCCATCCTCCCCCTCATTGCCGACGACTCGGCCTTTACCCTGCGCGACCTGTGGCGCGAGGCCCAGCTCGACACCTACGACATCCTGAACCTCAAACCGGCCCGTACCGGCTACACCCAGAGCCTACAGATGCTGGCCCTGAACCGCGCCGAGGGCAAAAGGGCCATGGTGGGCTCGCAGGCACTGTCCAGCTTTGGGGCCTATCAGACCGCGCTGATGGCCTTTCAGGAAGGGGTGAGTGAGCCCTGCGAGCTGGCTTTTCACCTCAAGGCCGAAGGGGGATTTTGCAACTTCCCCCCGCTCAAGGACGGGTGGCTATACTGGGAAGACCTGGCCTCCTGCCATTTCGACCCCCAGGCTTTTGAGCCCTACGCCCTGAGCTAGCGGTTTTTATGACGCCCCTCCTGCTGCCCGAACGGATTGTCCAGGTGTTGCGGGTGATCTGCCCCATTCTGAACGATGCCCGGGTGGAATGGGCGGTGAGCGGCAGCCTGGCCCTGGCGCTGCACGGGTTGCCGGTGGTACCCAAAGACATCGACCTCCAGACCGACCGCGTGGGGGCCGAACAGTTGGCCCAGTTGCTGGCCGAGTATCTGGTCTATCCGCCCGGAATGCACCTGGGGGTACGGCTGGTACGCTCGTATCTGGCTCAATTCAAGATTCACGACATCGTGGTGGAGGCCATGGGCTATATGGAGTTCCAAACCCCGAATGGGCGCTGGAACCCCGCACCCGACTTCCGGCACAAGAGGACTACGGTGGATTATCTGGGCCTGAGCATCCCGGTGGTTTCGCTAGAATTCTTGCTGGCTTTCTACATCCAGCTCGAGCGTCCGGGCCGGGTCGCCCTGATCGAGGCACGGCTAAAGTCGTCAGGGGAAAGCAGCTAGGGTTCAAAGGAGCTCGAGCGCGTAGGTCATCACGGCGCTGGTCTCCTTGAAGCCCAGGCGTTTGTAGAGGGCCTGGGCGGCCTTCTCATGATCGTGGGCGCGAACCTGCAAGCTCTGGATTTGCGGATTGCTAAAGGCCCACTCGGCGGCTGCGCCCAAAAGCGCCCGGCCCAGCCCCTTCCCCCGGGCCTCCGGCACCACCCCAATGTAGGCAATCTCGGCCTGGGTGTCGTCGAGCTCGAGCTCGGCCATGCCCACCGGTGCCTGTCCCTGCTCAGCGTAGGCCATGAAGAGCTCTACTTCCGCGCCCAGGAAGTGCTGGCGCAGTTCTTCGTCGGTCCAGTGCAGGCGCAGGCTCCAGCCGTCGTCGGCCCGGCTGTACAGGTCGCGGTAGACCTGGGGGTCGCAGGGTTCGGCCAGCTCAATCTTGTAGCCGGGGGGCACCGGATACGACAGATCGGTGCGGCCTATCGTGTAAAAGTAGGTGGTGTGCTCGGCAGAAAAACCCACCTTTTCGAGCAGGTCTCGAGCGTAGCGATTGCGGGCCTCGGGAAAGGCGTACAGGGTGGGATACCCCTCCTGGCGGGCTTTTTTGACCAGGTGTTCCAGGAGGGCCAGACCGTTGCCTGCGCGGATGATAGGGCCCTCGAGGGCCGCCCCATCCCAGAAGGGCACCAGGGCCCCGTACCCCTGTACCCGGCCCGCCTCGAGCCAGACCCAGGCCTTTTCGTCCTCTCCGGCCAACACTTCCCACCACAACCCCTCGGGGGTACGCGCCTCGGGCGCCAGCGAACGACGCTCCGGGGCTTCATCCATCCAGGTGAGCAAATCGGCAAGTTGGGAAAGGTGGGTTTGAGCAACAGGCCGGTTCATGAGACCATCCTTCGAAAACACGGCGGTAGGGGTTCGACCACAACATGATCAACAGCGCCCTACTCGTCAAAAAGGCGGTTTTCCAAAAATTTCGGGAGCGCAAATGAAAACCACCCTGGATAACCGTATTGTACAACGCCGGTTTCTGTTAGAATCTCCTGACACGCAATGGGCAGCCATACCACCTTTGTCATCAACCCGGCGGCAGGGCGTGGGCGGGTCGGCCAGATGTTGCGGCAGCTCGAGGCCACCATTCGCCAGCACGCCCGGTCTTCCGACACAGAAATCACCATTACTCAGGCCCCAGGACACGGCATCGAGGTCGCCCGCAACGCCCCTGCGGGCAGTCGGGTGGTCGCCGTGGGGGGCGACGGGACGGTACACGAGGTGGTACGAGGGATCGCCGGCACGGACAAGGCGATTGGGGTTATCCCGATTGGGAGCGGCAACGACTTTGCCCGCATGGTGGGCCTGCACCGGCATGACCTGGGGGCCGCCCTGCGTACCGCTTTGCATGGAACCGTTCATGCGGTAGACCTGGGCCTGGTCAACAACCAGCCCTATGGGGCCAGCCTGGGCATTGGCTTCGATGCGGCCGTGGCGCGCAAAGCCCTCACAGCCCCCATCTTCCTGCGGGGCATGCCCCGTTACCTGTACTCGATTTTTGGCGTGTTGAAGGAGCTGGAGCTCCCCACCCTCGAGCTCATCCAAAACGGCCAGACCGTCTATCAGGGTCCTAGCTTGCTGGTGGCCCTGATGAACGCCTCGACCTATGGGGGGGGTATTCCCATCGTGCCCGACGCGGTACCCACCGATGGCCTCATTTCGGCGGCGGTGGCCGGTGAGTTCAGCCGCCTGGGGGTGGTGGGGATTCTGCCCCGGCTGCTCCTGGGCCGACACGTCAACCACCCCAAGCTGCACTTCTTCCGGGGCGCCGAGTTCACGGCCCGCTTCGACCGCCCCGTCCCGGCCCATTCCGACGGCGAGCTGATTGAACCTTCCACCGAGTACCGCGTACGCATGGTTCCGGGGGGCTTGAAGGTGATCCAGCCGTAATTCTGCCGAGTTTCTGTGAAATTAACGTCGTTGTTAGTTGTTAACGGATCACCAGGTGACGGATAACCAATCCTCCATACCGACCCTTGGTACATTGGAAGCACATAGGGCTTGGAGCCTCTCATGAAAGGATTGGACATTCGGTGAACGAGGTTAGTTGGAAGCTATTTGCGCCGCTCTCGATTGAAGGGGCCACGCTCTTGATCGAACATCAAGATTTGCCTTCGGGCATGGCCGTACGCCTGGGCGGGGCTGGGGGCGTGGTGCTCAAACCCCAGGAAGCCCAGGAGCTCCTGCTCAACCTGCTTACCGGCGAATCCTGGGTGAGCAGCCGCCTGGTCTGGGCGGCCCCTCGTCTGCATATCGGGCAAAAAGGCTACAACCTGAGCGAACGGGCCAAGCTGGCCCTGATCGAAGCGCTACAGTCGCTGCTGGTGGAATCCCAGGGCGTGGCGGTCAATCCCATGCCCAAGGAAACCTGGCAGCGCTCGCTCTTAGAAATCACCCAGCATCGCTTTAGCAGCGTGGAAGAAGCCCTGCCCAAGCTGGGGGAGATTCTGATTTCCCTGGGCTTCAAGGGTATCTGCTTGTGGCTACGCGACAGCAACGAGCGCACCCTGAAGCTGGTCGGGCAGTACCCTGAAGCTTCCCCACCCGAAGATCTCCTGCCCGAGCGACACACCGTATATTTCCAGGTGTTGGAGCGCAACCTGCTCATTGCCGCCGACGATGCCCGCCAGGACGCCCGCATGACCGAACTGCGCGACATCCTGATCAGCCGAGGGCTGGGCGCGGTATTGCAGGTGGTGTTCCACGGCGAAAACGGTCTTCGGGGCGTACTGTGGATCGAGAGCATCCAACCCCGCAAGTGGAGCAACGCCGACGAGACCCTGGCCCTGGCCATGGCCCAGGTCATCGAGCGCATTCTGCGCCCCCTCAAAGAGGATCTCAAAATCCAGACCCCCGAGCGCAAGTCGCTGGCCGTCAAGCGCAGCGAGTTTGAGCTCAACCTGGCCCAGGCCCTCTCGCTGGCCCAGCGGCACGGGCGTTCACTGGCCCTGATGCGCATCCGGGTCGAGGGGATGAACAAGGCCCAAACCGAGCAGGCCGCCCGCGAAGTTGCCTATACCCTGCGCCAGAGCGACTCGCTCGCGTACCTGGGCGACCAGGGTTTTGCCCTGCTGCTTTCCGAGGTGCGCTGGACGGCGGGGGCTAGCCGGGTAGCTCATCGCTTGCTAGGCCGCCTGCGGGCCGCACTGCCGGGTCTGAAGGTGGGCATTGGCATCGCCATGTTTCCACAGGACGCTACCTCGGTAGAGGGGCTCTGGAATCAGGCCGAGCAAGCCTGCCAGAAAGCCCTCGAGACCGGCGGGGGCATCCGCCTCCTGACCCCTGGTGCGTCCGAGCTGCAAGAGGCCCTCTCGCAAGATGGTCTGACCCTGCACTTCCAGCCGGTCTTCAACCTGAGCGACCTCGAGCTCGTAGCGGTCGAGGCCCTGGCCCGCTGGCCCAAACCCAAGGGGTTGCACCAGGCCGGGGAGTTTCTGCCCCTGGCCGAACAGGTCGGCCTGATGAGCGCCCAGGATCGCTGGGCCCTCGACAAAGTGCTCGAGCAGGCCGCCCTCTGGAAGCCCTCCGGGGTCAACGCCCGCTTCAGCGTGAACATCTCCTCCGAAACCCTGGTAGACCCCAACTTCCCCACCGTCTTGCAGGAGATGTTCTCGGCCAAGCGCCTGCCTACCGACATCATCATCATCGAGCTGCGCGAGGAGGCCATCCTGAGCGACCTCGAGACCGCCAGCCGCAGCCTCGAGATCCTCAAGCACCTGGGGGTCTCCATCGCCCTCGACAACTTTGGCACCAACCCCCTGCCGCTCACCCAGCTCAAACGCCTGCCACTCGACTGGATCAAGCTCAGCCCGGCCCTCTCGGCCTCCGAGAACGCCACCTTAGCCAAGGCGGCCATAGACATGGTGCACGCTGTCGGCACCAAAGCAGTGGCCAAGGGCTTGGAAGAGCAGTCCCAGCTCACCCGCATGAAGGAGCTGGGCGCCGACTACGGCCAGGGCCACATCCTGGGCTGGCCGGTTCCCGCCGAAGACCTGGGGGCCCTGCTGGTCTGGGGCATTGGCACCTGAACATCTGCTACTATTGACCCTGTGACCGAAGGTGCCGTGCTGGTGCTGCGGCTGCTACTGTGGCTGCTGCCCGGCCTTTTGATGTTTCTGGCCGTGCGCGGTTTTCTGACCGGGCGCTCCCGCGTGGCCCTGGGCCTGTTGATAGGCGGGGTGCTGGCCGCCCTGCTGGTCAAGCCCTTTCCGGTGGGTTTTGCCTTCTGGGTGATTGGCGGGCTGGCCGGACTGGGCGGGGGGCGCAACCCCAAATATGCCCGCGAGCTGCGTGAGCGTATCGAAGAGCAGCAAAGACTCTAGGGCACAAGGTGATACCGAAATTACCTGGATGGTTGTTTATGAGTGACATTACTTTACCCCCTCATCCTAGGCGAATCGCTTACGCGATTCTGGTGCAAACACTCGCAAAGCCGTAACCTGGGCGACACCCCAGATGCAGTCAGAGACGTCTCAGGCACTATTCTTCTAATACCCGATTCAAAAAGATAGTTTTCAATACCAAAAGCCTCTGAGGCTATCTTTTTGAATCTTAGAGCGCACCCCCCCTTCGGTCGGCGAAGAAAGCGTCTCCCTTCGGTCGGGTCAGATTGCTCCTTCACTCAAAGGTGACCGGGCGCCCGACCGGGACCTGGGGGCTCGCTATACTGAAGCGTTATGGCACTGCAAGACCAAACCTCGCTGCTTTCCCTGCCTCTGGAGGCGTTACCGGGTGAGGGCTACCGTCGGCGACAACTGGCGGGCTGGCTCTACGAGAAGGGTGCTCGGCAGTGGGACGAGATGACCGACCTGCCCAGGGCCCTCCGCAGCGAGTGGGCCGAGCGCTTCCGCATCTCGGAGGTAGCCGAGGTAATGCCCTACCCAAGCCAGGACGGCTCGGTAAAGTACCTCTATACCCTGCTCGACGGCCAGAAAACCGAGGCCGTGTACATGCCCTACCCCAACCGAAAAACCATTTGCATCTCCAGCATGGTGGGCTGCCCGGCAGGCTGCACCTTCTGCGCGACCGGCAGGATGGGCTTTGGGCGCAACCTCACGGCGGCGGAGATTCTGGATCAGATTCTGTTGGCCGCCCACCACCAGGGCCACGCCCCCCGCGAGATTCGCAATGTGGTGCTGATGGGCATGGGCGAGCCGCTTTTGAATGTAGAGAACGTATTTGCGGCCATCGAGCGGATGCTGCACCCC
>CALFDH010000019.1 GCA_937950405.1 uncultured Meiothermus sp.
GGCGATAGCAAAGCGCACAACATTGATCTGGCCCGGCCCCAGGGTTTGCAGACCATCCTTCACCAGCACAAACGTACTGCCCCAAAAGAGCGTCGCCAGGTTAAGGTATAGCAGTCCTAAAAGCTGGCCTCGGCGCACAAAGAAGAGTCTACGCACAAGGCAGTGCAAATCCAAGCAGTTACTGAGAACGGCGGTGTCAACGGCACGAGATTCATCCAATCTAACAACAAGTACACTTGTCATTCCGAGGAGGCGTTAGCCGACGAGGAATCTGCTGCGGCACAAGGTTAGTGAATGTTGGGGATGGTAGCGCATTAGATTCCTCTCTGCGCTCGGAATGACGGGCTTTTGTGCCCCTAGCGTCACTGTTCTGAGTAGCCTCGATAGTTTGCAGGCTTCAGTACACAGTCGAACAAATACCCGTACAGATATATCCATTTCGGTTGAGTTATACGGCTATGCCACAGCTCGTACTGTACTCCGGCAGAAGCCGAAGCGGACGCCTTTTCACTCCCCTCCTACGGCGTAGTGGTGTGGTAGGGAGGGGGCTACAGGTCTATCCTTCTCAGAAGCCTGAAGGTGAATGAACATCTCTACAACGGTGTGTTCAGATGGCCTCCTCGTGTGATTACCAACCCCAGGTGCAGAGCTCCAGAATTCGGCTGGCTCATCACAGCAAATCCAAAAACACCCAGGCCAGGAGCGCCCCCACCACGGTCATGGACAAACCCCAGCCGAGCAACTGGCGGAACAACCGACTGCGGTTCTGGCTGTGGGGTAGCGCCGCCAGGCACAAAGCCCCCAGCGTCGAGAGCGGGCTTACGTCCACCATGTGCGAGCCTAGGTCAATCGCCACCACCGCCGAGGTCAGGTCGGCTACCCCCACCCGCTCGAGGATCTGCGGGGCCAGCGGGATGAACAGCGGCATCACCACCCCCGACGAGCTGCTTCCCACCGAGGCCAGCCCGGCGAAGAAGGCCAGTACGGCATTGACTGTTTGCGGAGTGGCGGCCTGCGCCAGCAGGCGGGTGGTGAGCTCGAGGCTCCCCACTTTTTCCAGCAGCCCAATCAGAATGCTCAGGCCCGAAATCAGCAGCAGCACCCCCCACGGCAGGGCCTTGATGCTGGCATCGGCATCGCCCAGCCGAAACAGGCTGAGGGCTGCTACCAGCGCAAAGGCCGCCGCAGGAGCCGGCACCTGGAATACCACCAGCGCCACAATGAAGAGCCCAATGGCCAGCAGCGTCAGGATATGGCGAAGCTCGAACTCCTGCCGTGGCACTTCGGGCACATCGGCGCGGCGTTGCACCCGGTAACCCCCCAAAAGAAGGTAGGCTGCCAGCGCGGTCACGGCCTGGATTAGAGCCACCGTGAGGAAAATCTGCAAGGGCAAGAGGGGCTCGGTCAGACCGATTTTCTGGATCAGGGCCGTATTGATGTTACCCGTCACCGAGACCGGCGAGAAAGCCCCCGCATTGGCCCCGGTACAGACCAGCACTGCCATCAGAAAGGGGTTGATGCCCGCCGCAACTGCCGTAGGCATGGCGATGGGGGCCACCAGCACGGTGGCAGCGATGTTGCCGGGCCCCATTGCAGAGAGCGCGAAGGTCAACAGAAAAAACGAGACCGGCAGCAGCCGGGCGTTGCCACGCACCAACCGGATCGCCACAGCGGTCAGGCGCTCGAGGGTGCCGTTCTGCTGGGCCATCTCGAACAAAAGCGCCACCCCCACAATGGTCAAGACCAGTTGTGAGGGCAGAAAACCCGCCACCTCGGCTGCACTGAGGCCCATTACCCCAAGCCCCAGGCCATAGGCCACCGCCACCGCGAAAATGCCCGCGTTCAGGTCGCTGCGTATCGCCGCCAACACCAGAATGGCCACCAGCAGCAGCAGGGCAACGAGGGCCAGCGACATGGGGCCATCTTATCGCGGTCTTGCAACCGCCTCAGGCTTCGGACTCAACATGCAGGGCCTGGGCAATCTCCTGCGCCCAGGCCTCGAGGGCTTTCCAGTCGCGGAAATCGCCGGTTCTGGCCCGCAAGGCCTTGATGATTAGCTTTTCGCCCCAGTGCAGTTTTTCGGGGTCAATCTTGCCGTGGAAAAAAGCGATGCTGCGGGGGTTAATACGCTCCAGGAGGGGCTTCAGTGCTTCGGGGTAGCGCCAGCCATGCATGATTTCCACCGGGTCGCCCTCGCCAGTAGGGCCACCGGAGAATATCCACAGGGGCCGGGTTGCCAGCGCTTGCTCCTGGGTTTGCAACAACTCAACCACCGGCTTCATCCAGCTACCGGCATAGACCGCACTACCCAACACCACCGCGTCGTAGGGCTTCACCTCCTGCACCGCTTCGGCAGACAGCACCTCCACGGCCAACCCTGCCTCGCTAAGCACTTTGCCCACCCGCTCTGCCATCTCGGCGGTTGCGCCGTATTTGCTGGCATACGCCACGAGCACCTTCATACCCACCTCCTACAAGCCTTTGGCCCGCACGTACTGGCTGACATCGGTGTTGTAGATAATCTCCTCGACGGTAAAAACCGCCCAGGGCTTGCCGTCATCGATCCAGGTCGCGGCCCCTACCGCCAGGGTCAGTTGGCCCCCGATGCTGCGGTACTCGCGGCTTTCGTTTAGCCAGAGCACTTTTTTGCCGGTGGTGCCCTTGTAGCGCATGGACTCGAGCCAGCGCAACAGCCCACTATCGGGGTCGAAGCGGGCCACGAAGCGTTCATGACCCTCTTTGAAGGGCACCCTCAAGATCGCTGTATGGTCGTCTACGGGCTCCTACCTCACCCTGGGGTCGGTCAGAAAGACTGCGGGAAACCACATGGACTCACTCCACATCCCCAGGTTGGCGCCCTGGTCTGCTTTAGGGTCGTTCTGCACCCTTGCCCAGGGCAGCTCTTGCAGGCTTTTGCCATCCAGGTAGGTCTCGTTGACCCGCAGGATGGGGAGGCCAAACCAGGTGGCCTCGATGTAGTGGCGGTAGTTGTAGCCCGCCTCGTGGATAAAGCGAAAACGGGCCGGGAACTTGGGGAATCCGGGAACCGGGCCCACCACAGCCCGCCCGGTAACCACCGCCGAGGTAATGACGGGAATTTGCTCACCATAGATGGTGCGATAAAAGCGCTCAACCGGCGCGGGTAGCCCGGCGGGCAAAGGCACGGTGGCGATGGGTGTGGCGCTCGCGGTGTAAGCCGGAAACGGCGCGGGCTGTACCCTCAGGCCCAGCCAGGCTACGGCAACCAGGGCAACTATCCCGAACAAGGCATACCACCCGATCATCCGGGGCCTCCTTTGCAAGCGGGGAGCGGCTGGAGCAGACTGCATGGACACCTCCGGCTCCAGATTGACCCGAGAGCCCGACTTTTACATCCTTCTAAAGATGTAGGGGCCTTATGCCAAATCCACATGAACCCACTTCCCTTCTCCCACAAGGGGAGAAGGTGGCGACACCCCGCCAGTGGTATATAAGAACAGTGACTATGACGTCATAAACTGCGTCTGGGGTGTTGCCGGATGAGGGGGCGTAGCAATGCCTCTCTAAGATAATTTTCGAGTTATCGCTGACAATACCTCAGTAAGTTTGCACCAAAATAAGTAGGCATTAACCCAACCCCCCACAACAGGCGTCAAATCTCGTGCACCTCAGGAACCGCGAAGCGCTGCAGCCAGGGTTTGCGCTGCACCAGCACCGCAGTGGGAACCACCTGCACGGGCACTCTGGCATCGGCCACAATGCTCTGGGCTGTAGGCCCCAACACCTCCGAAGTCTGCTCGGCATCATCATGGCAGCCAATCACTATTAAGTCGGCGTGGATTTGCTGGACGGTCTGGGCAACTACCGCCCCGATGGTCTGGCCGTGGGGCTCCACCAGCAATACCGTCGGTTGGCGGCGGGCCCCTTGCACCATTCTGACAAAGGTCTCGGCAACCAGACTCTCGGCGTTCTCGAGCACATGCACCAGTGTCACCTTACAGCCCAGCCAGCGGGAAAGATCGAGGGCATGTTGGGCAGCAGCCTGGCTACCCGCTCCCAGCCCCACAGGAACCAAGATGTGACGAAACACAAGCACCTCCTGTCGGTTCAATCCAGTTCACCTGTGCCTAGAATGGGCCCAGGCCATTACCACAGTGTTACCGCTGGTACGGGGGCACGGGCCAAGGGTCGAGCGCCACAGGCCAAGGCTTATCGCTTCTCACCAACCCTGGGGCAAGGTTGCCCCCTTATTTTTCCTTTGTCCAGCGCATCCAGCTCTGGTCAGCGGCTCATCTACTCCAATTGGCGGATGAAGCGGTAATGGATTTGTAACAAAATTAAGGCATGAAAAGGATGCCGACCCGTTCAGAACAGGCTTCGCCTGCGCTCCGGGTGCGCACCCTGGGCCAGGTGGAGGTATTGGTGGCCGGACGACCGGCCGTCTGGCACGCCCACACAGCGGAAGAACTCTTCTTCTACCTGCTTTCCTACCCCGAAGGACGCAGTAAGGGAGAAATCCTCGAGACCCTGTGGGGTCTCGACCCCGACCCCATCGCCAACAACCGCTTCAGGGTAACGGTTTTCCGAATCCGTACCGCGCTGGGGAACCCCGCGGCCATCCTGGAGGATCATGGTCGTTACCGCCTGGCCGAAGAAATTCTACACAGCACCGATTTATACGATTTCTACCAGGCCCTTGCCGAGGGCCAGCGTGCAGCCCATGAAGACCTGCGCCTGGAAAGCTACCTGCGGGCCATATCGCTATATCGGGGTGATTATCTGCCCGGCTATTCAACCAACTGGGTTTCCCAGGCCCGCGAGGAACACAAGGCAGCCTATGTACAAGCGCTGCTGGAGGTTGCCCTGATCCATTATGACCGGGAAGACTGGCAGGCCACTGCCCTTTACCTCGAGCGGGCCCTGAAGACCGACCCCTATATCGGCGAGAACTACCACCAACGCCTGATGTGGTGTCTGGCCGCTATGGGGGATCGCTACGGCGCTATCGAGCATTACCGCCGCTTCGTAAAATTTTTGCATGAAGAGCTGGGCGATACCCCCATGCCCGAAACCCAGGCGCTGGCCGAACACATCAAGCAGGGTGGCCCCATCGCCCCCTATCACGAGGTTCGTGGCCTGCGCTCAAGCAGCCCACAGGCTTGAGGCAGGGGGCCGTTCGCCAATGAGCAGGCCTCCCAGCACCCGCAACCGTAATGGATAGGTAATTGGCTTGGGTTTGAATCAAACCAGGAGGCACAGTGAGTACCTGACCTCCCAGCACTCAGAAAAGAAGGAGGTTGCCATGTTGACCCAGGAAGGTACCCGCTACATACGCGAGTTTGTGGCTCCCAGGGTGGCTCCGGTCTTGTCGCTGTATCTGGATGTAAACCCGGCCAACCCGAGCAACCAGGGCAAGGCTTATGCGCTGAGGGCACGAGAGGCGCTGGAGGCCACCAAAACGCCCCTCGAGATACGCAAAAAGGTGCTAGAGGCGCTCGAGCACGACCTACCCCAGGCCCGCAGCCGGGTGCTCTTTGCCACCGGGAGCTGGATGGAAATCTACGACCTGCAGGTGGATCTGCCTTTGGTGAAGGGCGTCGAAGCCCGCTGGGGCGAGCCCTACCTGACCCCCATTCTCTACGTGCTGGACGAATACGACCGGGTGGGGGTGGTCTACCTCGATAGCGAGAAATGGCGCATGTTCGAGGTGTACCTGGGCGAGATCGAGGAGCTGCCGGGGGCTTTCCGGGCTGTGCCCACCCAGGAGTGGAACCAGCTCACCCAGGACAGCCCAGGGCGGCGCCACGGCCAGGGGGGCATCCACCGGGCAGCGGCCAACACCGACCGCTTCGAGCGTCGGCTGGATACCTGGACCCACCGCTTCTACAAACGCCTGGCGGGCCTGCTCGAGCAGGTTATGAATGAGCGCAATGTCCAGCGGCTGGTGCTGGTCGGACAGAAGCCCGAGGTTCTGGTGTTCAAGGAACTGCTTCCCAAAAGGCTGCGCGAACGGGTACTGGCTACCCTGCCCTCACTGCCCACCCCCCGTGCCCCGGCAGGCGAGGTGCTGAAGCTGGTAGAGGGCGTGCTGGAACCCCTCGAGCGCGAACGGGAAAACCGGCTCCTGGACGAGCTGGCCGAGCGTGGGGTAACCGGGCTGGATCAGACCCTGGAGCTCTTGCAGCAGGGCGGGCTGCACCTGCTGGTAGCCCCCTGGCACCCCCAGGGTAAGGTCTACCGCGCCCCGGATGGCTGGGTGGGGGGCAGCATGGAGGGCGCCGTAGCGCATGGGGCTGGGCGCATCGAGGATGTGGAGCTCAAGCAGGTATTGCCCGAGCTGGCCGAGGCCTATGGAACCCGGCTCGAGTTCGTGCGGGGGCCAGCCGAAGAACGTCTGCACAAGGCCTTTGGGGGGCTGGCTGGGCTGCCTCGCTGGTAATGCTTTGGTAACGGTGGCAGGTTAGCTTCAAAGCAAGGAGGGTACTATGTTCCGCAAAATCCTGATCGCGGTGGATGAATCATCCTGCAGCGAGCGGGCTGGGCGGGTGGGTTTGGCCTTCGCTAAAAAACTGAATGCTCAGGTGCTCGTAACCCATGTTTTGAAGGCGCCCCCCACCTACTGGGGACTGGCCGCTCCGTCGGAAGCCATGAAGCACCGCGCCGAAGAAATCCTGGCCCCCTGGGCAGAGCTAGGCCGGCAGATGCAGCTCGAGCTCCGCACCGAGCCCATGCGCGACGACGACATTGCCGAAGGCATCGTCTACCTGGCCAACCGTTGCCAGTGCGACCTGATCGTGATGGGCACCCACGGGCGCGAGGGACTGGGTCGGATGCTGCTAGGCAGCGTAGCCGAACGGGTGAGCCGGCTGGCCAAAATGCCGGTGATGCTGGTGCGCGGCGATGGGCAGGTGGAGCCCAGCACAGGCCTCTTTGAGCGCATTCTGGCCCCCGTGGATGGCAGCGAAGCAGGCCGCCCCGCTTTCGAGATAGCCGATCAGTTAGCCACCCTGCTGGGTGCCGAGTTGCAGATTCTGCATGTGGTGCCCCCTCTGCCTGCACCCATGGTAGGCCCCTTCAGCGGTAACATGACCGCCTTCAACTGGGAAGATACCCTGAAGGCGATGGAGGAACAGGGTGAGGTCATTGTGGAGAATGCCCGAAAGCTGGCTAAAGCCCCACGGGTGAAAACGGCCCTGCTCAAGGCCCAGACCCGGCGGGAAGCCGACGTGATTGTGGACTTTGCCCGCGATAGCCGCGCCGACCTGATCGTGATGGGCACCCACGGGCGCACCGGCCTGGAACGCCTGCTCCTGGGTAGTGTGGCCGAAGGGGTAGCCCACCATGCGCCGGTGCCTGTGCTGCTGGTTCGCCCGGTTCCAGCGGCATCCAGTGCCAACCAAGCTGAGGCTGCAACAGCTCATGCTTGACCGTCCAGACCTCTGGGTTTCGGGTGGGGTGGCGGCCCGGAGCCCGGCAGGTAGACCCAAGGATTCGTCCGACGTGTGGCCACCGCACGTCCAGTTAGAGCAAAGGAGGAAACAATATGTTGGCTCGTTTCGACCCTTGGCGCGAAATGGATACCATGCGGAGGGAAATCGAGCGCTTGTTTGACGAAAGCCTGTTCCGTCGTGAGTTTCCGTTCCTCGATAAAGAGGTGGCGGCCATGCCACTCGATATCTACGAAGAGGGCAACAACATCCTGGTGAAAGCCTCGATTCCCGGCCTCAAACCCGAAGACATCAAGATTGAGGTACGCGGTGATGTGCTTCGGATTTACGGCGAAGCCAAAAAGGAGGAAGAGAAGAAAGAGCGCAACTACCACCTGCGCGAACACCGTTACACCCGCTTTGAGCGCTCGGTGGTACTGCCCAGTGAAGTGCTGACCGATAAGGCCGAGGCCGTGTTCGAAAACGGCGTGCTAACCCTGACCCTGCCCAAGAGCGAAGTCGCCAAGGCCAAAGCCATCCCGATCAAGACCCCGGTAAAGGTCTAGGAGGGAATTATGTCGGCTCGAGCGATTGACCTGTTCATGGGGCTGGTGTTTGCCCTGCTGGCGGTACTGGGTCTGTTCTTTGCCCCCGGCGGCCTGATTCTGGGCTTCATCCCCAGCACCACGGGATTGGCGCTGGTATACCTGATTACCGCCGTGGTTTTGCTCTACGGCTATTTCACCAACGACCAGATGGCCCACCTGGTAGCAGCGGTGATGGGCGTGGTCTATGCTACACTGGCCGTCATCGGGTTCTTCAACATCAGCTTCTTGGGCTTGCCCACGGGCGGCTGGAACATCGTGGTGAACCTGATTGCTGCGGTGGTACTGATCTACGACTGGCTGGGCACTCCCAGAACCGCCACTTGAGGTGCAAACCCATTGCTTGAAACGGGGCGAGTGTAGTTTCGCCCCGTTTAACTGTGTTTGATATGAGCTCCGTATGACCCCATCCGCTATTGGGGGTAAGGGTTCATACAACTTTCCAAGCACCTCCTCAGGCTCTTGCATGAACACTGTCGTTGTAATCCCTCACCCGGCGACACCGGATTGCCGTAAGAACTGTCTTATTGGGCAAAATGAGTAGCGAACTTGCCAGCGGTAACGCCACCCTCTTCCGCAAGGGAAGTTGGAAAGGGGAAAACGATAAATGCCTGGCATCCCCTAGACAAACTCCACGCCCCCTATTGGGATACAGAAGACTTGGTGGAGCGAGGCTAAAGGACGAGATCATAGGGATTTCTTATGACCTGTGCTGGAGTGCAGCGGTTATGATGGCAAATTTAGCCCTATACCCAACTTTCGGCGACAAACAAGGTGGGGGTGGCAGGAGGTAGGTTGTGGTTTTCAAACGCTTGTCCCCTATCCCCTAACCCCTGTTCCCTACTTGATCGTTCCAACAAAAAGTGTTCAAACAAAGATGGTATGAGCCCACCGTTCAAGGCGGATCACCGATGAAAGCGTCGCTACTCAGCGGCGTTGCTCGATTAGAACAAAGGTTTTCCCTATGAGTCATGTTATAATTTATTTTGTTCAGTATTGACTAAATATATCATACCAACTAAACTTTGGGAATGTCCAACAACCTGCACCACTTCGTCGAGGAGTTCGCTCTGGCCTACGAAGCGGCAGGAATTCCTCGCACGGCGGGGCGTATTTTGGGCTGGCTGATGGTCTGCGACCCCCCCGAGCAGACCGCCTCGCAGTTGGTGGAGGCACTGGGGGCCAGCAAGGCTTCCATCAGCACCATGACCCGGCTGCTGGTGCAGATGCACCTGATCGAGCGGGTGCCCAGGCGGGGCTCGAGGCAGGACTACTTTCGCATCCGGCCCGGCACCTGGAGCGAGCGGGTTAAAAACGGTCTGGCAGGCTTGAGTGTCTACAAAACGTTGGCCGACAAGGGCCTGCGGCTGCTGGAAAACGCCCCCCCCGAACGCGGCGAACGGCTGCGCGAGATGCGGGAGCTCTACGCTTTCTTCGAGGAGGAGTTGAAGGGGCTGTTCGAGCGCTACGAGCGCAGAAAACGCAAACGAAAGGGCTAAGCGGAGGTCGGGATGCAACAAGACTTTTCTAGCATGGCAGCCCTGCCCCGGCTGGCCTGGCGCAACCTCTGGCGGCATCGGCGGCGCACCTTGCTGCTGGTGGTGGTGGTCGCTTACGCCACCATTACCACCATTCTGTTCTGGGGGGTGCAGGATGGCTTCACCCAGTCGGTACAGCTTGGCAACGCCCGATTTCTGAGCGCGCCGGCCCTCATCACCACCCCGCAATACTTCGAAGACCCCGACCCCGAACAGGGCTTGCCCAGCCTGGACTTTCTGGCTCGGATACAAACCCAACCCGGCGTGAATGCGGCGGCACCCCGGCTCGAGTTTCCCACCCTGATTCGCTCGGCTTACACCGCCGATGCGGCCAAGGCCCGCGGGGTAGACCCCGCCCTCGAGGCCAGAGTGAGCAACATTCCCACCGCCATTGCCGCAGGTCGGATGTTGGAAAAACCGGGCGAGGTGGTGTTGGGGCAACAACTGGCCGAGCGCCTGGACGTGCGGCTGGGCGAACGGGTGGTGCTGGATACCTCGGCGCTGGCAGGGCCGCAGGCCCTGGGGTTGCGGGTGGTGGGGCTGGTGAAGTCGGGGATTGCCCCGGTAGACCGGGGCACGGTGCTGGTGCACCTTCAGGATGCCCGCCTGCTCACCGGATTGCAGACCGCCACCGGGGTTGCCCTGGACGTGACCCGGGGCCAGGAAGCCCGCATTGCCGAGGCCCTGCAACCGGTGTTGCCACAAAACATTCGGGCCTACGACCTGACCCAGCTGCTGGGGGGTCTGTCCTCGGCGATTGGCACCAAACAGAGTTCAACCTTCTTTATCGGGATGATTTTTTCGTTATTTGCCGCGCTGGCCGTGACCAGCACGGTACTGGTGAGCGTACTCGAGCGCACCCGCGAGTTTGGCATGATGGGGGCCATCGGCATGAACCCCCCTCGGCTGGCCGCGATGGTCACGCTCGAGACGGTGCTGGCTACCAGCATCGGCTGGGGGGTGGGGCTGGTGTTGGGCTACGCCCTCAACTTCTGGATGGCCACCCAGAACGTGCTGGGGCCTATCTTTGCCAGCTATGGAGCGGCCTGGGAAATCCTGGGCACCGGCGGTGAAATTTACACCACCCAAAGCCCCCTCTACGCCCTCTATGCGGCCCTTACCATCGTACTGGCCGCGTTCTTCTCGATTCTGATTCCGGCCCGACGGGTGCTCTCACTCAACCCCGCCGAGGCCATGCGGACGGAGTGAAGGGAGGCACTGCATGAAGCGCCGATTGTGGTTGCTAAGCCTGCTCTGCCTGGGGCTTGGCAGCGCCGCCACCGACCCCCAGGCCGTGCTCAGGGCCATCGTGGACAACCAGCGCGGGGGGAGCGTGCGGGCCACCCTGACCCTGAGCGTGACCCGCCCTGACCGGCAAACCCAGTACGTGCTCGAGGTAGTCTCGGATGGCAACGAGCGGGCCGTCACCTGGGTCAAGGCCCCACCCCGCGAGGCCGGACAGGCTTTTCTACGCGTAGGAGACAACATTCAGCTTTACAACCCCACCCTGAAACGGGTCCTGCGGCTGCCTCCCAGCGGGCGCAGCGATAGTTTCCTGGGCTCCGACCTCTCCTACAGCGACCTGGCCGGACGCGACCTCGAGCAGGACTTCACCCCCAGCATCGGCGCGGAAACCGAGGGAAGCATCACCCTCGAGCTCATCCCCAAGCCCCAGGCCCCCACCCCTTACGGCAAGCTGGTGTTGCAGGCCAGCAAACCCGGCTTCGTGCCCCGCGAGGTGCTTTACTACGACCAGCGCGGCCAGGCGGTACGCAAGATTACCTTTGCCCAGTTTGCCCAGGTCGGGGGGCGCAGCTTCCCCACCCAGACCACCGTAGAAGACTTGCTGCGTCCGGGCCACCGCACCAGCGTGGTCTACAGCAACTACCGCTTTGGCCTTGCCATTCCCGAAAGCTGCTTCACGGTGCGGGCCCTCGAGGCCGGCTGCTAAGGCAGCTTCGCAAAGAGGTCGCAGGTCTAAAGTACGTCAAGCGTCAAGGGTCGAGGGCACAGGGTACCGAGGATGCGCGCAATCGGCTATGGGTTATCCGCTATCAGCTTTACCCGAGCTTTCGGCCTTCGGCTTTGAGCTTTTGGCAGTTAGCTAAACGCGAGGCACTCATGTTCAACCTCTTCAGCCTTTCCTGGCGCAATATCTGGCGACACCGTGGGCGCAGCCTGATGACGGCGGGTGCGGTGGGTCTGGCGGTATTTTTTACGCTGGTCTACCTGAGCTTCCTGGGGGCCATGGAAAACGGCATCTACAACAACCTTACCGCCTCGGTGGGCCACTTGCAGGTGCGGGTGGAAGGCTACCGCGAAAAGCGTGAGTTCCGCGACCTGCTCATTCCCAATGCAGCCCAGGTGGAAGCCCGGCTGGCCACCCAGACCCAGGCCAGCCGGGTGGTGGCCCTGGAAATTCCCGCCCTGGTGGCAGGCGAAACCCGTTCCAGGGGGGTCTTGCTGATTGGCGACCAGCGCCCTCCTGAGCTGCGCGAACGCTTTGTGAAGCAGTCGTTGGTAGAAGGGCGTCTGCCGGAGGCAGGTGACCTGGACAGCATTGCGCTGGGCGCCTCGCTGGCGCGGGCCCTCAAGGTGAGGCTGGGCGATGCGGTGTACGTTTATGCACCCGGCACCGAAGGACGGGGGGCCGGGGCCTACCGGCTGGTGGGACTCCTACGCTTTCCCGACCCTGCCATCGAGGCCCGCAGTGCCTACCTCGCGCTGGCTGCCGCCCAGGAGCTGGCCGCGCCAGGCAGTGCCACCCGCATCGAATTGCACTTCCCCTTCACCCGATACAGCCAGGATGCCCAGCTTGACACCGTGCAGCCAGCGCTGGCGGCCAGCCTGGGGCCGGGCCTGAGCCTGG
The DNA here is from genome assembly GCA_937950405.1 of uncultured Meiothermus sp. Classification (GTDB taxonomy): domain Bacteria; phylum Deinococcota; class Deinococci; order Deinococcales; family Thermaceae; genus Meiothermus. The sequence goes on from CALFDH010000019.1 coordinate 12,419, forward strand.
AAAGCTGGCGTGAGGCCAGTCCCGCCATTGCCCAGATTTTCAACCTGCTCACCCCTTTGGTCTTGATTTTTGCTGCCATTTTTTTCGGGTTGGCGGGGCTTTTGGTGGTCAACACCATCTACCTGGGCCTGCTCGAGCGCACCCGTGAGTTTGGCGTGATCGTGGCCCTGGGGGCAGGCCCCGGCCAGGTAACCCGGATGGTGGTGCTGGAGAGCCTGCTCCTGTGCTCGAGCGGCGCTTTGGTGGGCGGTCTGCTGGGCCTGCTTACCATTGCGGCTCTCTCGGGAGGGTTCTCGCTCGAGGCCCTCTATGGCGAGGTGGGCAGCGTGTTTGGCCTGCCCGAGAAGGTCTATCTGAGCCTGCGGGCCTGGGACATCCCCATCACCCTGGCCTATACCCTCCTGACCGGCCTGCTGGCCGCCTGGTGGCCGGCCAGGGTCGCCGCCCGCTTAGAACCCGTAGAAGCCATGCGCTTTACCGCTTGAACCGAGGTGATGCATGACCCCCGTTTTGCAGGTTAAGGAACTAACCAAGGTGTACAGGGTAGATACCGTGGAAACCCCCGCACTCCGGGGGGTGAGCCTGGAGGTTCACCCTGGCGAGTTCATCGCGCTGGCTGGCCCCTCGGGCAGTGGGAAAAGCACCCTCCTGCACCTGATGGGGGGCCTCGACAAACCCACCTCGGGCGAGGTGTGGCTCGGGGGGCAGCGCATTGATGGTCTTTCTAAAGCGCAGTTATCCAATCTGCGGCTGTGGAACGTGGGTTTTGTATTTCAGGCCTACAACCTGATTCCGGTGCTGACCGCGCTGGAGAACGCCGCCTTTGTGCTCGAGCTGCGCGACGAACCCAGGGAGGTGCGTGAATCCAAAGCCCTGCAAGCGCTGGAAACCCTGGGCATGAAGGACCTTGCCCACCGCCGCCCCAACCAGCTTTCGGGCGGGCAACAGCAGCGGGTGGCGGTAGCCCGCGCCCTGGCCGCTCGGCCCAAAATCATTCTGGCCGACGAGCCCACCGCCAACCTCGACTCCAAAACCGGCCTGGCCCTGATCGAGCACATGCGAACCCTCAACCGCGAGCAGGGCGTCACCTTTGTCTTCAGCACTCACGACCCCAGGCTCCTGGAACGGGTAGACCGGATTGTGCGGCTCGAGGATGGGCAGATTGCGGCGTAGCTTCGTCAAGGGCCAGCAGCGTATTGCGCTTCGCTCGTGGTTCATTGTGCGGAGTTTGTGGCTGGTGGCGGTTTGCCTTCAGCCCACCCTGGCGCAAAACCTGGAGACCCAGCTCGAGGTTCGCTTTAGCACCGCCCTGGTCATCAGCAATGCACCCCCGACCGCAAGCTGGAGCCTTGGAGCCCGGCTCGAGGCCCGCTACGACCTGAGCCCGCTGCGCTTTCAACTGGTGCTCGATCCGGGGGTGAGCTTTGCCCACTCGGTTGCGACCGACGCGGGCCTGACCGAGCTGTATGGGCTCTACCGCGAAGGCGAACTGGACGTGAGCGCGGGGCTCGAGCGCTTGCCGTTGGAAGTCGCCCGCTTCGCACTGCCCTACAGCCTGGAGCCCGTCAGTCCGCTGGGCAGCCGCCAGGGCCGCTGGGGTCTGCGGGTGAGCTGGAACCCTGAAGCCACCCGGCTGCGCCTGGCGGTGCTGGAAGAGGCGGGCCGCCTGGTTCCCGTACTGAGCCTGCGGCGCGAGTTTGGTGCGTTTGAACTCGAGGCCCACGCCCTCTACCCCGCCCGCCCGGTGCTGGGCCTAGGCGGGAGCGGCACCGTGGCGGGGCTGGTGGTGTACGGGGAAGGCTGGCTTCTGCTTGACCCCCGGGAGGTCCGCTACGCGCTGGGCCTGAGCGGTAGCCTGGGCGAGGGTTGGTGGGCGCTCGAGGGGGGCTACGCCAGCACCCTGCCTCTCTTACCCGCGGGTCATTTCCTGGCAGGGCAGTGGACCCTCCCGCAGGGGGAGGAAGCCAGTTGGAACCTGAGCACGTACCTGCTGTTGGACTACCCCCTGCGAGCCCAGCTCAGCACCAGTTACATTTACCTCCTCTCCAACTACGAACTAAGAACCACCCTCAACGCTTTCTTTAGCCCCGGACAGACGTTGTTCGGTTTTGCCCTCTGGGCGCGGGTTTTCCCATGAGCGCCCCCAATGCGCTCTTCTACCAAATCTGCCCAGAAGTGACCCAAAAGCGATATATTACCAGATTCGGTTAGTTCGTTACCGAATGGTGACGAACTAACCCGACCGAAGGGAGTGCTCTAGGATTCAAAAAGATAGCCCCTGGGGCTTTTGGTTTGGTGAAGTATCTTTTTGAATCCGGTATGAGGGCCTTGGGGTGCCGCTGGAGCTCGAGGCCGACTGGATGGAGGAAGACAACGGCCTTATGGCCGGACTATCCTACGAGGAAGGCCAGCAACGTTTCCCCAAGCCCAACTTCCGCAACCCCTATGAAAAACCCTTTGGGGGCAGTGGAGAGAGCGGGTGGGAGCTTTACAGCCGGGCTGCCCGCGCTGTGCAAAGGCTGGTGAGCCGAGGTGCCGGGTCCTATCTGGTGGTGGCCCACGGGGGCGTGTTGAACGCCGCACTCCGGGTCATTCTGGGTATTCCCCCAACTGCCAACGGGCAGGGCATCCGGTTCTCATTTGCCGACCTTGGCTATGCCATGCTGGAGTACCGCCCCGAACAGCACATCTGGCGTCTGGACAGGTTCGAGATGGGCTTCAATACCAGGGCTTGAGGGGCTTGCAGGAAACCCCTCATCGCACCCGCTCCAGATACCGCCAACCCAACCCAGGCAACCCCACCTGCCCCTGGTAGGCACGCCCCTCCACCGCATCGCGCCACTGGCCCGCAGGCAACCGCAGGTTGACCCGCTCAGTGCCGTTGTTGAAAGCCGCCAGCACCTCGCCCACCCCCGGCTCGCCGCGCAGGAAAGCCAGCAACGAGCCTTCACCCAGGTAGGTGCGGAAGAGTGGGCTTTGGAACGCTCCTAGCTGGCCCTTGAGGCGGCCCAGCAACTGGTAGTGGCGCAGTACCTCGGTTCGGCACCTGTCCCACTGCAGCGGATACCGGTACAGCTCGTTGACCGGCCACTGCCCCCGCTCGCCGGTGAAGCCGCATTCCTCGCCCTGGAAAAACACCGAAGCCCCCGGCAGGGCATAGAGCATGGCCGAGGCCAGCCGCAGCCGGGCCAGGGCTTCGGGCGAAGGGGTATCGCGCAGCCCCCCGCCCCCCAGGTCGGTCAGCACCCGTGGGGTGTCGTGTGAACCTATCAGGTTGAAGCCCATGGCCGCCACCGCTTCGGGGTAGGTGGCATAGACCCGCGCCAGCTCAAAGAGCACCCGCCGTCCGTTCTGCAAAGGACCACCCCTGGCAAAGCCCAGCACGCCCCCAAAAGCCGGGGGCGACCCCCCCCGCCCCACGGTGTAGTTCATCAGTGAGTCGTACTGGTCGCCGTGCAGGTACTGGGGGCGCAAATCCCAGACCTCGCCCACCAGGTACACATCGGGTTTCAGGGCCTTGAGCTCGGCCCGCCATTTCCGCACAAACTCAGGGGCAATTTCATTCGCCACGTCCACCCGAATCCCATCGAAGCCGAAGTTGAGCCAGAACTTAGAGACCCGGATCAGGTAGTCCTGCACCTCGGGGTTCAGGGTGTTGAGCTTGGGCAGGCTGCCCAGGTCGGCCCAGCCCAGATAAGCCCGCCCATCCCCAGGGGTGAAGGGCCACTGGCGGATGAAGTACCAGTTCCAGTAGCGCGATGCACGCCCTTTCTTCACCACATCCTGAAAGGCCCAGTGCCCTAGGCCGGTGTGGTTGGGCACGAAGTCGAAGAGGACCTTGATGCCCTGCCGATGAGCCTCGGCCAGCACCCGCCGCAGAAGGGCGTTGTCGCCCAGCCGGGGAGCCACTCGTACGTAGTCGTGGGTGTCGTAGCCGTGGGCCGAGCCGGAATCGAAGAGGGGGTTGAAGTAAATCAGGTTCACCCCCAGCGCCCGCAGGTGTGGAAGGCGCTGCAAGACCCCGGCCAGGTCGCCGCCGTAGTACTGCTGGCAGCAGTGGTAATCGCCTGGGGCATCTGTCCAGCGCGACAGGTAAGGCAGCTTGCCCGTCCAGGTCTGGTCGATGCGGGCCTGGCTGGTTTCCAGGGCCCGGCGGTCGTTGCTGGGGTCGCCGTTCCAGAAGCGGTCGGGGAAAATCTGGTAGCCCACCCGCCCGGCCACCCAGTCCACCGCACGGAAGGGCCGTATGGGGGCCTGATAGGGGCCAAACGTCTGTTCTTTAGCGTCCTGGTCCAGCACCTGAATACGGTACGACTGTACGCCAAGTGGCAGCGCAGCCCGCCAGACCTCTCCGTCTGGCGCAGTGAGCTGCAAAGCCATCGGATAAGGCTTATCGGCCATCAGCACTGCCCGCTGGATGCTGCCCTGGGGCACCTGGAAGCGCACCGAAAGGCGGCCTGCCGCCTGCGAGACGAACTGCGGCTGGTTGGGGTCGTGCAGGAGGGCCAGCCCCCCGCTATCGGGCGGATTATCGGCAGCCCGGCCCACCTCGCGCAGGGCGTTCTGGCCGCCCTGGCCGTCGTCCTCGCAGCCATGGGCCTCGAGGTCTACCTGCGGGGTGCCAAAGGTCTCGTCCTCGCACATGTTGCGGGGCCACTGTCCGTTGATAAAGAACTTGTACTGCACCAGGCCGGGGGGCAGCTCCACCACCACCCGCCAGACCCCCTCCTCGGTTTTTTGCATGGGCAGCTCGGCCCAGTTGTTGAAGCTCCCGCGCAGGCTCACCGAGCGCACCTCGAGGCCCACCGGCGGGTCGTAGGTGAAGGTGACGGCGATTTTCTGGGCCCACGCGAAGCCCAACAGGAGCAGCGCCAATAAAATCCAGTGCCTGAGTTCTTGCATCTGCTACCCCCAGTTTGTAGATGGGTGCCTCAACGCGATCCCAGCCTACAGGACGCTCAGTAATCGCACAAAGACCTTCTGATACAATCTGTAACATGAAGGTCAGCGTTTCCCATGACCGCGCCGAGGAGAGCCTGCAGGCCAAGGCCCGCTGGTTTCAATCGCTGTCGCTCAAGGAACGCATGGCCTATCTGGTCATGATGACCGACTTCATCTTGCAAAACAACCCCCACATCATCGCTGCTAAGGACCGCCAGGATCATGCTAAATACGCTAAAAGACGTGTTCGCGTCGTTGAACGCCCACTAGGACGTCCAGGCCTTGCAGCCTAAAGACTAGGCACAGTCCTGGGCTGTGGCTTCAAAACCATCCACAACACCCCCAAAAGCACCAAGCCTGCCCCCAGATACCCCAGCAGACTGAAGCGTTCGCCCCACCAGAGCCAGGCCGCAAAGGCCGCCACCACCGGCTCGAGGGTCGCCACCACCGAAGCGCGGGTGGCTTCAAGCCGCCTGAGCCCGGCAAAGTAGAGCGTGACCGCGAAAAAGGTGGAAGCAATGGTCAAAAAGGCAATGGCCGTCCAGGCTTCGGCGTTCTTGGGCACAAAATTCACAAACGGCAAAAGCCCCAAGGCCCCCACCGGCAGCGCATACAAAAACACCGTAGGGGTGCTGTATTTGTTCAGGTAGAGCTTACCGAACAGGTAATAGGTGGCGTAGGTCAGGGCCGACAGAAGCCCCCAGAGAAGGCCCGCCAGGCTCACCTTCACCCCGCCCCCCTGCAGACTGACCAGGGCCACCCCCAGCAGGGTGAGGCCCACCGCAAAGAGCTTGTGGGCGTCCATCGGCTCCCGCAGGAAAAGCCAGGACAACAAGGCCACAATGGCCGGGGCGGTGTACAGAAGCACCGAGGCCAGCGCCGCCCCGCCGCTCTCTATGGCAAGCTGATAAGCCCCATAGAAAAGGGAAATCCCCACCAGGCCAAAGCCCAGGACGGCCCAGCGGTCGGGGCGCTCTAGGCGCACTTTTTGAATCCAGATGGCTTGTGCGCCAAACAATATTGCCCCTAGGGCGGCCCGCCAGAAGGCCACCTCGAGGGGACTCACCCCCTGCTCGAAGGCCCATTTGGACACCACCCCCAAAAGGCCCCACAAGCACGCTGCGGCCAGAACAAAGAGGTATCCCGCCAAGGTTTTACTCCGCAGCCCGGTTGTGGCGGCGGCCCACCATGCTCCAAATTATGCCCATTCCAAGGAGAAGTCCCGAACCAAACACCACCAGATAGGTGATCCAGAGACGGGGATTTACATTGTAAAAGTCCCGGCTGCGCTGGGCCGTTAGAGCTACCAGGTAGTCGCGGATGGTGATGAAATTCAGCGTAGCCAGGATAATCGCTACGATCAGAAGGATAAGCCCAAGAATCAAGGAGATACGCCCCAAAACGCTCATGCCCCCAGTGTACCGGATTTGGGGGCCGGTTTGATATTGCTATACTTGGAGGGTGATCAAGTCCCCCCAACCCCAACTGCGCGACGAACAGGTGTTCGACCTGATTCGCCAGGAAGAAGAGCGGCAGCGCAACGGCTTGGAGCTCATCGCCTCGGAAAACTTTACCTCGGCGGCGGTGCGCGAGGCGGTAGGCAGTGTGCTCACCAACAAATACGCCGAGGGCTACCCCGGCAAGCGCTGGTATGGCGGCTGTGAGATTGTAGACCAGATCGAGACCCTGGCCATCGAGCGGGCCAAACAGCTCTTTGGTGCGGCCTGGGCCAACGTACAGCCCCATTCGGGCTCGAGCGCCAACATCGCGGTATACGCGGCCCTGCTCAAACCCGGCGACACCGTGCTGGGCATGGACCTGTCGCACGGCGGCCACCTGACCCACGGCTCCCCGGTCAACTTTTCGGGCCTCAACTACAAGTTTTTCGGCTACAAGGTGCGCCAGGAAGACGAGCTGCTGCACATGGAGGATGTGCGGGCTCTGGCACTGGAGCACAAGCCCAAGATGATCATCTGCGGGGCCAGCGCCTATAGCCGCATCCTCGACTTCAAGGCTTTCCGCGAGATTGCCGACGAAGTGGGGGCCTACCTGATGGCCGACATCGCCCACATCGCGGGACTGGTGGCTGCAGGTCTGCACCCCTCGCCCCTGCCCTACGCCCACGTGGTGACCTCCACCACCCACAAGACCCTGCGGGGGCCGCGCTCGGGAATTATTCTGTCCAACGACCTCGAGGTCGCCGCCATTATCGACCGTTCCATCTTTCCCGGAACCCAGGGAGGCCCCCTGGAGCACGTCATCGCCGGCAAAGCGGTGGCTTTCTGGGAAGCCCTGCAACCCTCCTTCAAAACCTACTCGGCCCAGATCATCAAGAATGCCCAGGCCCTCGCCGCAGAATTTCAAAAACGGGGCTACCGGGTGGTCTCGGGCGGCACCGATAACCACTTGTTCGTGGTAGACTTGCGCCCCCAGGGCCTCAACGGCACCAAGGCCACCCGGCTCTTGGATGCTGCCCACATCACCATCTCCAAGAGCACCCTGCCCTACGACAGCGAGAAAATCATCCACGGCGGGGGCATCCGCATCGGTACTCCGGCCATCACCACTCGCGGCATGACCGAAGAGCACATGCCCATCATCGCCGAGTTCATTGACCGCGCACTCAAGGGCGAAGACGCCCAAACCCTGAAGGCAGAGGTTAAGGCTTTCGCATCACAGTTCCCCTTGCCGTAAAGTTTAGTGTTACGGGCCCGTTGGCCCCCTCAGGGGGATTTTCTATCACCGGGTCATGATTCATAATCAAAATCAGGTGGCCCTGGTCATGTGGGGTCAAGTGTTTTTATCTCATGCAGGAACCCGTGCCTGAAGAAACCCCCATGGAGATGCGCGCCCGTCTCGAGCGGGAGGCTCGGGCTGAGCGAGAGCGACTGCAGGCCAAACAAAAAGCTCGCCTCGAGTCGCTGGTGGTGTTTGGGGTGGTGCTGGTGCTATTTTTGGGGGTCGCCCTGGCGTTTCTCTTCCCCCGCTACCAGGCCATCCAGACCTGCTATAACAGCGTACGAGCGGAGCTGGGGTCATCGGTCAACCCCCTGTTTCCGGGCTTCTGGCACGATCTACGCGCCCTCAAACCCGAGAACGCCATACAAAGCCTCGAGTCCTTTGTAGATACCACCGACAACCGAGGCGCCAGTATCCGGCGGCAGTATCGCTGCACTTTCCGCTACGGCGTCCCTAACTCCTTTAGCATCAACTTTCAATGAAAGCCGTACTCGAAAGCCTGGTTCCCTTGCTCGCCATGCACCTGGGCGTTGAAGGAGATAATTACCCGGTCGCGTTCGCCATCGTAGGGCATGGCTTTGTGTAGCAGCCAGCTCGGAAACACCACCAGCACCCCTTCCTCGGGGGTTACATCAAAGGTGGACTGCTGCATGTAGGCGTTGCCCAAGTCCATGTGGGCGCCCCCCAGTAGGTTCAGATATTGGGCGTAAAACCGGGTGATGCCGTTGAGCGCACCCAGGACCGGGTGCTGCTGGCGTCGCTCGGCAGGGTCGAGCTGCACATAGTACACCCCCGACCACGAACAGTTGCCGTGGTTGTGGATGTCGTGGAAGCCAAAGCGGTTTTGAATCTGGAACCAGGCCCCCACCACCCGCATCTGCAAATTTCTGACCCCAATCTGCTGCCAGATGGGGCCGTTCATGGCGCTGGCAGCCTCGAACACCGCATTGGAAATAAAACCAACCAGGGCTTGGAGCGCCGGGCTCTGGTAGCGCTGCAAGATATCATCCGAACTGCTATACACCGTGCCCTTCAAACCCCCTTTGGCTTGCAACTCACCATAAAACAGCCGAAGCAACTCGGCATTAACTTCCTCCGCTTGGTCGAACTTGCGTACCAGGATAGGGGTGGGCCACAAGAGCTGTACGGCTGACGGATTCATGCTCCATACACTACCTTTTATTTGTTCAGGTAGATGATGTACAGGCCCACGGTAGGCAGCAACTGCACCCCAAAGCAGGGTGGTCTGGCAATAAAGGGAATGGGACGCCTCCAAGTTAGTCCAACTTCTCCCTTCATCTTCATTCCGAGGTTCAGACATGGCAACCAGAAGATCTGATACCAACTCTGCGCGTGAGCGGCGCTACACGCGCCCCTCACTTGCCGCGCCAGAGGGCGCGTCCGAGGGACTTGTATATCGCTTTTGGGTCACTTCTGAGCAGATTTGGTATAATAATGCGAGGGTACATTCAACCCAGGGAACTGCGGCGCATCAAACTTCTCCCCCCGATACCATAGGAGCACTGCTGCATTTAAGTGCACATATTTACCTTTTTCTGAATAAATATCACCCAAAATCGCCTGGATAGACGTCTGAACGAATAAAATTCGGCACCCGTGAAAAGGGGTACACAAGCAGGAGCAGGCGGGATACACTCGAGGTCGGACTATCGGAGGAAACCTATGATTCAAGCCCCTTCCAAAAACCAGGCCCTGATCGAACGGCGGCACAAAGTGGTGCCCAGAGGCGTCTCGCAGGTACACCCCATCGTGATTGCCCGCGCTCAGGGTGGCAAAATTTGGGATGTCGAGGGCAGGGAGTACCTGGACTGGTTCGGCGGTATTGGCGTGCTCAATGTGGGGCACAACCACCCCAGGGTGGTGGAGGCGGTTGAAAAGCAACTGCACCAGTACATGCACACCTGCTTTCCCGGCGTGGCCTACGAACCCTACATCGAGCTGGCCGAGCGGCTTACGGCCACCGCACCCATTGGCGGCGATAAAAAGGCTTTCTTCCTCAACACCGGCGTGGAGGCCACCGAGAACGCCATCAAAATCGCTCGCGCG
>CALFDH010000020.1 GCA_937950405.1 uncultured Meiothermus sp.
TCGTTTTGGGGGATATCCAGGTTCACATCCATCAGCACCTTAAGCGGCCCCTTGGCGGTACTGAAGGTTTGGTTGAGGTTGCGTACTTCAATCATGCGTCCTCCGCGTTAAACGTGACTTTCCACATCAGTTTCATGTCATCAAATCATAAGCCCCCAGCGAAAATCTGGGGGCAGGGTACTCGTTGGATTTGCAGGCCTTTATTGCCCGGCTACTTTGCGGGCCTGCCGCACCACGTCGTAGTCAGAGTCCTGGGCAGGAATCATGTAGTCAATACGGTATAGGTTGAACAAGAGTTTGTTTTCAGGGGTCTTGATGCCCTGCAAGGCCGCCGCAATCCCACGCGAAAGGGTGGGGTTGCGAGCAAAAAACTGTCTCGAGACCGAGAAGGTATCGCCGGGGATGGGCTTGGAGTAGAAGATAGCAGTCAGTTGGGCGGCTTCCTCGGGCTTGAGGAACTGCGTCCAGGCGCCGCTCTTGTTGCGGGTATCGTTGGCAAAGGTGGCGCAGGCATCCACCGATTTGTTCAGCACGGCCAGCACGCAAGCATCGTGGCGACCCGCAAAGGTCTGCTTGGCAAAGAGCTTATCCGGGTCGAGGCCAGCCCCCACCACCGCCGCACGGGGGAAAACATAGCCGGCAGCCGAGTTTTTGTCCACCCAGGCAATACTCTTGCCGTCCAGGCCTTGCAGGTTCTTGATGCCCGAGTCCTTACGTACCACGATGGCGCTCCAGTAGAAGGGGCTGGTGCCTCGCACGCTCTTGAGGAGTACCTGGGCGCCCACATCCTGGTTGGCAATTACGTAGCCGTCGGGGGGGAAGAAGGCAAAGTCGAGGTTGCCGCCGCGCATGGCCTCGATGAGGCCCCGGTACTCGGTGGGGATGAAGATTTCGACTTCGATGGCCCCCTGGAAGCGGCGCTCCAGATAGTCTGCAATGGCCTGGGCCGCCGGACGAAGCTGGTCGGAGTTCTGGGTGGGGTTGAAACCAATGCGCACCTTGACCGGGTTCTGCGCGAGGCCAACCGACAAGCCAAAGGCCAGTATGGCCAGAAGGAGAAGCAAGTTACGTTTCATACGCCGCCTAGCCTACACCAGCTACTGTCAAAATTGAATCAGGTCAAAGTTGTATCTAGCCTGAATGTAGTTTGTAACTTGGTAGGGTTTTGTGAACAACGCGCGTCGGTGGTGCACTCGAGTTTTCCACCCGCCCAGCCCCAGGACATGAAGTACACTTCACAACGATGCAAGCCCTTATCTTCGACTTCGACGGCACCATCCTCGACACCGAAAGCACCGAGTTCCAGGCCTGGCAGGAGGTCTACCAGCAACACGGGGCCGAGCTTTCGCTGGACTACTGGCTCCCCTTTATCGGCAACAACTCGATTCCCTTCGACCCTGCGGGCCACCTGGAAAAACTGCTGGGCAGGCCGCTGAACAAGGAGGACATCGAAGACTGGGTTGGGCAGCGCAAACAATCCCTTAACCAGAGCCTGAAGCCCCTGCCGGGGGTATTGGACTACCTCGAGGCCGCCGAGGCGGTGGGCCTCAAGCTGGCCGTGGCAAGCAGCTCGAGGCGGGCCTGGGTCGAAGGGCACCTGGAGCGGCTGGGGTTGCTACCGTACTTCCAGGTCATCCGCACCAAGGAAGATGTGGCCCTGACCAAACCCGACCCAGCCCTCTTTTTGCGGGCTGCCGCAGGGCTCGGGGTATCGCCCCAGGAAACCATTGTGCTCGAGGACTCGCAAAACGGGGTACGAGCGGCCAGGTCGGCGGGGGCTTTTACGGTGGTCATCCCCAACGTCCTCACCCGGCACCTGGATTTGAGCCAGGCCACCTGGTGCTTGACTGCCTTTGCGACCCTCCGCTTTGAGACCTGCTGCCCATGGCCCGGGAGTGGAGCCGCGCCCGGCTACCCACCGTTATTTAGAAAACGCAGGATGCCCAAGGCCAGGGCCTCGGCCAGGGCCTGCCGATACTCGCTTTTCTGGAGGCGGCGGCCCTCCTCGGGGTGGTTGGCAAAGCCGACCTCGACCAGAATGGCCGGGATGCGGGCATTGCGAATCACGTAAAACGGAGCCTGCCGCACCCCCCGGTCTAGTGCACCGGTGGCCTGGAGCATGGCCCCGTGCACCAAATGGGCCAGTTGACGCGAGAACTTGAGGTTAGACTGGGCAATCAGATCGCGCACCAGCCGCTCCCCCACACTCTGGGCCTCGAGGGTCAGGCGGCGGCCCAGCTCGCCCCCACCGTTTTCGCGGATGACCTGGGCCAGCAGGCTGGGGTCAATGGTGTGGCCAAAATAGTAGGTCTCGATGCCCTGGGCCACGTTGGGCGCACTATTGATGTGAATCGAGACGAAGAGGTTGCGTTTGGAGTTGGCCATCTCGGCCCGCATGCCCAGATCGGTGGCCTTGTCAGAGGAAAGGTGGGTGTCGCTGCTGCGGGTGAGAACGACCTCAACGCCTTGCTGTCGCAAGAGTTTTTGCAGGCGCAAGGCCAGGTCGAGGGTGACCTCCTTTTCCACTACAAAACCCACCGCGCCGGGGTCTATCCCCCCATGCCCGGCATCGATCACCACAGTCTTGGGCTGGGAGCGGGGTTTGGGGGGCTCTGGGCGGGTAGACGCTTGCGGCGGGTTCTGGGCGGGTTGGGTCACGCTCACCACATCCACCACCAGACGCCGCCGATTGCCATCATTGAGCACAGTGGTCTTGACTTCTACACTGGGGCGCAGACGAACAAACACCGTTGCACCGCCCGCCGCGGGCACCACCTGATAAGACGCGACCTGGGGAGAGCTGACATCGGTATCGCTGGCGTTTGGAGCCACGCCGCTAAAGCGAAGGGTCAGGGTGTCGGGCGTTTGCGAAAGCTGGTACTGGGTTTTGGCCTCGAGGTCGAACACCAGGCGGGTGTAGCCTTCGTGCAGACCCAGCCTGGGAAAAGCCAGAGCCGGAGCCAGAATTACGATCAGAAAGGCTAATAACCGCATCTACGTTGGAGTATAGCCGAAAAACTTGCTTTTTTTTGATGATTTGACCCCGGTTCCCTCTGGCACGGATAGCCAGACTATCTGCACTCCGTTCGCAATTGGTCATACCAGATTCGGTTGGTTCGTTACCGAATGGTAACGAACCAACCCGACCGAAGGGAGTGCTCTGGGATTCAAAAAGATAGCCCTGGGGGTTTTTGGTTTGGTGAAGTATCTTTTTGAATCCAGTATCGCAACAGATTCGGTTAGTTCGTTACCCTTCGGCGGCGAACTAACCCGACCGGAGTTATCCGCGTAGCAAAGGGCGATACCGCTCCTTGGAAGAAAGACGTTTTTTTTCGCCGACCGAGGGGAGGGGTGTGCGCTAGGATTCAAAAAAGATAGCCCCCTGGGACTTTTGTTTTGTAAAGTATCCTATTAAACCCGGTATCACAAACCCTTGGCTTCCTGCAGCTTTCGGCCTTTGGCAGTGTGTCTCCGCTTCTTTTGCGCATCAGAAATGGGCTTTATGGCGGTGTTGATGTTTTGCTCATTCGGTTCATCCCAGAGGCTCTAGGATTGGAAGAATGAAGCACTGGATTCTGTTACTCACGCTTCTCTCGCTGGTGGGGCTGGCCTCGAGGTTTGCCGGCTTCGAGGTGCGGCCCAGGGGCAACTCGGAGCTCGATGTGGGCACCGGGATCTATACTCTGCCCACCGGCGGCACCATCACCGACAACAAGAGCGGGCTGGTGCTGGAAGCCCGCTACATCCAGTACCGCGACGGCGACTTTATCAAGGCCCAGGGCGCCACCCTAAAGGCCAGGGAGGGCGAGTTTGCTGCTACGAGCCTCGAGTACCTGCAAAAGCCCGATACCCTGCGGATGAACGGGGTGCGTTTTAGTTCCAAAGAGTTCAAGGCCCTCACGGCTCAGCAGGGCTTGCTCCTCAAAGAGGACGTGCTGGTGCTCAAAGGCGAGGTGCGCTCGAGCGACCCCGCTCTCGAGGCCAGTACCCTGGTGGTGGACACCGCCAAAGACCAGGCCCTGGTGCTGGGGGTGTTTACCTATCGGGACGGCGCTACCACCCTGCGGGGCAACCGGCCCGATAGCACCCTGCTGCTCACCTTTGCCGACGGCAAGGTGCGGGCCAACACCCGCGTGCCTGCCGAGGTCTTGAACCGTCTGCGCCCCTACGCCGATAAACTGTAGGGCGTGTGGATGGGGAGAAAAAGGTACAGGGCTCCAGAGCCCACAACAGGCACAGGCGCAAAGGGCCAAGGGGCAGCGAAACCCCCTCTTCCCTGCGCCTTCTCGCCTTTTCTTCTCCTGGCCCTGCTGTTCAGTGGCCTGGCCTGGGCCTCCCCCGGCCCTGTTCCCTGCGCCGAAGCGTCTTACACCCTCGAGACCCCCGAAGGGCTGGCGGGTGGGGGAAACTTGGAATTTGATGGTGAGGTGGCCATCTTCAGCGACGGAGCCTGTTTACAGACCAAGGGTTTGTTGCTGCGAGCCCCCAGCCTGCGCTACGACCAGACCAGCGGCGAACTGACCGCCCAGCAGATCGAGGTAGAAACCCCTCGCTACCGCTTCTGGGCGGAAAAAAGCCACATCAAGGGCCAGGTCTTGCAGGCCAGCGGGATTCGGGCGACTACCTGCAAGTGCGGCGACGACCTGCGGCTCTTGTCCGAGAGCCTGCGCTTCGATACCCAGAGCGGGGAGATGGTGCTGGAGGAGAGCCGGCTCGAGGTCTACCGGTTTGGCCTGGCCCGCTTTAGCGAGCTACGCCTGGATCCCGACCAGCCGCTGGGCGAGAACCTGGGGCTTGCCCCAGCAGGCACCGAAGCCCCCCTGGCCTTGCCGGTTCGCTTCGACTTCGACCAGGGGCTCAATGTGGGATTGAGCGAGTTTCCCCTGCCCGATTCGGGGGGTCTTGCTGGCAAGTTCAGCACCCGGCTGACCCTGCTGGGCCTGCGCCTGGGCAGCCCTGACCCCATCCTGCGGCTGGGCCTGGCCGTCCAGGAAAAAAACCGCCGGGCCAGCCTGCAATTCGATAGCAAGCCCAGCGGCGTGGCCAGCCGGGGCGAGGTGGTGGATGGCCCCCTGTTCTTTGTGCACGATAGCGAACTGGGCCGCTATGCCTTCGGGCTCAAACAGGCTTTTGCCCTGGGGCGCTTTACCCTGATCCCTTATGGTTGGATGGCTCAGGACTGGCGCGACGGCACCCCCGCCACCCAGGTGCAGGGGCTGGCGGCAGGGGCCGAACTGCGCTACCGTTTCGAGGTGCAGGAGGGGCTCTTTCGCTTTCGCCTGGAGCCCTTTGGGGTGCTGGGCTTCTATGATCAACCCCAGCAGTACCTGGCCTACGGCGGGCAGGCCGAGGGCCGCTACGAGGGCGACTATAGCCTGCGGGTGGGCTATACCTGGGCCATTGAGTCCACCCCCGGGCGCTTCTGGATCGAGCGCCGCGAGGCCACCCAGAAGCTCTCGGGCAGCCTGCTATACCCTGGCTTTCGCCTCGAAGCAGAACACGATTTCCTGAAGAGCCAGACCGAGTCCAGCCTACGGATAGGCTTCATGCAGGACTACGGTGAGCTATGGGCCCAGCTCCACACCTGCTGGAACTGCGTGGGCAAAACCCTAAGCAATGGGCGCGACGACTGGGAACGCCGGGAACTGGTGGTGGGCTTCACGCCGGTTCCACTCTCCTGCACCTACGACCTCAACCTGACCCCTTTCCTCGGGTATGATTTCCTGCGCCTGGGCGTCAGCCGCTGGGGTCTGGAACTGCGCTACGCCGACTGCTGCTTCATCTGGCGGCTAGGCTACCAGGAAATCCGCCTGGCCCAGCAGCCCGGCGAGGTGGCCAGCGGCAAACTTACTTTTGGGCTGGAAATTCGATGACCCATCTGGATCGTTACATCCTCCGCGAAGCCTTGCCGGTTTTTTTGTTCGGGCTGGTGCTGTATGTGGGCTTTGGCCTGATTAGCAATATCCTGCCCAGGGCGCAGTGGATGGGCACCGCCGAGCTGGGTAGCATCCTCAAGTGGCTGGCCTTGCAGGTGCCTGCCGCCTCGGTGCAGGCACTACCCATTGCGGGTCTCCTTTCGATTCTGCTGGCTTTTGGACGACTGGCTCGGGAGAACGAGCTCCTGGTGATGCAGGCCGGCGGCATCTCGGTGCTGCGTACCGCCCGGCTGTTTTTGCTGGGGGGGCTCCTCTTGAGCGGGCTCTCGCTGGTGCTCTCGGAGTGGGTGGTGCCCTGGGCCAACCGGGCTACGGCGGTGGTGTACTGGAACGAACTTGTTCCCGAGCGCACCGCTCAGTTTCGCCTGGTCGGGCGTGAGCTTTCGGTGGGTGACTACACCCTGCGCTTTGAGGGTTTCGATGCGGCCAAAGATGAGTTACAGCAGGTGCGCCTCGAGCGCTGGCAGGGCCAGACCATGACCGTGATTCTGGCCCAGAGCGCCCGCTTGCAGGGCTCGGTGATGGTGTTCCGGGACTACAAGGTATTTACCCTGGACTTTGCCCGCCTGCCCCTCCCCGAGTTTGCCACCCTCGAGCAGGCCGAAACCGGCTTGCAAGAGGTCTTCCGGGCCCAGAACATCGGCCAGGCCGGGGCCGAGCTTTCGGTGCGGCTCTCCCGTAGCCGCGAAGACCTGGAAGCCCAGTACGCCGGGGGCGGCTTTGAAACGCCGGTCTCGCTTTCGGAGTGGTGGCGCAAACTCCAGAATCCCAGCACCCCGCCCCGCGAACGGCGCGAAGCCAAGGCCCAGTGGCATTCCGGCATTGCCCTGGCCCTGGGCAACCTGATGGTGCTCATCCTGGCCCTGCCCATTGCGGTACGCCGGGCCACCAGCCCCGGTACGGCCCTGGCGTTGGCCCTGGTGCTCACCATTGCCTACTATGTGGCTTTCAGCACCGGCAAAGTGCTGGCCCTCTCGAGCCCCCTGCCCCCCGAACTCGCGGCCTGGGGCGCCAACCTGCTGGGTCTGGCGGTGGGTCTCTGGCTGGGAAAGGGCATTTACCGCTGAAAACCACAGGCCACCAGACGACCTGTCAGCAAAAAGTTGCCCTGATGTACTAAGCTAAACGCCAGGTGTGTTGAATGATTCCGATACTGGACCTGAAGCAAGAGTACCTCGAGCTCAAGAGTGAAATTGATGCCGCAGTGGAACGGGTGCTGTCTTCAGGCGGGTTTGTGGGGGGCCCCGAGGTGGCCGCCCTGGAAAGTGAGTTGGCAGCCTATCTGAAGGTGCCCCATGTGGTGACCTGTGGCTCTGGCACGGATGCGCTCTTCATTGCCCTCAGGGCCATGGGCATTGGGCCGGGGGATGAAGTCATTACCACCCCCTTTACCTTTATTGCCACCCTCGAGGCCATCCTGCATGCGGGGGCCAGGCCGGTGCTGGTGGATATCGACCCCCAGCACTACAACCTGAACCCCGCACGGCTGGAGGCAGCCCTCACCCCGCGCACCAGGGCTATTCTGCCGGTGCACCTCTATGGGCAGGTCGCGCCCATGCAGGAAATCCTGGCTTTTGCCCAGCGGCATGGTTTACAGGTACTCGAAGACGCCGCACAGGCCATCGGGGCCCGCTACTGTGCTTCTGGCTGCCAGCACCTTGGTGAACAGGCCCAACAGGGCTCTGTCCCGATAGGGGATCGTCTATCAGTAGGCCGGCCCTGCAACTGCCCCCAGCCGCTGGCCGGAACCCTGGGCGATGCCGGGGCTTTCAGCCTGTACCCCACCAAGAACCTGGGCGCCTATGGCGACGGGGGCTTTATTGCCACCCAAAGCGAGTCCATTGCCGAGGAGTCGCGCCTCCTGGCCGCCCACGGCTCCCGGGTGCGCTACCACCATGTGCGGGCCGCCGGCTACACCTCGAGGCTCGACGCCTTGCAGGCGGCCATTCTGCGGGTGAAGCTGCCCTACCTGGAAACCTGGAACGCCCGCCGCCGACAAATCGCCCAGATGTACCACCAGGGGCTTCGGGACAGGGTGCAGGTTCCCTGCGAGATGCCCTACGCCCTGCATATCTACCACCAGTACACCGTGCGCCACCCCGAGCGCGACCGGCTGGCCGCTTACCTGAAAAACCAGGGCATCGGTAGCAGCGTCCACTACCCGGTTCCGGCGCATCTGCAACCGGCCTACCGCGACCTGGCCCCCGAAGGCGCGCTCCCCGCCGCCGAGGCCGCCGCCCGCGAGGTGCTGAGCCTGCCCATGCATCCTTTTTTGCAGGAGGCCCAGGTCGAAGCAGTGATTCAGGCAGTCCGAAGTTACGCCTAAAAGCTGCACATTCTTTATACCCAGTCCCGCTTATACTGGGGTGCCATGTCGGAGAACCCTTTGCTGGAGATTCGCTACGATATTCGGTTTGACGAAATCCAGCCCCAGCACATCGAACCTGCCATCCAAACCCTGCTCGCCCGAGCCGAAGAGGAGTTTCAGGCCATCCTGAAGGTAGAGGGGCCGCGCACCTTCGAGAATACCCTGCTGGCCCTGGATCGGCTGGGAGAGACCCTGGGCTACGCCTTTACCCTGGTAGCCCACCTCGAGAGCGTGGTCTCGAGCCCCGAGCTGCGGGCCGCCTACAACGCCATCATCCCCCCCATCAGCGCCTTCAGCACCAGGGTGCAGATTTCTGCCGAACTGTACGAGGCCCTCAAGGCCTTTGCCGCGACCCCCGAAGCCGCCCAGCTCTCGCCGGACTGGGCGCGTTTCCTCAAGCTGCGCCTGGACGAGTTCCGCCGCCAGGGGGCCGACCTCCCGCCCGACCAAAAAGCCCGCCTCGAGGCCCTCAACACCCGCCTTTCGGAGATTACCACCCAGTTCGAGCAAAACCTCACCGACTCCACCGCCGACTGGGAGCTTTACCTGGACGAAACCCAGGTGGCCGGGCTGCCCCAAAGCGCCCTCGAGGCCGCCCGCCAGAGTGCCGGCTCCAAGGGACGGGAGGGCTACCGCTTCACCCTGCAACAGCCCAGCTTTCTGGCCATACAGACCTACCTAGACGACCCCGCCATCCGCAAACAGGTCTACCTAGCCTACTACACCCGCGCCACCGAGCCGGGCCGCGACAACCGCCCGCTGATTGATGAAATCCTGGCCCTGCGCCGTGAAAAGGCCGCGCTGCTGGGCTATGCGAACTTTGCCGACTACGTGCTGGAAAACCGCATGGCGGGCAAGGCCGATACCGCGCTGCGTTTCGAACAGGACTTGCGGGCCGCCTACGAGCCTTACTTCCACCGGGAAATCGAAGCCTTGCAGGCTTTCCGGCGAGAAATGGAGGGCCCCCAGGCACCGCCCCTGGCGCCCTGGGACATCGCCTACTACGCCGAAAAACAGCGCAAAGCCCTCTACGACTTCGACGAAGAGGAGCTGCGCCCCTACTTTGCGTTGCCAAGGGTGCTCGAGGGCCTTTTTGAGATTGTTCGGCGGGTGTTTGGCCTGGAGGTGCTCGAGGTCGAAGGGATCAAAACCTGGCACCCCGAGGTCAAGACCTACGAGATTTACCGCAAGGGCCAGCGCATCTGCCGCTTCTTCACCGACTGGCACCCCCGCGAGAACAAACGCGGCGGGGCCTGGATGAACTCGCTCATCCGGGGGGTGCGCTTCGGCGAGACCACCGAGCCCCACCTGGGCCTGATGTGCGGCAACCTGACGCCCCCGGTAGGCAACCAACCTGCCCTGCTCACCCACCGCGAGGTCGAAACCGTCTTCCACGAGTTCGGCCACCTTCTACACCTGGCCCTCTCGAGCGTCGAAGCACGGAGCCTGGTAGGCACCCAGGTCGCCCGCGACTTTGTGGAGCTGCCCAGCCAGATCATGGAGAACTGGTGCTGGGAGCGCGAGGCCCTGGATCTGTTTGCCCGCCACTACCAGACCGGTGAGCCCATCCCCGATGCGCTTTTCGAAAAGATGCTGCGGGCCCGCAACTACTGGGCGGCCAACCTGGGGATGCGGCAGTTGTCTTTTGGCATGCTCGACCTTGCCCTGCACGTGCACTACACCCCCAGCGATGGCGATGTGATGCAGCACGCCCGGCAGGTCATGCAGCCCTTTGTACCAGCCCCCTTGCCCGAGGACTATGCCTTTGTGGCCGGGTTTGCCCATCTCTTTGGACATCCCGTAGGCTATGCGGCGGGCTACTACTCCTACAAATGGTCGGAGGTGCTCGACGCCGACGCCTTCTCGCGCTTCAAGACCGAGGGCATCTTCAACCGCCAGACCGGCGAGGACTTCATTACCCACATTCTGAGCAAGGGCAACGCGGTAGACTCCGCCGAGCTCTTCCGCCGCTTCCTGGGCCGCGACCCCGACCCCAAGGCCCTGCTGGCCCGTTCGGGGTTGTTGGACTGAAAACTTGGGTCGTTTTTGACCTTGACGAGGGTTCAAAAGAGTTTAGCGATAGTGGCTAAGAAAAAAGGAGGGCTCGAGCCCACCCTCTTTTCGTTCCAGCAGTTCAAGCCTGGGGGGTCGTGATGGGGGGGTTTTCCTCGGTGGTGTTTTGCAGATGGGCCCGCTCAATCAGGTCTTTCTCCCAGCCCAGGTAGTACTGCTTTACCGATTCCGAGGCAGTGTCCTCGGTGAGATACTTGACATTGGAGTATATCGAGGCCCGGTAGTCGCGTACCTTGCCGCTACGCAGGGCATCAATCACCTGCTGAATGCCCTTTTCTACCGTCCACTGTGGCACAAAGCCCAACAAGTAACGAATCTTGGAAAAGTCTACGCGGTAGTTGCGCCGGTCGCCATCGCGGCCTGAGTCAATCAGCTCGGCGTCGGGAACCAGTTTCTTGACCAGTTCGCCTACCATGCCCAGGGTCATGTTGCCGTCGTTTCCGCCCACATTAAAGGTCTCGTTGTGGACGCGCTCCTTGGGAGCCTCCACCGCCAACATCACCGCCAGCGAGGCATCGTCCACGTGGACAAAAGGCCGCCACTGATCGCCCCCAAACACCGTGATCTTCTTGTCCACAATGGCCTTGGCAGTAAGCAGGTTGACCACCAGGTCGAAGCGGGTACGGCCCGAGAGGCCATAAATGGTGCCAAAACGCAGGATCACCACCGAAAAGTCGTCGCTCTGGAGCTTGTGCAGCACCTGCTCGGAGGCAATCTTGCTGCGGGCGTAGAGCGAGACCGGGTTCAGGCTGCTCCGCTCGTTGAGCACCATGTCGCTGGCCCCGTACACCGAGCAGGTGCTGGCAAAGATGAAACGCCGCACATGCATACCCTTGGCGATCTCGGCAATGGTGCGGGTTGCCACCAGGTTGATTTCGATGGTCAGGTTTTCATCCAGGGCACAGGCCGGGTCACCCACCAGGCCGCCCAGGTGTACCACGGTGTCCACCCCGCGCATGGCCTCCACCACTTTGTCCACCTGGCGGAAATCGGCCTGGATGATTTCCAGGTTGGGGTGGTGCAGGACGTGAGCAATGGGCTCCTTACCGAACATCAGCAGGTCGAGCAAGCGCACCTTGTAGCCCCGCTCCAACAGCCGGGGCAGCAAACCCGAGCCGATATAACCCGCACCCCCAATCACCAGGATGGTGCGGTCGTTGGTGTGGAGGTTGGGGATGGGGCTAGCCTTGGCCTCGGCCCTGGCTTTTCGCCCTAGTTCAACAATGAACCAGTAATGCACCCAGGCACGGGAGCCCAGGGTAAGTGCTAGCGTGAAGAGAAAGCCCAAAAACACCACCAAGCTGGGTGGGTTGGCCACGGCAGGAATCATGAAAACGGTAAAGCCATATACCAAATACACCAGGGCAACGGCCTGGGCTACCACCAGCATTTTGTAACGACCCCGGTAGGCACGACCCCTGGTATAGAAGCCGTTGGCAGCAAAAATGGCAAAGCTGACCAGCATCAGAATCCAGATGTTCTGGGCGTACACCTGAGCATACTGTCCCAACAGACTGGGGTTGGCCCCCGCTCCGTTGTAGGCCAGGAGCAAGTGAATCACCATCGCCACCGCAAAGCTTCCTGCAACCATAAGTTGGTCGGCCAGGGCCCGCAACATCACATCGGGGCTAAAGCGCAATTCCTTCAAATTCTGAATCATCCCTGCTCCTCTCGCACCCTAGCGCGAAGCCTCTTGCATCACCTGTTCGGACACATCGGCGGTAGCCTGGATATGCTCCATGCTCAGGGTGGGGTGAACCAGGAACATCAGGGAGGTCTCACCCAGCTCCTTGGCCACCGGCAAGCGCTCGGCAGGCTGCCAGCCGCGTTTGGTAAAGGCTTTCTCGAGATAAATTTCTCCACAGCTTCCGGTGGTACATGGAATACCGGCTTCAGAAATAGCTATCATGATGCGGTCCCGGTTCCAGCCCGACTTGAGCATCTCGGGGCGCACATAGACGTAGTACTTGTAATAGGCGTGGTATAGATCGGCGGGCACCTCTGGTACGCGCAGAGCTGGGATCTGTCGGAAGCGCTCACTCAAGTAGTGGGCATGCATCCGGCGTTTCTCGATCCAACCGTCCAGCTTGCGCAAAATCACCCGGCCAATGGCCGACTGCACTTCGAGCATCCGCCAGTTGGTACCGAAATCCTCGTGCAGCCAGCGGAAGCCCGGAGGGTGCTGGCGGTTGTAGACCGCGTCGTAGCTCTTGCCGTGATCCTTGAAGCTCCAGGCATTGCTCCAAAGCTCGTCATCGTTCAGAGTGAGCATCCCGCCCTCGCCACCGGTGGTCAGAATCTTGTCCTGGCAGAATGACCAGGCCCCTGCATGGCCGATGGAGCCCACACTCTTGCCCTTGTACTTGGCGCCGTGGGCCTGAGCACAGTCCTCAATCACCCAAAGGTTGTGCTTACGAGCCAGCTCCATGATGGGGTCCATATCCGCAGGCCATCCCGCCAGGTGCACTACAATAATGGCCTTGGTGCGGGGGGTGATGACCTTCTCGATGGTCTCGGCAGTAATCAGGCCACTGTCACGGTCTACGTCAGCCATGATCGGCCTAGCCCCCCGCATTACCGCTGCACTGGCCGAGGCAATGAAGGTGCGCGGGGTGGTGATGACTTCGTCACCTTCCCCCACACCCATCGCATACAAGGCCAGTTCGATCGCTACGGTGCCATTGTGCAAGGCAATGGCATGTTTAGTACCGACATAGTCGGCAAATTCGCGCTCGAAGATGCGGCCTTCCTGGCCCGTCCAGTAATTCACCTTGCCGGACTGAAGCACCCTGACTGCTGCTTCGATTTCATCGGGCTCAAAGTAGGGCCAGGGAGCAAAAGGTGTGACGGTAACGGGATTTTTCAACATCGGTGCGCTCCTTCGTAGGCTGGAGACATTCATCTCCGGAGATATGCTAGAAAGGGTAGGTCAAATAGCGTTATGCCTGCGTTATTCGCCAAAAAGTGCGATGTATAGCTGCATTGTCGCCTTCGTTACGCCTGCTCGCAAGGCTTTTTCACGGAGCAACACAGCAGTAACGTGCCTGATAACGAAGACTGACGTGAGCACAACCCCAAGGCTGCCTTCGAAATCTACAAGAAATCCCGTTCAGGAAGTTTTTATTTCCAGGTATAGAACCATTCCGTTTCTTACCATCCGTAACCGGGTGTTACAGATTAACGGGTCATTTATCCCTATCACACAACGGCGATTCAAGACAGGTACAAAGCACCTGATTGCATTTTCAGAGTTTTTAGAAAGAATGCCCCTGTCCAATTGGGTTGAAATTTGGTTCAGAGGGCCCCTAGCCGATAGGCTGACCAGAATAAAAAAGCCACCACCAAGAGGATCAAAGACGCTCCTACCAGCAAAACAGCGTTGCTGACAATCAGGCCCACTTTGACCAGAATGGCCGTGATTGCCCAGACCACCAGTACGGTCTTGGCAGGGTTGCGCACATAAAGCTGATCCAGTCGGTCATAGGTGTGGTCCCGATCACCGTCGAAAATGGGCTTGCCCCGCCGCCAGCGCCGGATAATCCCCGCCGCCATATCGTAGAGTGGGAAACTCACCATGACCCCAGCGGCCAGAAAAGTGATCCAGCCGTGGGTAGCAGAGAGCATCAACAGCACGGCCAGCATGTAGCCCGTCGAGAGGCTCCCGCAATCGCCCATGAAGGTTTTGGCCTTTGGATAATTCCACACCAAAAAGCCCACAAGGCTGCCTACCACAATAATGGCCAGCATGGCCTCGAGTTCTAGCGACCAGAGCATAACTGCCAAACCCGCGGCCGAGATCATGGCGTTACCGGAGGCCAGCCCGTTCATGCCATCAATCAGGTTCACAGCGTTGGCCATCAGCGGAACCAGCACAATCCCCATAGCCAGCCCCAACCATCCCAACTCGCTCCAGAAGTGCACGCCCAGAACCACCCCAGCCACCAATTCGGCGGCCAGGCGGGTCTTGGGCGATAGGTTGTAGCGGTCGTCAAGGGTGCCGGTAGCGGCAATAATTAGCAGACCCAGCAAAGCCCATCCTGACAAGGAGCCCGTGTACAAACCCCAGATGGCGATAGTAGCCACGATACCCATCCCTCCAAAACGCGGGGTAGGCAGGGCATGAATCTTGATTTCCCCGGGCTTATCCACAATGCCTAGGGCTCGAGCCAGCGGAATGGACAACCCTACCAGGGCCACCGCAGACACCACCGTGAAGAGCAACAACAACCAGTCCAACACAAACATCCTCTCTCAGACCGGCGTCAGCACCGGCTGGCTGCCCAGTGCTTCGACATAAAGCACTTCATGAAGGTGGATAATGTTGCGCAGATCATAGGATTTCATGCGCTCGCGCCCCTTGTGCCCCATCTCCTGGCTTGCCTCGGGGTTTTCGAGGATCCACTGCATGGCTTTAGCAATAGCTTTCACGTCTCCAACCTCGGTCAGGAAGCCGCAACCATCCACCAGCAACTCGTGTACCCCCCGGATATCCGCCCCGATCACCGGGATGCCCAGTGCCAGCGACTCCAGCACAGCTCTGGGTAGGCCTTCACGCTCGGAGGGCAGCAGGGTCGCGTTGGAAGCGCGGATGAGGGCAGGAATATCCCGCCTCCATCCCAGGATACGCACCTGATCCTCCAGCCCCAGGTTTTTTGACATAGCCCGGATGTCTTCCATCAGCGGGCCAATGCCTGCCAGGGCCAGCACCACGTCTTTCCGGCCCAGCTCGGCCAGCGCGTTAATTGCATCGCGGTGGCGTTTCTCTGGAGCGTATTCGGCAATCATGAAGAACAGGGGCTGGCCCTCTTGCAGGCCCAGCTCGGCCCGTACCTGGGCAACTGCCTCGTCATTTACTGCGTCGGCAGAATAGTAGTTCAGGTCTACCCCGATGCCCGGCATATAGCGCAGGCGGCTCTCGGGCACGATCCGGTAGCGGCGGCTGGCTTCTTCATCCTCACGGTTGATGACCACCAGATAGTCTGTCCAGGGGCCGGCAATTTTTTCGATACCGAGGAATACCAAGTTCTTCAGTGGATGACCCCGCTTGTGAAAGTGGTAGCCGTGTACGGTGTAGATAATCCTGGGACGGCGCGGTACGCCGCGCAGGGCCATGCGGGCAATAAAGGCCGAGACCGGCGTATGCACATGCACGATATCGTAGCCACCGCGCTCGACCAGATCGCGTACCTGCTGTAGCCCTCGCAGGAAGTTTTGCGTGTCGAGGGGATTGCGCGTCCACTCCAAATCGAAGACCTGGTCGAAGTGCTCTACACAACGGGTGCAGTCGGGCATTTCCGCTGCAGCTGCATCTACCTGCCAACCCTGAGCACGAAAGTGATCTGCGAATGGTAACAAAAAGTCGGTGAAAAAGCGGGCGATGTTAGCGAGAAACAGGACTTTGGGCATCTTTCACCTCCATTGTGAGGCCCTTGCGGCGAAGCTGCTCGGCATAGATGGCTTCCCACTGAGTCAGAACGGACTCAAGGCTATAGTGTTGCTGCACAAAAGCCCGCGCAGCCTCCCCCATGCGTCGTCTTTGCACCTCTGGCAAGGCCATGAGGCGTAGCATGGCAGCACTCAAGGACTGGGCATTTTTGGGGGGTACCAGGTAGCCGGTCTGCCCCTCCAGCACCACTTCGCGGTTGCCACCCACGTCGGTTGCCACCATGGGTAGGCCGGTAGAAGCGGCTTCTAGCAAGACCATGGGCAGGCCCTCCCAGGCCGAGGACATCACGTAACCGTCGGCAGCGTTCATTAGGGCCGAGATGTCTTTGCGTAGACCCAGAAAGCAAACTGCTTCACCTAAGCCCAGGGTTTGGGCCAACTGCCGGGTGGCCTCCATCTGCTCCCCCAGACCCGCAATCATCAGCCGGGTTTCGGGGCGCTGGGCATGAACCCTGGCAAAAGCTTGCAGCATGTTGGGATAGTCCTTGGCCTCAGCAAACCGGCCCACTGCCAGCCAAACAAACTGCGCATCCCAGCCCAACTCCCCCCGTAACTTGGCCCGGAGTTTGGGATCAGGGCTGAACTCGAGGCTGTTGATGCCATTGGGCATGAAGCGAATTTTCTCCTTGGGAACAGCCCCTACGCTAACGTAGCGCTCCAGGCCAGCCTGGCTCACCTGGGTGGTGAGGTCGCACCAAGGGTCGGTCAGGCGGTAGGCAATCTCGCGCCAGCGTGAACCCTCGTTGATGTTGTGGGCGGTGGAAATCAAAACCGGCACCGGGGCCAGGAGTCGGGCGGCCCGGCCCAGTAGATTGGCGTGGACCATGTGGGTGTGAACTATTTGCGGCTTCTGCTCGCGCAGGTAGCGGGCCAGGGCCAGCACCGCTCTGGGATCAGGGCTGCCAGGCCTCATCTCCAGCGAGAGGGTAGGGATCTGAGCCTGCGCCAAGTCCTGAGCAACGTATTCCAGCGGAATCAACGAGACCACCGAGACCTGCCATCCTCGCTCTTGGAGGCCCGTGGCCAGGCGCACCAACTGAGTCTCGGCTCCCCCCATACCCAGGGTGGTGATCACAAAAACAATTCGTTTTGGAACAATTGCGGTCATGGTTTTAGCTCTTCTCTACTCGCAACGCCAATGCCGGCTGCTTGGCAGACAACCAGGCCGGATAAAGCAGCTTCCAGTGGGTCAAGATCATGCCGAATACGAACCAGGTCTGCTTGCGCCACTCCCAGTTCTGGGCCATAAAAGCCAGGAATAAGATTGCCAGTGCTGTGAACCAGAGACCGCGCTCGAGGGGGGGCACCTGCCACAGCACCGCCACCACGCTCACCAGCATCAACATAAAGAGTCCCAGGCCCACCAGTCCCATCTCGGTGGCAATGGAAACAAACAGGTTGTGTGGGGCTACCCAGTCGCGGAATAGCTCGTGCTCGCGCAAGGATGCACCAAAGGCCCCTGCGCCCACACCCAGAATGGGGTGGTCCGAGAAGTTCTGCCAACCAGCCAGCCAGATGTTGGTACGGTCGTTGAGGCTGCCCTGGGTCAGTTCCTCGCTCAAGGTTGCCAGGCGTGAAAAACTCTCCGCAGGAACCAGCATCGGAATCATCCACAAGGCCACCAAGCCCAATACTGTAGCTAGGACCTTCACCCGCCAGGAAGCTCTGGGCAGGGTGAAAAACACGAACAAGAGCCCCACCGCCACCCCCAACAAACCCGCCCTGGCTGCGGTTAACAAAATGACCATAACTGCTACAAGGGGATACAGTCGGTAAAGCCAGACCAGCCGGGAATTCTCCTTGAAGGCCAGGTACCAGGCCATCGGGATGCCCAGGGCCAGTACAAAGGACAGGTCGCCAGGGTCAAAACCATCGGCTGCAAAGCGCTGGTAATAGGCTTCAGAACCGCTCAAAAAGTTGGAGATGGTGTTGAAACCCGCCACATAGCAGCCCAGCACATAGGCCACCAAAACCCCACGCAGTTGCTCAGGTTTTTCCAATACCGAGAACAAAATCCAGAAAAAAGCGAACAGCAATCCATACTGGAAAACACGGTTGAGGGTGTCGGCTGTTTCGATACTCCAGAAATAGCTGAGTGCCGCTAGCAGAGCGAACAGCACGCCCCAAACGTGGGCCTGGTGGAAGCGCAATGAACCGGAAAGCAATACATAGAGCAACCCAATCCCTACTGCTCCGATACCCACAAAGCGGCTCAGGGTGCCCAACCCCGGAAGGGTGATGATGTTCTCCCAGGGGACGGTAAACACATACAGCCACAAGGCAAGATAGGCTAGTCGAGCCACTTTACTTCCCCCTCAGCAATTGCAGGTATTGATTCACCACTACCGCCTGGGTATAGCCTGCATACGCTTCTTCCGATGTCAGCTTGCGGGGTTCGGAGAGGGTGGCCGTGATGGCCTGAGCTAAAGCGGAAGCATTATTCATGGGTACCAGGCGACCCAGCATTCCCCCTCGCAAAATTTCCCTAGGCCCGCTAGGGCAGTCTGTAGCCACCACCGGGGTTCCCAGCGCCAGGGCTTCGATGAGTACCGTAGGCAATCCCTCCCAGTCGGAAGATAAGACAAACATAGCAGCCCTTTTCATGTAGGCGTAGGGATTTTGCACAAACCCCGGCAAGCTCACTTCGGCTTGCAGGCCCAGCTCACCTATCAGGGCCTCGAGCGCCGAACGGTCTTCGCCCTCGCCCAAAATCATCAGGCGGGAGGGGTGCTGCTTGCGAACCTCCGCAAAAGCACGAATCAGGTTGGGAAAATTCTTCTGCTGGGTCAGGCGGCCCACCCCCAGCAAAACGGGCGGCTGACCGGGTTGGAGCCAGGGGTGCTCGACATGTTCCTCGGCCCGCTTGAAGAGATCAGGAGTCACGACCGGGTTGTGAATGACCCTCACCTTCTGGCGAATCCCGGTCATCTTGATGAAGTCGTCCACCACGCCCTGCGAAACCCCCACGATACCGGTGGCCCAGGGGTAAAAAAGCCTCATGGCCAGGGGCGTCAGGCGACCCCGAATGGAACTGGCATGGCTCGCATCCTGGGTCGGGGTGTTTTGCATGCAAACCGCCACCCGGCTCTGCCCACCCGCCAGCCGCCAAGCCCACAAGGCCACTACATTGGCATGGTCGAGGGCCGAGACCATACCCACCGGTTTTTCTTCTCGCAGGTAGCGGGTCAGTGCTGGCAAACTCGACAGCACCCGCCCTGCTTTCAAGTCCACCACCCGAACCTGTGGGGGTACCATCTTCAGGTAGGGGCCCGTAGCTGCGGCCAGCACCAGGTCTACGTCTACATCTTGCTCTGCCATCCCAATGGCCAAGTTGAGCATCGAGCGCTCAGCCCCGCCCCCCAACAAGGCTGGGAGATAGACCGCAAATCGTTCTCTAGACATCTATTACCTCCCAACTCATACGCTTTTGAGAGCCGCTGTGGGCTGACCCAGCACTGCCTCAAAGAGGGCCACGTAGTGGGCCACCGCCCGCTCCACCGAAAAGCGTTCCTTGACTTTGGCTCTGGCTTTTGCGCCAAATTCTGCTTGCAGTTGTGGGTCTTGCAAGACCCCGACCAGTCCATCGGCTAGCGCCTGCGGGTTACCGGTGTCCACCAAAAGCCCGTCTACCCCCGAGTTCACGAACTCCGGGGCCGTCGCAAAGCGGGTCAGCACCACCGGCTTACCCAGGTACATGGCCTCCGAAAGAACCAGTGGTGAAGCCTCGCCAAAGGCGGAAGACATCGTAAAAACCGTAGCCCTGGCCATGTACTTGTAGGGGTTGGCCTGAAAACCGGGCATCCAGACCCATTCCCCGATACCCAGCTCCGCTACCAGCGACTCCAACTGGGGGCGCAGCTCACCTTCACCCAGGATGGCCAGCCGGGCCTGGGGGATCCGTTCCCGGACCCGTTGGAAGGCCCGCAGCAAGGTGGGAAAATCCTTCATGGTGTCCATGCGACCCACCGAGAGAACAACGGGGGTCTGGCCCTGAAACCAGGGGTGTTCTACAGGCTCCTGGGCTTTGCGCTCGAGGTCGGGGGCAATGGCCGGGTTGTAGATGACGCGGAAGTTGGAACCGGGATACACCGCCCCGGACAGGCGGGCCACCTTCTCCGAAACCGCCACATAGGCATCCGCATTGCGCACCAGCAAGCGTATCAAGGCTGTTTTGAGCGCACCTCGCAAGCCCGGCCCCAGGTAACCCTGAATCTCATTGTGTTCGGTGAGAATCCACTTGGGCCGCCGTGCCGGGGGCAACAACCCCAAAGCCATTCCCACTGTTAGGTGAACCCTAGGCCAGGCGGAGAGGAGCAGGTCAGGTTGGTACTCGTCCAGTATGGACAGCAAGCGCCGCACCTGCCGGGGAATTGCTCGGTGCTTCATAGCCGAGCGCTCGATAGGAGCGGGCAAGATGGTGACATTGGCGGGTAGCTTGGCCTGGGAAAGCAGGTCGCCCGGTTCGGAACCCTGGGCCGCCACCAGAATGTCGTAGTGGCCTGCCAGTCCAGCCGACAGGTACTGAACTACCCGCTCCACTCCGCCGTAGCCGAGAATAGGAATGTAGAAAAGGACTCGAGGCTTCATAGGATCTTCCGCAGCTTGAGCACTATAAAACGGAACCCGGCAGCCCAAGCCTCTGCCGAGACCACCGCAATAGCCATTCCTAAAGCCCCCATGCGCGGGGCCAGTATCAACGCCAGCACCAGGTTCAACGCGCTGGCGCTGAGCACCGAGTACATCACCTCGCGATCCATCTGCCGGGGAAACATGTATTGCATAGAAAGCGAATACCCAAAGCCCACAATGGGCAGCAGCAGAGACATCACCTGCAACACCGGAATCGAAGCTTTGTACTGCTCACCAAATAGCAAGGTCACCAGAAGGGGGGCCAAGGCTGCCAACAGTACCCCTCCCACCAGCCCAATCCCCACCGTGGCCCACAAAGCCAGACGGCTCAGGCGCATGGCCGCGTCGACATCGCGCTTGATGAGGTGGTTGATACGAGGATAGATGGCCTGGGCCAGCGGCCACAAAATCGCAAGCCCAGGACGCACCAGCCGATTACCATTCTCGAAAAAACCCACCTGGATGGGCGAGGTCAAAAGCCCCAGAATCACCCCATTAGCCGAGGTGTAAAAACTGTCCGAGGCCCGAGCCAGAAACAGGCTCCAACTCACCCGCAAGGCCACCCAGCTCATACTCAGATTGGGCACCTTGAGGGGGATCTCGCGGTACATAAGCCAAAGCTCGATGATGGTGGCCAGACCATAGGCAATGGCCTGCACCGCCAGGGCTAACCAGGTGTCTTCGGGACTGCGCACAAAAATGAAAATTCCGATCAGGTGGCCCAGTCGTATAAAGCCCTCCAAAATCGCCACTACCCAGGTGCGCTCGATGGCCTGGAAGTACCATACGGGGCTAAGGGATGCAGCCACGGCAATCATCAAGGCCCAAAAGGCCAGGGCGGTATGGGCCCGAAAGCTCTCTATCGCAAACCAGGCCAGGGCGGTCAGGGCCACCATCCCAATCACCAACAATAACTTGGCCCCCATGATGGACATCACGATTCCGGCCACGGCGTCTTTTCGATCCCGCAATCGGGCAATGGAACGGGTAGCGGAATAGTTGAAGCCATACTCTCCCACCACCGCCAGCCAGTTAGCAAAGCTCTGGGCAAAGGCCACCAAGCCAAAGCTGGGGGGCTCGAGTACCCGTGCCAGGTAGGGCAGTGAAATTAAGGGGAGGACATATGAGAGGATCTGCACGGCATACAAAGCTGCCGCATTCTGTGCGATGCGGTTACCCAGTACCCGGCGAATTCTCGCTAAAGCCACGCGACAAGCCCCCTGCCAACTGCTAATGCTCAGAAAGCCTCACCATATCCCTTCAAGCCTACGCGCTAAGGCGTTCCCAAGAAACCAATTCCTCACACCTTAACGGCGGGAACGCTCAGATTACGCGCAAAGTATCGAATGCCATTCACCCCCTGTATGTGGAGCGACTGGCGCCCAGGCTCTGGATTTATGAATACTTTGAACCAGAATCGCCCTTCGGCAGACCCAGGACAGGCTTCATACAACTCCGCTGTGTAAAGCAATACTTCTACAGAAATTTACGGACGGCGCATACCACTTGTCTGGGGCGAGGCACTGCCCGCGCCCGCCAGACGAGCAAACTCCTTGGGATCTACCGAGCGCGATTGCCCAACCTCATAGGTGATGAGTTTGCGCTTGAAGAGGTCGGCCAGGTAGGCATCCATGGTAATCATGCCGTACTGCCCACCGGTCTGAATCACGCTCACCAGCTGGTGGCTCTTACCTTCACGGATGAGCGCCCGCACCGCCGGCGTTGCAATCATAAGTTCGTAGGCCAGGACACGCCCTCCCCCAAAAGCCTTGGGTAGAAGCTGCTGGGTCAGGACGGCGACCAGGTTGTTGGAAAGCTGTACCCGCACCTGTTCCTGCTGGGCCTGGGGGAAAACGTCAATAATGCGGTCAATAGTCTCCGGAGCACTATTGGTGTGCAAAGTTCCCATTACCAGGTGACCGGTCTCTGCGGCGGTAATGGCAGCCGCAATGGTTTCATAGTCGCGCATCTCCCCCACCAGAATCACATCGGGGGCCTGGCGCAACACCGAACGCAGGGCTTTGTCGAAGCCGTGGGTATCGGAGCCAATCTCGCGCTGGTTGATGATGGAGGATTTGTGGCGGTGAAAGAACTCGATGGGGTCTTCGATGGTGACAATGTGGCAGCGCTTGCGCTCGTTGATGTAGTCAATCATCGAGGCCAGGGTGGTGGACTTCCCCGAGCCGGTAGGCCCGGTCACCAGCACCAGACCACGCGGGTTCATGGCAATATCGGCTACGTTCTTGGGCAGGCCCAATTCCTCGAAGCTCTTTACGTTGGAGGGCACCACGCGCAGCACCCCGCCCACGCTACCGCGCTGCAAGAAGATATTGACGCGGAAGCGGCCCTTGCCTGGCAGGCTGAAGGAGAAGTCGAGTTCCTTCTCCTCCTCGAAGACCCGCTGCTGCTTCTCGTCCATCAGGGCATAGGTCAGGCGACGGGTTTCCTGCGGGGTCAGGGGTTCGTATTCGGTGGGGTGGAACTCACCGTCAATCTTGACCATAGGGGGCAGACCCACCGTGATGACCAGGTCGCTCGAGCTACGGTCTACAGCCAGGTTAAGCAAATCTACGATATCCGGGGCTTTGGTCATGCGTCTCTCTCCAGTAGCTACTTCAGAATACGTCAAACCGTGCCAAAGGCATGGTCATCTGCCCCCTCAAGGTTCTGGGTTCAGGTCATACCATCCAGTAGAGGCGTAATGAGGACGCAAAGCAATGTGTTGCCTGCGCCTCCAGCAAGCGCGTTTTATACCAGATTCAAAAAGTTAGTTAACACAACAAAAATTCAAGTGAGGCTGTCTTTTGTAAGTCCTATCACGCTCTTAACGACGTGCTGCCCACCCAGAGGCCACTGTTCTGTCCAGGATAAAGCTTTCTTGAACTCGGATGGCTCAAAATTTGTGACGAGCGCTCTGGAGCACACCCCTCTCTGATGGTCGGCGAAAAAAGCGTCTCCCCTGATTCTGGTTGGTTCATCCCCGACCAACGACAAACCAACCGAACCTGCTATCACCTGGCTCCTAAATATTTGAAGTAGCGCTCGCGGGTAATCATGCCGTGAACAGTGTCCCCATCAGCCACAAACACGATCTGGTGCTGACGGAATAGGGAGCTCAGTTCGCTGGCCGCCGTTTCGCCAGGCACTACCGGGGCCTCATCCCAGGGAACCAGCGAGTCGGCAATGCCGATGACGCCCACCGGATGCCCTGCCTCGAGCAGTACCGCGATGTTGCCCTCAAAGGATTGCAGCGCATTGATGACCGGCACGGGCCGGGCCAGCCTGCGTGCCGAGGTAGGGGCAAAAATCCCGGCAGAGAGCAGGGTGGTGGTGGTCACCTTGACGGCCCGCTTGGCAATCCAGAGGCTAAGGGTGAAGACCAGCAGGAAAAAAAGCCCCTCTACAAGGCCAAAAAAGTTCACACCCTCCCAACCAAACTGGCCCCGCCCGCCAAAAGCCAGGTGTACGAGTCCAGAAACGATCAGCCCCGCAATGAGGGCGGCAAGATAGGCAATTAGACCCGCCAGGCGTAAATCTCGAACCGTTCGCATCTGGCTTTTAGTCTACACTGGTTAGAGGAGCAACTTCAGGTCAGTAGATTAGGGTTTGGTGCTTTCTGATAGCTCAAAGGTAGGCTGAAAGCTGAACGCTCAAGGGTTGCCGACAGCTAATGGGCGTCACATTGACGGCAAGTATAGCCTCTTCCGGAATCTTCCGTACGGTCCGG
Organism: uncultured Meiothermus sp.; assembly: GCA_937950405.1. Classification (GTDB taxonomy): domain Bacteria; phylum Deinococcota; class Deinococci; order Deinococcales; family Thermaceae; genus Meiothermus. The sequence goes on from CALFDH010000020.1 coordinate 24,179, forward strand.
CCAGGTCTTGAGCCGCACCACTGCAAACCCCTCATATGTATCACACGAAAGCAAGATTGTACCTCTCTAGCGTAGGCGCATTTAGCATCCTCCCAAGCCCTGGGCGCTCTTGGCTCACTACTCGAGACGTGCGATCTCTACGCCAGGCTAGGCCAGAGCCAGAAACCGAAATAACTACCTCAACCACTGCAAATCCTCTTCCTTGTCTATATCAACGCCCACCTCGGCATAGGGGGTGATGAGCGCCCTGGCCGGAACCCCGATGATTTGCGAGACCTTGGCCTCGAGCCCGGCAATATCGGCCCGGCCCAGGAGCACCTTCAGGAGGGTTCCAAAACCGATCATCCGAGCCAGGGCCAGGGGCCTTTTTCGCAGTTCCAGCGCCCGTTTGAGCAAAGGAAGGGCCGCATAAAAGAGCTGTTTGTCAATCAGAACGATGTTACCCCCCGTAAAGGAGCCCTCCCGGATGCGGGCATAGGTGCGCCGCATGTTGGGAAAGCGTTGCTCGATGGTGGGCCTGGCAATAATGGTATACACAAAACCCGCCTGGGGCGCATGTTCCAGCACCCAGCGCACGGCTTCCCCGCTCAAAAAAGGCATATCACCGGTTGCAACCAGGACTTTCTCACCCTCGGCAGCCTGGAGGCCGGCCTCGAGGTTGGCAACCAGGCTGCCGTGGTCGGGCAGGCATAACTTGGGCGGCGGGTTCAAGGGGGCAGGAGGGCCCACCAAAATCGCTTCCAGCCCCGCCTGCGCCAGGGCTTCCAGGGTGTACTCCACCAGCGGGCGACCCCGGTAGGGCACCAGGGTCTTGCTGGCAACGCCGAATTTCAGGGCCAGCGGGTCGTCGGCTTTGCCTCCGGCCAGCACAATCGCTTCCACCGCCCTAGTTTATCGCGCTTCTTTGGTTACCCCGCTCTCTTTACCCAGCCCTTGCCACCCGATAGGCTATGGGTTATGGAGGATCTGCTCGAGCGGCTGGGGAATCATCTGGTCTGGCGCATCGGCAAGGCCGAAGGCGAGGAGGTACTGGTCGTACGGGTCGGGCTGGCCTCGGCAGCCCCGGAGTTTGGCCACCTGGCCCGCCTGCGAAACGTCACCGACGAAGAAATCGAGCAACTCTCGCAAGCCGGACAGCTACGGGTCGAGTGGGTCAACTAAATGGTGCTGGAAAAAGCGTTCCAACTACGGCTAGCCGAACCCCCAGAACATCTGCTACAGCCCGAGCGGGTGTTCGCCAGCAAGCCACCTTTTGGCGAGCTGGCCCGCCAGGACACCAGCCTGAAGGGCTATCTGGTAGCCGAAGCCCCGCTGTTTGGGGAAATCCATTTTCCCTTTCAGAGCCGTATTCATCCAGAGGGCAGCAAAGCCCGCCTAGAGGCCCTGCCCCTCCCCGACCCCCCAGCCTTCTGGGCCGAGCTCGAGGGGGTGGGAGAAGTAGTGGAAGGAGGTATTGCCTACCAGCTCACCCTTCGTATTCATGCCACCCTCCCCCAGGGGGAAAAATGGGGCGGGCGGGCTTTGGGGCGGCTGGCCGAAGCCGCCTTCGAGCGCAACGTGGAGCGGGTCCTGGAGCGGTTGACCAGAGCCTGACCTGGTATGCCTGCCAGAGATTTTTTAGGCGAGAGTAATAGTGCTGTTCTTTATTCTGATACCAAAGAAGCCAGGGGGACAAACCAGGAACCGGCAAGGGGCATATACTGGAAGCATTCGGAGGTGGAACCGTGGTCGAAGTACGCTACCTGGGACACTCAGCACTGCTCATCAGTGACGGCACCACCCGCATTGTGGTGGATCCCTTCCTGACCGGCAACCCCAAAGCGGCCCTTAGCGCTGACCAGGTCGAAGCCGACCTGATTGTGCTTACCCATGCCCACGGCGACCATTACGGCGACAGCGTTGCCCTCAGCCAACGCACCGGAGCTCCCATCATCTCGAATTACGAAATCGTCAGCTACGCCGAGAAGCATGGCGGCAAGGGCGTAGGTATGAACCTGGGCGGCACATACAAGTTCAAGGGCGGCTGGCTGAAGTGGTTTCCGGCCTGGCACTCTTCATCTTTTCCAGACGGAACTTACGGTGGACTGGCGCAGGGCTTCATAATGGAGTTGGGCGGGAAGCGCATTTACAACTCCTGCGACACCGCCCTGTTCAGCGATATGGCGCTGGTGGCCCCATATGGTGTGGATCTGGCCATCCTGCCCATCGGCGACCACTTCACCATGGGCCCCGACGATGCCCTGCAGGCCCTCGAGCTGACCCGCGCCAAGCAAGTTTTACCCGTGCATTACAACACCTTTCCCCCCATTGCCCAGGACGGCGCGGCCTTTGTCCAGCGGGCCGGCCTGCTGGGGGTGGGTGGAAAGGCCCTCCAACCAGGGGAGCACATAACCCTTTCGTAACGCATCCTGTGCTGAAATACCAAGCGTACCTGGAATCCGCATGGACTACCGCCGACTGACTCGTCAACACTACAAGCTCGAGATGCTCCTGGGCTTAGGGCGGTCGTCGCAGGTGTACCTGGCCCATGCCCCCGACGGCACCAAGGTAGCCCTCAAAGTGCCCCGACGCGAGGTTCGCACCGACCGGGCCCTTACCGAGCGCTTTGCCCAGGAAGTAGCCCTGTCCCTAACCCTTAACCACGCCAACCTGGTGCGTGGGCTTTCGGGCCGCCCCGAAGGAGACGGGGCTTTTTTGGCGCTGGAGTATTTCGAGGAAGGAACCCTCGAGGACAGCCTTAAAAAAGGCCCCATGAGCCGCGAAGTGGCCCTGGAGTGTCTCAGTCAGATTGCCCAGGCCCTCATCTATCTTCATGACCGGGGCATCATCCACCAGGATGTCAAACCCTCCAACATTTTCATTGACGGTCTGTTGTTCAAACTCGGCGACTTTGGGGTAGCCAAGACCCGCGAAAACCCCAAGCCCCTAGAGCGGGCTGGGAGCCCCTTCTACATGGCCCCTGAGCTTTTCATGGGCGAGCCCGCGAGCCCCGCCTCGGACGCCTATTCATTTGGGGTGATGGCCTTCGAGTTGCTGGTTGGCAAAAGGCCCTTTGTGGGCGAGACTCTCGAGGAGATCAGCCATGCCCACTTGCACAAACTACCCCCTCCGACCAACCTCCCGCCTCATCTGGATCGGATCGTGCGAAACCTCCTGGCCAAAGACCCCGCCATTCGCGCCACTCTAAAAGCCTTTCTTCAGGTTGTACGTGGCGCCCCCCAGGGCGAACCCAATTCCAACAAAACCGCCGGAGAAGACAAACCCACTAAAGGCAAAGGGTTGTTTGGGCTGTTTCGTAAGCGATAGCTCTGGCAGAGTGTTGTGGAAATACCCACACACTTCTACAAGGTTCCAATAGCTACTGTATTGAAAGTCAAGCAGCCTGTGCAGGCATGGGCGGGGCTCTACAGAGGTCGTACAAAGCCGTTCAACCCCGCCTGAATCCCCCCTCCGCCGTAGGAAGCGACCAAAGGCGCGGGATGTGGTTTTGGTCAGATAACGTAAAACAGGCGGTCGGATAGCCGTCGAGTCTTGCCGCGATGAATGCATTGCACAAGCATGTGTACTACCAGATTCGGTTAGTTCGTTACCGAATGGTGACGAACTAACCCGACCGAAGGAAGTGCTCTATGATTCAAAAAGATAGCCCCTGGGGTTTTTGGTTTGGTGAAGTATCTTTTTGAATCCGGTATACGACCTACAGATAAACTGTAGTCAAACAAAGCGAGGTCGGCCATGAGCGAACCCATCTGGTTTCCATCGGACAACTACAAGCACGGCAGCCACATCGAAGCCTTGCTACGGCACCTGAACCTAGATAGCTACGAGGCGCTCTACGCCTTCAGCATCCAGCAGCCGGAGGCTTTCTGGGAGGCCACCTTACAGTTTCTGGGCATCGAGTGGTTTGTCCCCTACCATCAGGTATTGGATGTTTCGCAGGGGCCACAGTGGCCCCAGTGGTTTGTGGGGGGGCAGCTGAACCTGGCCTACAACGCCCTCCATCATGCCAAAACCCGGCCCCACGACCAAGCCCTTATCTGGGAAGGGGAAGACGGTGCTGTGGTGAGGTTAAGTTATGGCGACCTCGAGGCCGCCGTAGCCCAGACAGCCCATGCGCTCAGGTCGCTAGGCATTGGCAAGGGCGACCGGGTAGGCCTCTTCCTGCCCATGCTGCCCGAGACCGCTATCAGCGCCCTGGCCCTGGCCCAGATCGGTGCGATTTTTGTACCTATCTTTTCTGGTTATGCCGCCGAGGCAGCGGCCACCCGCCTTCAGGATGCCGAGGCCAGGCTCATCATCACCGCCGATGGCTTTTACCGCCGGGGCAGCCAGGTCAAGCTATTGGACAACGCCCGCGCTGCTGCGGCGCTTTCACCCAGCGTGCAGCAGCTATTGGTGGTCCGCCGTTTTGGAAATGTGGCGCTAGCACCCAACGAGGTGGCCTGGGATCAAATCGTTCCGCAGCAACCCTCCAAAGCCCCTTACGAACCCATGGGCAGCATGGACCCCTTCATGCTGATCTACACCTCAGGCACCACCGGCAAACCCAAGGGCACCGTGCACTACCACGCGGGTTTTCCCATCAAGGCCGCCCAGGACATGGCCCATCTCTTCGACCTGCAAAAGCACGAGACCCTGTTCTGGTTTACCGATATGGGCTGGATGATGGGCCCGTGGGCCATCCTGGGAGCCCTAACCATCGGAGGCACTGTGCTGCTCTATGAAGGCGCCCCCGATTACCCCGATGCAAGCCGGCTATGGTCTATTTGTGAGCGGCACGGGGTCACCCACCTGGGCCTCTCCCCCACCCTGGTACGGGCCCTGATGCCCCTGGGCGACGAGCCCGTTCGCAAGCATGACTTGTCCAGGCTGCGGATGCTGGGCTCCACCGGCGAACCCTGGAACCTGGAGCCCTATCTGTGGTTTGCCAGAACCGTAGGTCAGAATCGCGTACCCATCATCAACTACTCCGGCGGTACCGAAATTGGCGGTGGCATCCTGGGCTGCACGGCCTGGCGGCCCATCAAGCCCATGGGGTTCAACACCGCTGTTCCGGGCATGCACGCCGAGGTGCTGGACAGTACCGGACAGCCCGTGCGGGACGAGGTAGGTGAGCTGGCCGTGATGGGGCCGTGGCCCGGGCAGACCAAAGGTTTTTGGAAGGCCCCCGAGCGCTACCTGGACACCTATTGGAGCCGATTTGAAAACATCTGGGTGCATGGCGACTGGGCCATTCTGGATCGGGAGGGCCACTGGATGATCCAGGGACGCAGCGATGACACCCTCAAAATTGCCGGGAAGCGGGTGGGCCCCGCTGAATACGAGAGCGCCGCTGTCGAGCACCCCGCAGTGAAGGAAGCTGCTGCCATTGGCATTCCCCATCCCGTCAAGGGCGAGGCTGCGGTGGTTTTTGTGGTGCTGCGGGCCGAGCACGCTCCGAGCAAGGAAATGGAACAGGCTATTGCAGAAACCATTGCCACTCGGCTGGGCAAAGCGCTCAAACCCGAAAAAATTCTTTTCGTCTCCGACCTGCCCAAAACCCGCAATGCCAAAGTGATGCGACGGGTGATTCGAGCCGCTTATCTGGGACAAAACCCTGGCGACCTGTCGGCCCTCGAGAATCCACAAGCCGTGGAAGCCATCCAGAATTCCTCGAGGTGACACCGGGTTCAAAAAGACAGTTGACAAAACCAAAAGCCCGCCAGATCGTCTTACAGCGCTCTTCACAGACGTGGCCGCCCGCGAAAACGAAAAAGTGCCTAGCCCAGACGCACATTACGCACTCGAGCGTGGTCCGGGTTCGGCCCACGGTTGCTCGGGTTTCGAGTTTCCAGGCGACCATCGTTGTATCCAGGACAAATCTTTCTTGCAATCGGATGGCTTGAATTTTATGAAAAGTGCACCATATAGCGTTGTATTATCCTCGAGACCAAAAAATAACCGACTCCAGAGCGGAGTCGGTTTACTAAACTTGCGCCCTACTGCTTGGCAGCCGCTTTCTTGGGAGCAGCCTTCTTCGCGGCAGGTTTCGCAGCGGCCTTGGCCGCAGGCTTGGCAGCGGCTTTTTTGGGAGCCGCTTTGGTCGCAGCCGGCTTGGCAGCAGACTTAGCGGTAGACTTCGCAGCAGCCTTGGCCGCAGGCTTGGCAGCAGGCTTCTTGGCTGCGGGTTTGGCGGCGGCTTTCTTGGCAGCAGGCTTCTTGGCGGTTTCTTGGTTTTCAGGCATGTATGTTCCTCCTTAGTTCAGAGTGGAGTCATCTGAGCAGAAACCCCCGAATCATGCGCTATCCAGCGGACGATTCGCCCATTGCACATAACCAGGTTTCTGGCATTGCGCGGAATGTGGACGAGCGTTTCTGTTAGATTGTTGCTCCACTGACCTCAATTATACAACATGTTGTGTGGTTTTTGCACGTCAAGTACAACTTATGGGTGAATTTTCGATTCGTCTGATTGGCATCAATACATCGGTTTTTGCCTTTCTTATCGTGTTTTTTTGCTTTGCAAATTTTCTCGAGGGTATCTTAATCAATTTCGCCCGCATCGAGTGAATCGGGTGGCTGGCATTTCAGCATGTTCAAACTTCGACCATCATCAAATGCCATTCATACCGTGTCTATCGAGACAATGCGGATCTCCAGAATTCCGCCTTACACTTGCCTCGACCAGGCACAAATGAAGAAAAGATGGCGATAATTTTTTGCCGATCGCTGCAACGGTCATAGCCTAGCGCAATGTGGCAACGTGCAAACTCGGTCAAAAATCAGGGGCAGATAGGCCCGTGTTCATCGCATAATCTCGCGCAGCTATTGAACCCCTCTGCGATCTATTGATGCTCGTTGCTTTCTCCAAACCAGTCTCCCGACCCAAAGCGCGATGCTGTACGACCTTTACAAATCCCTGCGATAGAATACAGAGCATGTTGGATTCCAAAATATTGGCCCTGGCCCAAGATGTGCGTGCGTTGCTGACCCGAGGGCTGGATGCATTGGCTCGAGTGGGACTGGAAACCGAACCGCTCAAGCAAGCCTTGTTGGATCTGGATGGCCCCTTCTTGTTGGTGGTAGCAGGTGAGTTTAATAGCGGCAAGTCGTCTTTGCTCAATGCCCTCCTGGGGGGCGATTTTTTGAAGGAGGGGGTCACACCCACCACCGACCGCATCAACCTGATCGGCTATGGCCCCGAACCCAAACTACAGCCGGAGTCTCCCGAGCTGGTGCTCATCCAGTTGCCGCACCCATTGCTCAAGGATGTACGACTGGTAGACACCCCCGGTACCAACGCCATCCTGCAACATCATCAGGTTCTGACCCAAAAATTTCTCCCGCGCGCCGACCTGATTCTGTTCGTCACCAGCGCCGACCGACCCTTCACCCAGTCCGAAGCCGACTTCCTAAATTTCATTCGGGCCTGGGGCAAGAAGGTGGTGCTCATCATCAACAAAGTAGATTTGCTCACCGAGCTTGAGCTACAACTAGTGCTCGAGTTCGTTCGGAAAGGTGCCGACCAGACCTTAGGACACATCCCTCCTATCTTCTCTGTGTCGGCCCGCCGGGCCCGGCAAGGCAACGCGGCTCAAAGCCATATTCCCGAGCTCGAGGCCCATATCCGGCAGGTGCTCACCCACGAGGCCGCCAATCTCAAGCTAGGCTCACCCCTGGGGGTGCTGGCACGGCTCTGCGAGGAAGCCAAAGGGGCCCTCGAGACCAGGCTCAAAGAAGCCGAGAAGCAGCTTGCCACTTGCCGTGAGCTGGATAGCCTGCTCCAGCGTCATGAAGAACGCACCCGCCGCGACTTCAACGGGCAGGTCGCGATGGCGCTGCAAGCCATTGACGAGGTTCGCAGCAGGGGTGAACGCTGGCTGGACGAAAAAGTGCGTTTCTCCAAATTTCTCGAGCTGCTGCAATCCAGCAAGCTCAAGCAGAGTTTTATTGATGATGTGGTCAAAGGGGCCAACCAGGACATCGAGCGCCGCGTACTCGAGGCCATGAACTGGCTGGCCAAGCGTGACCGCGAACTGCTCGAGGATGCCCTATCGCTGCTGCGGGAAGCACCCGGCCTGCGGCAAACCGAGCAGGTCGGCCCGGAAGAGCGCACCATTGCGGGCAACCTGGAAGAAGCCCTGCGCTCCTTTGACGCCGAGGCCGAGGCCATTCAGTTGCGCGACTTCATCCAGGAGAGCCTGCGCGGCACCGCCCTGGCTGAAGTGGGGGTGATGGGACTGGGCCTGACCATCCTGCTGGTCGCCCAAAAAATTGCCTTCGATATTCTGGGCATTTTTGCCACGGTGTTTGGTGCTATCCTGGCTACCTCCATCCTGCCCCGCCGCAAGGAGACCGCCAAAGCCCGCCTGCGCGAACGGCTGGCGGAGTTGCGCAGCACCCTCGAGCGAGCCCTTAGCGAAACCCTGAACACCGAGATGCAGCGCACCCGCGAACGCTTCAATAGTCTGTACCGCACCCCCTGCACCCGGCTGGAAAACAGCCGCGACACCACCCTGGCCCAACTGCAACAAACGGAGCAATTGAGAAGCGAAGCCCTCGAGCTGCACCGTCGGCTGGGGTGATACTGCAAAAGCCCAAGGCTGTGTCTTCGGGTTGGTCATGTTGCTACTTTGTGCTGTGGGTTTATTCCTGGCAAATCTCGGGTCTCTATTGCACTCTTGCAGGCGGTGTATTTGCAGCCCTCGGCTTCAGGCTCTGAGTAAGTATTGACCACTGCCCTTCTTCTAAACCTGGTGCGTCTCCTCGAGGTTCAGCAGCACCGCAATACCCAGCAAATACACCACCACCACACCAAGCGCCACCGCCAAAAAGCTGAGGTGTACGCCCACCCAACCAGCGGCCATCATGGCCACACCAAAGATGATGCCGCCTGCTCCCCAGTAGCTGCCCATGCTGCGGCCCCGGAAAGCCCGGCGTGTGATATCGCCCAGGTACACCGCCTCGATGGTGTCCCAAAAACCATCGGTCAGGCCATCCAGCATCAGCACCGCTACCAACACCCCGTACAACCAGGGCTCACTCAAATACTGGCTCAGGGGATAGGCCAGGTAAACCCCCACACTCAGCGCCGCGCTTACCAGCAAGAAGGGTTTGCGCCCGTAGCGATCCACCAGCCCCCCCACAAAATAGGAGCCCAGTGAGTCCATCGCGGTAATAATTCCCAGGCCCACCCCCGCCCCCTCCTTGCCCTCCATGTCGTACTGGAACGCAATTAGAAATGGGTAGTAGAACCCATCGGCCAGCGACAAAAGGGCATTGGCCAGATAAATCGTTTGAAAGCCTCGGGTGGACATCTCACTGGCTTTCATAACTTGCCTCCAACTTTCTTTTCTCAGGCACGCGGCATTCCGGGCCGCTCCGAGAAGCTTCGTATCTGCTTATAACGTTTATTGAACAATATGTTTCACGCCTCAAAACCGAGCCACCATCTCAAAGCTTGTCTAAATCGGATTTGAAACCATAACGCCCTGCCCTGCGACGTTTCTCTGACTGTATTGACCCCAGCGAAGTTATGGGCTCCTGACCATCAGCACAGGAATGGTCGAGGCCCTTACCACTCCTTCGGCAACCGAACCGAGGCCCTGGCCCCCTTGACCACTCACACCCATCACAATCAGATCGGCCCCCCAGGCTTTGGCCGACTCCACTACTTGCTTAACAGGGCTTCCCTGCACGACCTCATGACCCGGCAGGCTGGATTCGCCTTTCCAGGCATCGGATACCAGCATCTCCAGCTCGAGCAAAGCCTCGGTTGCGGTGAAAGGCGATTCCTCGGTTATCACATGCAACACACGAACCTCTGCCTGGGGAAAGTGTACCCGAGCCAGCTCCAGTGCGCGCTGTGCGCAGGGCGAAAAATCGGTGGCGACCAGTACCTTTTTGAACATAGCCCACCCCCATCACAAATCCCGGCAGCCTCGAGCCTAGCCTAGCGGCATGCTGGGGGCTTTGTGTCCCTCTAG
>CALFDH010000021.1 GCA_937950405.1 uncultured Meiothermus sp.
ATAAGTATTCACTTGTGAAAAAAAGCGATATATTGTTTCAGACTGGTTTCTGCGCCTGGTTCCCATCGAAAAAAATGCGTTTTTTGGGGCAATTGTGGGTAATCCTTCATCCCAAACAGAACCTATCGGCTAGACTGAAACTACCCCGCAAGGGGAATTCAGGCCCATAAGGAGGTAAACCGACAAAATACTGGCAGCCTTGCCATCTCAAGGCATACACCACGCGCCGCAAGGCGCAACAGGCAATACGACGAACTCCCACCCGGCGGTATGCCACCGCTTGGTGGAGCGACTAAGTCGGCAGGGTGATGCCCGAGCATCCAGAACAATTCTCGGGAGAAAGGTCAGAAGAAGTGTAGAAAAAAAGGTGTTCCCATGAAAACGCTCGTCATAGGCGCTGGCGTTGCCGGTCTGGCAGCAGCCCAAGACCTACAAAAAGCGAACCATCAGGTTGTAGTTTTAGAAGCTCAACACCGCGTTGGTGGACGCATCCATACCGATCGAAGCTTTGCCGCTGTACCCATCGAACTTGGTGCCGAGTTCATCCACAGCAGCCAAGTTCCCACCTACCCCCTCCCCGCACAGTTTGGCCTACGTACCTTCCATTTCAACCAGCAGGAAGATACCCTGGTGCGCCTGCCGGATGGACGCTTGTGTACCATTGCCGAGGTGGGCTGCCAGCAAAAGGGGTATAACAACATCCGGTTGGTGGACTGGCCCGAGGCCCAGGGCGAGGAGTCGCTGGCCGAGTACCTCGAGCGCAACCAGCTCACCGGCTCCAAAGTACCCTACAAGCTGCAAGAATACATCTCCGACTTCGACAACCCCAGGCGCTTGAGCGCCCAGGCCGCGCTCGAGTTCCTGTACGACAAATCGGCGGAAGAGGGCGATTATCGCATCCTCGACGGCTACGATTGACTAGCGATAAAGCTAGCCACCGGGCTGGATATAAGGCTCGGGGCCGTGGTGGAGACGCTCGAGTGGGGCCCCTTTGGCGTGAAGGCCACCACCACCGACGGACGGGTCTTCCAGGCCGACCAGGCCGTGATCACCCTACCCCTGGGGGTTCTGAAGGCAGGCCGGGTGCGCTTCGTGCCCGACTTGCCCGAAGATAAGCACACCGCCCTGGAGCAGCTCGGCATCACCGATGCGGTCAAGCTCTTCTTTCACTTCAAGGAGCCCATTTTCCCTGAAGGCATCGTGGAGCTTTATGTGCCCGGCGCTAACCCCGACGAGTGGTGGAGCAGTACTCGAGGGCACGGGGTAGAGGCCGAGATCCTCACGGCCCTGGCAACCGGCGACAAGGCCCGTGAGCTTTTGGCGCTGCCCGAGACACAAGCCCTGCAAAACGCCCTGGAAACCCTGCGGCAGGCGCTAAGCCGCCCCGGGCTGACCCCCAGCAAGGCCCGCCTGGCCCACTGGCGCGACGACCCCTTCACCCTGGGAGCCTACAGCAAAGCCAGTGTAGGGGCCTCCAAAGCCCGCAGCGTGCTGGCCCAGCCGGTGGACAACCGCCTGTTCTTTGCCGGAGAGCACACCGCCTCCAACGCCTGGGCCGCCACCGTACACGGGGCCTATGCCAGCGGGCGGCGGGCCGCCCAGGAAATTCTGGCCCTCAAACCCCAGCCTAGGGTGCGCCCACCCCTTCGCAGCCGGGAAACGCCAGTGCTGCTACCCAGCCCGTAGGCGCAAACACTTCTCGGGGTCAGTACCCGAAAGGCGACCAGCACTCAACCCCTCTTACCTCCCCTATGCGGTAGGGGAGGCTTTTTCGGTGCTATGCCAGCCAGACCACCGCTACCAACAACCCCGCCAGCTCTCCGAGCTCCACCAGCATTCCGTACACGTCCCCCGAAAGCCCGCCCCCCAGCCTGCCGGCAGCCCAGTACGCCAGCAAGACCATGGCCGTTAGCACAACCAGCGCCACCCAGGGAAAAGCCACCAGCGCGGGCAGGGCTATGAGGAACGCCGGAACCACCCGGCCTTCGCGGCTCCGCGCCCCCAGCCCTTCCGGACGGGCCGCAGGGAATAGGTTCATGGGCAAGAGCAGGGCAAAGCGCACCACCGCGGGCAAGGCCAGAAGCAGCCACGGCGAGGGAGCCGCCGCCAACAACTGCCACTTCAAGAGCAGCACCACAAACCCCACCCCAAAGGCAAAGCTGCCCAGGTACACATCGCCCAGAATGCGCAGACGCTGGGCCGGGGGCTTCATGGCCAGGAGCGCATCGGCGGAGTCGAGCAGGCCATCCAGGTGCAGCAGGCCGGTACAGGCCAGCCAGACCGCCAGCAGAATGGCTCCTTGCAGGCCGTCGGGCAGGGCTGTGGTGAGCCAGGCCACCAGGGCCAGCACCCCTCCAATCAGGTAGCCCGCTGCGGGGTAAAACGCCGAGGCTGCCTTCATCTCGCCGTCCCGCACCTCCCCCAGGGGAGGAACCGGAAAAACAGTCAGGAAGCCAACGGCCAGCCAGAAAGCACGCACTACTTAAGGTTTTACCAGAACCGACCCGAAGCGGGCCTCGAACGCCTCGCGGGTCTGGATGGGGCGGCCCTCGAGCCTCTGCTGTATGGCCTGGGCCTGAATCTCTTTGGGGTAGGGGCAGTGGCGGCACTTGGAGCCACAGCAGTAGCCCCGCCGGAGGTGGTACGTCTCGGTGAAGACGACCAGACCCCCTTCCAGGTAGTAGTCCACGTTCTCTTGGAGGTCGGTTCTTGGCATGGCAGATTTCCTTGGATTAATTCTACAAACTTCGCTGGAATGAATGTCAATCTGGCTTATGTTTGTCGGCCCACTTGCAGAGCTTTTGCCAAACCTTTACCAGGACCGAATAGACTGAACCACGTTTGGCGTTTAGCCTTCGGCTTCTGTAACCCCGGCTGGTTGCCTATCTTGCCCTGGACGAAATTTCTACGGCCTCCCAGTCTGCGACACCCCCGCCTGGGCAAATGTAGCCATGCCCGCCATCACCGCCGCTGCCGCCCGCAAAACCGGGAAGCTGAGCACCGCCCCGGTGCCCTCGCCGAGGCGCAGGTCGAGCTCCAGGATGGGCCAGAGTCCCAGGGCTTCCAACTGGCGGGTGTGCCCCGGCTCCACCGAGCGGTGTCCGGCAAACAGATAACCGCGTACCCTGGGCTCCATACGGCAGGCCAGCAAGGCCCCGGTAGTCACCGGAAAACCGTCGGTCACGAGGGGCAAGCCCGCCTCGGCCCCGGCCAGAAAGACCCCGGCAATGGCCGCAATTTCCAGGCCGCCCAGCTCGGCCAGCACCGCCAGCGGGTCGGCATTGGAAAGCTCGCCCAGGCGGGCTTCGGCCCGGAGCAATGCCGCGCGGACGACCTCGAGCTTCCGCCGGTACTGCGCGTCGTCTACCCCGGTGCCGCGCCCCGTGACCGCCTCGGGCTGCACCCCCAGCAAAGCCGCCGTGAGGGCCGCCGAGGCGGTGGTGTTGCCGATGCCCATGTCGCCTGCCGCCAGCAGGGTGGCCCCCTTTGCAATGGCGGCCTTTGCTGCTTCTGCCCCGACCCGGATGGCCTGCTCGGCCTCGGCCAGGGTCATGGCGGGCTCCTTTTGAATGTTGCCGCTTCCCTGGCGAACCCGGTGGCCTGGGCCTCCTGGGCTAAGGGGCTGAGGAGCCTTCACCCCCACATCCACCACCCAGACCTCAGCATCGGCGGTGCGGGCAATCTGATTAATGGCGGCTCCACCGGCCTGAAAGTTCTGTACCATCTGCGCGGTGACCTCTGGCGGATAGGCCGAGACCCCTTCGGCCACCACCCCGTGGTCGGCGGCGCAGACTACCACCGCCCCCCGGCCCAGCCTGGGGTGCAGGGTTTGCTGGATGGCCGCCAGCCGGCAGCCCAGGGCCTCCAGGTAGCCCAGCGAACCCGGCGGCTTGGTCAGGGTGTTCTGGTGGGCCTGGGCTTGCCGAAGCCAGTCTTGGGAAACGGGTTGGACATGAAAGTTCATTGCTCGCCCTCCACGCTCGACTCTTTAGCCTCCTTACAACGACTTGAGCTTCAGGGGAATCCCCGAAACCAGCAGATACACCACATCCGCCTCCTCGGCGATGCGGCGGTTGGCCGCGCCCAAGAGGTCGCGGTAGCGCCGGGCCAGAGGGTTGTTGGGCACGATGCCCATGCCCACCTCGTTGGTAACCACCAGCAGGGTTTTGCCAGTTTCGGCCCACGCCGCAAGAAGGTTCTCGACCTGGGGCAAGACCTCGCGCCCGGCCAGCATCAGGTTGGAAACCCACAGGGTCAGGCAGTCCAGCAGCACCACCCGGCCCTGGGCCAGCGAGAGGGTGTAGGGCACCTCGAGGGGCTCTTCCAGGGTCTCCCAGCCTGGGGGGCGCTCGGCCTGGTGCTGGGCAATGCGCCGACGCATCTCTTCGTCGAGGGCCTGGGCGGTAGCGATAAAGCTCACCATCCCATCGCCCAGCGCATGGGCCCACTCCTGGGCAAAGGCACTCTTGCCTGCGCGGGCGCCCCCCGTCACCAGGATGAGCCTAGCTTCCACCGGCCCCCTCCCCGCGCACAAACAGCACCCGCTTGCGGGCCCAGTCCAGCCCCAGCACCGCGCAGGGCGGCAGGAAGCGATCCTGGTCGAATTCACGCAGCACCATCCGCTGCACCCCCCCGTGGGTGAAGATCAGATGGCGGCCTGGCGGCAGTTGGTTGAAAAGGCCGTACACCCGCGCCCGCAGGGCGGCGGTGGCCTCTCCGCCGGGGGCCTGGAAGCCCTCGAAGGCCCGCAGGGCGTTCTGCTGGGCTTCGGGCAGGTCGGCCCAGCGCAGGCCCTCGAGGTTGCCAAAGTGCAGCTCGCGCAGCTCGGCAAACACCCCCTGGGGCTCGCCATAGGCCAGCCGGGCGGTCTGCACAGCCCGCTGCAGGTCCGAGGCCAGCACCCGTTCAAAACGCTCTGCTGAGAGCCACCCGGCCAGGGCCCGGGCCTGCTGCTCGCCCAGGGGGGTCAACGGCACGTCCGTCCAGCCCGTCAGCCGACCCTCCACATTCCAGGGGGTCTGCCCGTGGCGCACCAGCCAGAGTTCGCTCATGGCTCCACCCAGGCGTAAAAGGGGGTTTCGACAAACTCCGGAGGGCCGCTCAGGTACAGCCGGAGCCCCGGCAGGCGCAGGTTGGGGCCTTCCTGCTCGAAGTCCAGCGGGTCGTCCGGCAAGGTGTAGAGTAGGGTCTCGCCCGGCGGGATGCCCTTTCGCATCAGGGCCGGAGCCCCCACCCTCCGCAAACGCACACAGCGGGCCTGCGGTTCGCGCAGCACCGCAATAAAGCGGGCCAGCCGGGGGCCATCCTGGGTATGCAGGCGGCGCATCTCGCCCAGGTCTAATAGCAAGAGGGTGGGGGTCACTTTGAGGCTGGCTTGCATCTACCCTCCCAGAAGCACCACCGGCTCGCCCCCCACCTCATGCACCCGCACCCAGCCCCCGTATACCGACTGCAAAAGGGGCTCCCGGAGCACCTCGAGGGGGCTGCCCAGCGCAGTTAGGCGACCCTGGTGCAAGAAAGCCACCCGGTCGGCCCGGCGGGCCAGGTTGGGGTCGTGTAGCACCGTCAGGATGCCCATGCCCTGGGCCCGCAAGCCCGCCAGCAAGCCCATGAACTCGGCCTGGTGGTGCAGGTCGAGGTGGTTGGTGGGCTCGTCTAAAAGCAAAAACTGCGGGCGGGCGGCCAGCGCCCGGGCCAGCAACACCCGCTGACGCTCCCCACCGGAAAGGGTGGGCAGCAGGCGGTGGCGAAAGGCGGCCACCTGGGTCTCTCCCATGGCCCATTCGACCGCGGCCCAGTCGGCCTTCCCGGCCCGGCCCAGCAACCCCAGGTGCGGGGTGCGCCCCAGCATCACCACCTCCTCCACCGTAAGGTCTTCGGGGTAGCCGCCGTTTTGCGGCAGGAAGGCGATCTGCTGGCCTCGAGCCCAGCTCGAGAGCCGCGCCAGGCGCTCACCGCCCAGCCGCACCTCGCCCGCGCCGGGCTGGAGCAACCCTGCCATCAAGCGCAGCAGGGTGCTCTTCCCCGACCCGTTGGGGCCCAGCAGGGCCAGCCACTCGCCGGGGCGGAGCTCGAGGCTCACCTCCCGCAGCACCGCTTGCTTGCGGTAGGCAAACCACAGGCCGCAGGCAATAAGCCCAGGGCGGCGGGCATAATCTGCCGGGCTCAGACTGGCCACCGGTGCCTCACTCATGCCTTATGCCTCCCTCGCCACAGCAGGTACAGGAAAAACGGCCCCCCCAGCAGTGTGGTGAGGATACCCACCGGCAGCTCGGCGGGGGCAACCAGGACGCGGGCCAGCAGGTCGGCCAGCACCAGCAACACCGCCCCCCCCAGGGCCGAGGCCGGCAGCAGGTAGTGGTAGTCGCCCCCCACCAGCCGGCGCAGGATATGCGGGGCCACCAGCCCCACAAAGCCGATGATGCCCGCCTGGGCCACCGCCGCCGCCGTGAGCAGGGTCACCGCCCCGATAATCAGCAGCTTGAGCCAGCCGAGCGGCAGACCCAGGCTGCGGGCGGTTTCCTCGCCCAAGTGCAGGGCATTGAGAGTGCGCCCCAGCAGCAAAAAGATGGGAAAGGTGCCCAGCAGATACAGCGCCAACGTGGTTACTCCGCTCCAGCCCACAAAGGCCAGGTTGCCCAGGGTGTAGGCAAACACCGCCCGCACCCGGTCGGCGTCCTGCAACATCAGGTAGCTGGTCAGGCTCACCAGCACGCTCCCGACCACCACCCCCGCCAGCACCAGATCGCTGGTGCGGCTGGCCCCCC
>CALFDH010000022.1 GCA_937950405.1 uncultured Meiothermus sp.
TTGGTGGCGGTCACCCAGTTCAAGTCGCTCAGGAATACATTGCCAGTGGGGGCGGCCATGATGCTCAGGTTGCGCTCAGTCCAGAGCTTGGGCCCCAACCGATAGGGTTCAGGGACGCTGGAATTGGGGCTCGAGCACGCCGCCAGAACCGCTGCCAGCATCAAAAGCCAGAGTGTGCGCTTGTTCCAAAATGCCACCATACTCAACCCCTCTTGACCAGCCGCTCGCACTGAGTCCTGCTATTTAGCAGATATTTAGCTTGATGTAATGGATGTCTAATGCATTGTAGCCAGATTCGGGACATTTGCCCCGTTACTCCTTTCGTTATTCCCGACTGGTGGACAAGAAATGAATTCACCGTGCACCGCAAACTGGCACCCATGAATTCGAGGCTTGACAAAAATAACACTGTAAAGTATATTGACGTTGTGAGCAATGCAGCCCTTACCCGTCAGGCGCGCATCAAGCAGCGCAGTGCCGAACGCCGTGAACGGTCCCGGCAGGAGACCCGCCAGGCCATTCTGGAAGCGGCCACGCGGATGTTTGAGCGCGAGGGCTACGAGGGTTTTAGCTTGCGTCAGGTCGCCGAGAACATCGGCTACACCCCCACCACCATCTACCTCTACTTCAAAGATAAGGACGACCTCTTATTTGCGGTCTGCTCGCAGGGATTCGGCGAGTTTACCCAGGCCTTGCAAAGGGCTTATGCAGCCCATTCCGACCCTCTGGAACGTTTGCATGCCCTGGGCTGGGCCTACCTCGAGTTTGGCCTCTCCCACCCCCTGCACTACCAGGTGATGTTCATGCAAAGGGCTGAGTGGGCCACCAAAGCCACCAATTCTAAGGGAGATACCGAGGGGGCCAACTCCTACCTGATCCAGATGAACGCGGTGATCGAAGCCATGAAAGCCGGGGTCATCCGCATGGGCGACCCCGTCGAGACCACCAATCTCATCTGGGCAGGCATCCACGGTATCGTCTCACTGGCCATTAGCATGAAGGGCATTGTGCCCAAGTGGGAGGAAAGCGAGGTACGGCGGTTGGTCGAGGACTATTTTCAGATGCTGACCCGAGGCTTGCAGCCCTAGCTCTTTTTTTCCTACTTACTTTACAGTGTTAAGCAACATGAAAGAAATAAGATAAGGAGAAGTGCATGAAAAAGTGATCACTCCTACCCGCCCTTTCGACAAAGTGGGCCCTCCATGGCCCTGGAATAAGTAACAGAGCAGGTCACCTCGAGGAGGCGTTATGAAAAAGATACTGGTCATTCTTGGACACCCCCGTTCGGACAGCCTCAGCCACGCGCTGGGCAAAGCCTACGCCGAAGGCGCACGGAACACGCTGAGGTGCGCATTCTGGAGGTGAACCGGCTCGAGTTCGCCCTCTGCTATCCCACCCGCACCGCTTACGACAACAAGGCAGAGGGGGTGCTCGAGCCCGACCTGCAAAAAGCCCAGGCCGACCTTCGCTGGGCCGACCACCTGGTGTTTGCCTAACCGCAGTGGTGGGGCGGGGTACCCGCCTTGCTCAAGGGCTTTATCGAGCGGGTCTTTTTGCCGGGGTTTGCCTTCAAGTACCGCAAGAACTCGCCTATTCAAGAACAACTGTTGAAAGGTAAGACCGCCCGCCTCCTGGTTACGATGGATGCACCGAGCTGGTGGAACCGCTGGGTCTATCGCAATGCGGTTCACAACGCCATGCTGTACCCTACCCTGAACTTCTGCGGGGTGAAGCCGGTACGCATTAGCGAGTTCTGTGTGGTGCGGAAATCTACGCCCATCCAGCGGCAAAGGTGGCTCGAGCAGACCCACGCCCTGGGACAGCGAGAAGCGAGGCAAGGCAGCGCCTCGAGCCCATCCATCGGGAGGACCACATGATCCAGATCGGACGATTTACAGCCCAGCACGAGGGGCCGCTAGTGGTATTCCTGATTGGGGTGCGCATCAACAACTGGTGGCGCTTTAGAGAATGGCTGCCGGTAGTGCAGGCCATGAACCCCATGATCCAGTACCTCTACCAGCACCCCCAGAGCGGCTTTCTGGGCCTGGGAGGGCAGTGGCTCAGCATGGACTTGCGCGGCCTCCTGATGGTGCAGTACTGGCGCAGCAGCGACGACTTGGAGCGCTTTGCCCGCACCGACCCCGAGTTGCACCCCGAAGCCTGGCGTAACTTCTTTCGGCAGTCCTTCAAGGGTGGGGCGGTGGGCATCTGGCACGAGACCTATGTGGTCGAGCGGCAGGAAGCGGTATATGGCAACATGCCCTTGATGGGCCTGGCCAGGGTGAGCAAGGCCGTGCCCATTCGTGGCAAACTGGTAACCATGCGCGAGTGGCTACAAAAGGAATCGGTGTGAGACAGATTGCCCAGAGCCTCTACTGGCTCGACTGGGCATCGCCAATGCCTATCTGATCCGCAGCAAAAACGCGGTGGTGTTGGTGGATGCAGGCATCCAGCGCTCGCTGCCCCAAATTGAACGCAGCTTGAAGCAAGCCAGGCTGGCCTGGCGCGACCTTACCCATATCTTCATTACCCACGCCCACCCCGACCATGTGGGCAACTTCCCCGAAATAGCCCGGCTTTCGGGAGCACCCGTCTGGGCACACCGGCTGGAAGCACCCATTTTGCGGGGACAAAAACCCGTGTGGCGGCCCAACCCCAAAAGCATTCGCTGGGTGGATCGCTGGCTCGAGCAGAGCATCGCGACCCTTATCCGCGAACCCCAGGCTACCGGCGCCGTAGAACGCGAGTTGCAGGAGGACGAGCCGCTCTCGCATGTTGTGCCTGACTTGCGGGTGGTGCATCTGCCGGGGCATTCGGCGGGGCACATAGGCTTCTATCACCAGCTCGAGGGCTGGCTGATCGGCGGGGATGTGATGATGAATCTGGCGGGGCTGAGCTTCCCCATGGCAGCCTTCACCCCCGACCCCGCCGAGGCTTGGCGGAGTATTTTGCGGGTCACCACCATCCAGCCTCAAATTCTGGCGTTGGGACACGGCAGGCCCCTCCACCCCACGGAGCCAGCCCTCCGCCGGATGGCCCGACGGGTCCAACGCGAATTGCAACGGATGCAAGCCAGTCAAAATGCTTCATAAGAAACCCCGGAAAATCGTTCTCTGGTTCAAGTTATCCTTGCGATACGGTGTCGCAATCCACATCACCCCAGCAGTGAGCCGGTTGGCGGCTCTCTTCTGAATTGCTTCTTCAGCCTGCAGCTCCTCGCAATGATAAGGCTTTGCTTACCCGAGGAAAGGATAGAGGGAACCGCAATCAGACCAATCGGCTGCGCAGCCACGAAGAAGCAAAGTCAATGATATTCACCACAACCACAATCGCAATCACCCCCACGATCATCTGGTCGTACTGCCCTGAGGCCATCTTTTCGTTGATGAAGTAGCCTATGCCCCCGGCCCCTACCAGCCCCAGCACCAACGAGGAGCGGAAGTTGATCTCGAAGTTGTAGATGGTATAAGAAACAAACAGCGGCAAGACCTGGGGTAGAATGGCCCAGCGCACCACATTCACACCCGCAGCTCCGGTGGACTCGAGGGCCTCCACGGGCCCCTTGTCGGCATTCTCGATGGCCTCCGAGTACAGCTTGCCCAGTTCGGTAAGGGAGTGGATGGCAATCGCCATCACCCCTGCAAAAGGCCCCAGGCCCACCGCTGCCACCAAAATCAGGGCAATGATCAGGGTAGGCACCCCCCGCAGCACGTTCAGGAAGAGGCGGGTCACGTAGAACACCGAGCGCATCAGGGGCGTACCCGAGGTCACGTTGCGGGCCGCCAGAAACGAGAGGGGCATGGCAAAGACGGCGGCCAGGAAGGTGCCCACCAGGG
This sequence comes from uncultured Meiothermus sp., assembly GCA_937950405.1. GTDB lineage: Bacteria > Deinococcota > Deinococci > Deinococcales > Thermaceae > Meiothermus. The sequence continues at coordinate 3,837 of CALFDH010000022.1, forward strand.
CCATCTGCACCGTGACCGCAATTTGGCTCAAAACCTCCTGCAAGGGGTAGCGCTCCGCGCCAGGGTCGGCCAGCAGGGGCGGCCAGGCTTTGTCGGCAAACTGCTGCAAGAAGGGCCAGCCCACCACCAGCTTGTTCAAATCGAACTCGGTGGCATCGAAAGCGGGAATCAGAAAGCTCGCCACCAGGGCAATCAGGATGCCTGCACGGAAGTCGTCGGGCTCCTGCAGGCTGGCGTTGCGCAGTTGCATGAGCCCTGCTCCCAGCATCAAACCCGCCAGAAAGAAAACCGCAAAGTCCCCGTACTGGGTGGTGGCTGGCTGCACCAGGCGATAGCCTTCGCTCGAGGCTTGCTGCGGAATGGCCCCTTGCAGGTCAGCCAGGCTCCGAATGGGTTTCAGCTCGTCCTGGCCTAGTTCCTTGCGGATGGCGTTGAGTTCGGGCAGCGCCCGGTTGTAGGCGTCGGCGATTTCTTGCTGGGTGGTGGGGGGCGTGGGAAAGAGCAGCTTGTAATAGCCCAGGCTCTTGGGCAGGTAGGCGCCACCCCCCTGGGGCGCGTGGAACCACAGGAAGGCCAGCACCCCCGCCACTACCGCCCCAATCAGGATGGGAACCCGCTGCTGGGGGCGGCTGAAGGACAGCAGGGCCACCGAGCCCGCCACCCCCAGGGCCAAGAGCAGCTCAATCAGGCCCTCGACCGGATAGAGTTTAGCGATCTGCACAGGCTGGACGTACCACCAACCGGCGGCCACAAGGGTCGCGGCACCCCCCAGCACCCCGCCCAACCCTGCCGCCCGCCCACCGCGACGGGCCAGCAGCAGCGCAAGCAACACCCCCAGCGGAATCAAGAGCAGCAGCGGAAGGGTTGGCACCAGGGCCAGCAGGGTGGGGTCTACGGTATCGCGGCTCAAAAAGCCTCGAGCCCGGCTGAAGGGGAAGGCCGCAAAGACCACCAGCAAGGCCAGCCCGGCGCCAATTATCCAGCGCCGCATGGAGCCCTTGGCCACGCCCACCAGCACGGCCAGTACGCCCCCCAACAACGCGTAGAAGAGTAACCCGGTCATGCCAGCATCTCCTTGCGTTCGTAGAGGTCGTCTACCATGTCCTCGGAAAGTTCGGTAGGCAGTCCATCGAACACCACCCGCCCCCGCTTGAAGGCGATGATGCGTTTGGCGTACTTGAGGGCCAGGTCGAGGGCGTGAATGTTAATCACCACCGTTACCCCGTCCTGCTCGTTGAAGCGCTTGAGGGTACGCATCACCTCCTCCGAGAGCACCGGGTCGAGGTTGGCGGCGGGCTCGTCGGCCAGCATCAGGGCAGGTTGCTGGGCCATGGCCCGGGCAATGGCCACCCGTTGCTGCTGCCCCCCGGAAAGCGAGTCCACTCGAGCGTTTTCCTTGGCCGCCAGATCCACGCGCTGAAGCTGCTCTCGAGCAATCCGGTAATCCACCTCGTTGTACAGGCCCAGCAAGCCGCGCCAGGTCGGGAGGTAGCCCAGGCGGCCATGCAGTACGTTGTCCAGGGTGCTCAGGCGGTTGACCAGGTTGAACTGCTGAAAGATAAAGCCCACGGTGCGGCGGTACTTTTGCAACTCGCGCTTGGGTAGCCTGGTAATGTCGGTGCCATTCACCACCACCGAGCCGGTAGTAGGAATCAGCAATCCATTCAGGGTGCGCAAAAAGGTGCTCTTGCCCGCCCCCGAGCGTCCGATAATGGCGACGAAATCGCCCTGGGGGATGTCCAGATTTACATCCATCAGCACCTTGAGCGGCCCCTTGGCGGTACTGAAGGTCTGGTTGAGATTGCGAACTTCAATCATGCGCCCTCCGCGTTGTACCATCTCCGCCTGAACACTTTGCATGTTGTGGGAGCGGTGAAGTAGGGAACAAGGGTTAGGGCGTAGGGCAAGGCGTTTGAAAACCGCAACCCACCGCCTGCCACCCACCCCCACCTTGGCTGTAGCTGAAAGTTGGGTAAAGGGCTAACGTTGCCACTAAACGTAAATTTCCACATCGGTTCCATGTCATCAAATCATAAGCCCCCAGCTAGAGCGCTCATCACACAAATAGAGCCACCCGGGGTTAGGGCTCCTTTGTCCCAGACAGAACAGTGGCCGCCTGGATGGGCGGCCACGTCTGTAAAGAGCGCGATAAAACCTGGGGGCACGGGTTCTCGGTGGGTTTG
>CALFDH010000023.1 GCA_937950405.1 uncultured Meiothermus sp.
GGCAGAGGCTCGAGTGAGGATTGAAACCCACACGAGCCTCCTGATTTGGGCCATGTGGGTTGCACTCGAGCAAAAGCCCAGGCACACAAAAAAACGCTTGTGGGTTAGGGAGGGGAACCCACAAGCGTTTTTGGGTGCCCACCAAAGTGGGTTGCTATATTTCTACTCCCTTGAATCTTTTGGGTGTAGGGAAGAAAGTCCTACTGAGTCTGGCTCAAGAGATTCGCAAATTCGCCCCTCGAGCTACTTCCTGCTGTGTCCCAGCGCCAGTTGCCCGAGGGCCAGGCCGCCGTCGCCAGGGGGCACCGACTGGTTCCAGCGTACTTGGAAGCCCAGGGGTCGAAGCTTGGTCAACGTCAACTGGTGCAAAAGCCGGTTTTGCCAGACCCCCCCGGACAGCACCACACGAGAAGTGTTGTGGGCATCCCGTAAAATCTGGGCTGCATCCACTACCCCGGCTGAGAGTGCGGCGTGGAAGTGCCAGGCCAGCTCTTGCTTGGGCAACCCTTTTCTTAGGCCGTCCAGGATGGCTTCCAGTAAAGCGCGGTAGTCCCATGCCCAGCCATGGGCTGCCGGGCGCAGGGGAAGGCTGAACCGGGGTTGCGAGGGTGCTGACGGATACGAGCGGGCCAGGCTTTCTAAGCTCATGGCGGCCTGACCTTCGAAGTCTTGACGGGTGTGAAAACCCAGCAGGGCCGCCACCGTATCGAACAGACGCCCCATGCTGCTGGTTAGGGGAAGGGGCAGCTTGGAGCGCAGCAGGCTTCCTGCCTGCCGTAGGGTGGGTTCTGGCAAAAGTGCCTCCCAGCCGCTGAGCTCTTGCAAAAACCCCACTGCGGCCTGGGCAGGGAACGAGGCCGCAGCATCGCCGCCCAACAGGTGGGCATAGCGCAGGTGAGCCACCCTCGAGAGGCCCTGGGCCAGGGAGCCAGCGAACACCTCCCCACCCCAGATGGCCCCATCCTCTCCGAGCCCCGCACCATCGAAGGCAAAGCCGATCACCTCTTCTTCCCAAAGCCCCTGTTCCACCAGTACCGAGGCAATGTGGGCCCGGTGGTGCTGGACGGCCTGCTTAGGGCCGGGCAGTTCCAGGGCGTACTGGGTGGAGGGGTAGTCGGGGTGCAGGTCGTGCACCACCAGGGTTTCGTCCAGGTTGACCCGGTACATCTGGGTCAGGTCGTGGATGGTTTGCTGGAAGGCCAGGCGGGCCTCCAGCTCTTCCAGGTCGCCGATGTGCTGGCTGAGGAATACCTGGCCCCCGGTGCTGAGCGCTATGGCATTTTTGAGCATACCCCCCAGGGCCAGGATGGGCTTTTGGAAACGTTCCGAGCGCAGGACGGGGGCGGGGGCGAACCCTCGAGCCCGCCGCAAGATCATAGGTTTTGCATCGGCTATGGCCACAATAGAATCGTCCACCCGGCGGGCGATAGGCCGATCGCCTACCAGGAAAAAATCGGCCAGGCCGCGCAAGCTGCCTAAATCCTCGTCGCGGTAGACCATGGGTTCGCCGGAGCGGTTGGCGCTGGTCATGACCAGCAGGGGAGGGGCGCCTTCGGCAAAGAGCAGGTGCTGGAGGGGTGTGTAGGGCAGCATGAAGCCCAGGTGGGGGCTGCCGGGCGCTAGCGCCTCTGGGAGGGGTTTGGGGCCTTTGGGCAGCAGCACAATGGGCCGCTCGAGGCTCTCCAGCAGGCGCAGTGCCGCCGCGTCTAGCAGGGCGTAGCCGCGCAGGGCTTCGGTATTCTTGGCCATCAGCGCGAAGGGCTTGGACGGGCGCTTTTTGCGGGTTCGCAGCGCTTCAACGGCCTCTGTGTTGTTTGCATCGCAGGCCAGGTGGTAGCCCCCCAGCCCCTTGATGGCCAGAATCCGGCCCTCGCGCAGGAGCCGCGCAGCTTCAGCAATGGCCGGGTCTCTGGACGCAATGGGTTCCATGCGGGCGTTCCACAGATGCACCTGTGGGCCGCACACCGGACAGGCGATGGGCTGGGCATGGAAGCGGCGGTTGGTGGGGTCGTGGTACTCGGCGGCGCAGTCCGGGCACATCTCGAAAGCCCGCATGGTGGTGAAGGGGCGGTCGTAGGGCAGTTGCAGGATGATGCTATAACGCGGGCCGCAGTTGGTGCAGTTGATGTAAGGGTAGCGATAACGGCGGTTCGCGGGGTCAGAGAGCTCCTGCAAACAGTCCTCACACAGGGTCAGGTCGGGGGAGATGAGGGTGGTGATGGGCCCGCTGGCCTCGCTCTCGAGGATGGCAAAACCGGGGGGCAAGCCTCCCGGACGGCGCTCAAGAACGTCAATGCGCTCGACCTGGGCGGCAGGTGGGGCCTGTTCGCGCAGAGCCTGGACAAACGCCGATAGCACCTCGGGGGCGGCGGAGACCTCGATCAGCACCCCCTCGAGGTCGTTGCGTACCCAGCCCGAGAGCCCCAAGGCTTGGGCCAGCCGAAACACAAAAGGGCGGAAACCCACGCCCTGCACCACCCCCTGCACCCGCAGGCACAGCGTTTGCGGGTCTGGTGAGGTGTGAAGAAGGCTCATATGGCTCAGATCAGGGGTTTATAGTCGAGACGGCAGTTCATACCCATAGCCTCCGGCTGATCTGCTTCAAATCCACTGTTATTGTACGTGACGTTTTACCTATCGTGCTCGACAATTTCCAATCTGAACCCCAACACCTGACCGTTACTAGAAGTGATTGAAATGTCCAAACCAGGTTGCTGGGTCAAGGTCTTTTCAACAGCGCTGCTGGTTGGCCATACCAGGCTTCCGTACCCGCTTCATGCCGAAGACCTCCAACACCCCTTCTCTCCACACCGATGGCCTAAGGTTGGCATGGAGAAAGCTAACTGTAATCAACGTTTTTGGTTCTGGCTTGCCAGAATGCAACCAGGCGATAAACTAGAGGGCGGGTCTGCCGGGATGGCGGAATGGTAGACGCTACGGACTTAAAATCCGTTGCCCGCAAGGGCGTGTGGGTTCGAGTCCCATTCCCGGCACCATGCAGTTCTGGACGGGGTTTTTAGCAAACCGCCTGAGGGAAGGTGGTTTTGCAGCAGTTTTGCGGTTTGCTAGTTGATTGCAGCTTCTGTACAAACTTCTATACGACGGTGTGCTCAGTTGAGCATTTCCCCAAAGTGGGTCGTCTTCGAGATCTTCTTCCCCATAGCCCCCAAAACAAAAAAGGGCGACCACAGCGCCGCCCTCATCGCCTTGGGTTGATTTAGCCCAGCTTGGCCCGTACCAGCTCCACAATCTCGTCAATGGTCTCGGCTACCGGTACGTCGGCGTCGGCAAAAGCGGCCAGCTTGCTCTCGGGCGTGCCTACGTTGCCCATGATGATGGCCCCAGCGTGGCCCATCTTTTTGCCCTTGGGGGCGCTGCGCCCACCGATAAAGCCTACTACCGGCTTCTTCATGTGTTCCTTGATGTACGCAGCGGCATCTTCCTCGTCCGAGCCGCCAATCTCGCCGCAAAGCACCACGGCCTCGGTCTCGGGGTCGTTTTCGAACAGGGGCAGCAGGTCTTTGAAGGTGGTGCCAATGATGGGGTCGCCGCCGATGCCGATGCAGGTCGAGATGCCATAACCCGCGTCCGAAAGGGCCTTGGCGGTTTCGTAGGTGACCGTGCCGGAGCGGGAAATGAGGCCCACCCGACCCTTCTTGAACACGCTCGCGGGCATGATGCCCAGCTTGCATTCGTCGGGGGTGATCAGGCCGGGGCAGTTGCCCCCAATCAGGCGCACGTTGCCCAGCGCCTTGATTTCGGCCACAGCTTTCACCATATCCATGGTCGGGATTCCTTCGGTAATGAGTACGACCAGCGGAACACCGGCGTGGGCGGCCTCGAGGGCTGCGTCGGCTGCACCTGGTGCGGGCACAAAGATGATGGAGGCGTCCACATGGTGATGGGTAGTGGCCTCCTTGACGGTGTCGTACACGGGTACACCCAGCGTGGTTTGTCCGCCTTTTCCTGGAGTGACCCCTGCCACCACTTTGGTGCCGGCTTTCATCATGGCCTCGGCGTGGAAGGCTCCCTCACGCCCGGTGATGCCCTGGACGATCACGTTGGTATTTTTATTGACCAGGATGCTCACTTTGCACCTCCCGTCATGGAGATGATGGCTTTGGCTGCTTCGACTGAGGTAGGGTACATATAAACCGGGCGGCCTTTCAACAAGGCTTTGGCTTCTTCCTCCGCCGTACCGGCGACGCGCATGGCGACCGGCTTGGTCAGGATGCCCTCATCCATGGCCCGAATTACGCCTTTGGCCACCTCGTCGGCGCGGGTGATGCCACCGAAAATGTTGATAAAGACCCCCTTCACATCGGGGTCTTTGAGCACCACCTTGAGGGCGTTATAGACCACATCGGCCTTGGCCCCACCCCCAATATCCAGGAAGTTGGCCGCCTTGCCCCCGGTGCGCTGCACCAGATCCAGGGTATACATCACCAGCCCGGCCCCGTTGCCAATCACCCCCACATTGCCGTCGAGCTTGACGTAGCTGAAGCCGTAGTTGGAAGCCTCGACCTCGAGGGGATGCTCGGCCTCGAACTCGCGCAGGGGCATCAGGTCGGGGTGGCGGTACAGGGCGTTGTCGTCCAGCACAATTTTGGCATCGGCGGCCACCACCTCGCCGGTATCGCTGATGACCAGCGGGTTGATCTCGGCGGTGGAGGCATCAATGCCCACATAGGCTTGGTACAGCTTGACCAGCACATCGGCCAGCTTGTTGAGATTGCCCTCCATACCCGCCCGTTTGACCAGCTCCCGGGCCTCGAAAGGGCGCAGACCGGTATGGGGGTTGATGGGGTACTTGATCAGGGCATAAGGACGGGTGGCCGCCACCTCTTCGATGTCCATGCCCCCTTCCTTGGAGAGCATCAGCACAACCCGTTGGGTCACCCGATCCAGAATCATGCCGGCGTAGTATTCCTTGGCGATATTGATGCCCTTGGCCACTAGCACCTTTTTGGTGATGAAGCCCTTGATGTTTAAGCCCAGAATCTGGGCGGCTTTTTCGCGGGCCTCCTCGGGGTTCCGGGCCAGCTTGACCCCACCGGCTTTGCCGCGCCCGCCGGTGTGAACCTGGGCTTTGATGACCACCAGATCGCCGTACTCGCTGGCGATTTGCTTGGCTTCATCGGCGGTAAATGCGACCTTGCCGGGGGGAACCGGGATGCCGTACTTGGCGAGGATGTCTTTGGCCTGGTATTCGTGTAGATTCACGTCTGCCTCCGGTAGATTGTGCCCTGGTATCAGGGTTTGATTTATCGGCCCCTCATTTTGCCGATGGCTATTATAAGTTCTATTGTTGCTTGGCAAAATCGATGTTCGGGGCCGGGGGGGGTTATTCCTGTGCTCAATGCCGCAAAATTAGGGGCGGCAAGGCCCCGCTAGGTTCCGAACGTGGTGTTTTGGAGCAAACTAGCAACATTCGGTAAAAAATCCAAGAAAGCACCGACCGCTCCTGCGCAAAATGGGATACATACACCAACACCGCACTAATACCGGATTCAAAAAGATACTACACCAAACCAAAAAACCCAGGGGCTATCTTTTTGAATCCTAGAGCACTCCCTTCGGTCGGGTTAGTTCGTCACCGTTCGGTAACGAACTAACCAAATCTGGTATAAAAAGGCAGTCTCTTCAAACCAAACCATCCAGAGGCGATCTTTACTGTACCTTGGAGCAAGCCTTCAGGAGCCACACTCGAGGCCGCCTCAGCGCTCGGCCCGGGGCGATGGGCGGTTATTTTCTTGGCTTTGCAGCTTACCGAACAACAAACGGCCGACCTGGGTCTGAATGGACTGGGTGATGACCACGCCGACCTCCTTGCCCTTAAAGGGGATGGCATCGTCGACCACTACCATGGTGCCATCCTCGAGGTAGCCTACCCCCTGGCCGGGCTCCTTACCCTCTTTGACGATGGTAATGCTCAGGGTATCGCCCTGCTGAAGCGGGGCCCGCAGGGCCGAGGCCAGGGCCTGTACCGAGAGGGTCTTGACCCCATAGATGCGGGAAAGCTGGGCCAGGGCGTGGTCGTTGGTGACCAATGCCGCGCCCAGTTTTTTGGCCTCGGCCAGAATCTGGTCGTCTACCGGGTCGTCGGACTCGTCGCCATCGAGCACCTCGAGGCCCACGCTCAGCTTGAGACGCTCGAGGGTATCGAGCCCCCGGCGGCCCTTGGCCCTTTTCTGGGCATCTGAGGCGTCGGCAAACTGTTGCAGCTCGCGCAACACCTGCCGGGGCACAAACAAGGGGCCTTCCAGAAAGCCCATCTCGGCCACATCCCCGATGCGGCCATCAATCAGCACCGAGGTATCGAGCACTTTGCCACCCCGGGTCTTGACTGTGTGGGTGGGTGGACGGGCCAGCCGGAAGTAGTCGCGGTTGGCGATGGCAAAGGCCGATAGCGAACCGACCAGCACGGCAGCGATAATCAGGGAATGAACCGCGGAAAACCCCGGAATCTGGCTTAGTAGATTGGTCAGCAGCACCGCCAGCAACAGACCCAGACCGGAGGCTGCCGTGATGGCCACTGGAATCTCGGGGGGTAGGCGCTTAAGCCAGGCCTGACTACTTTCCCAGCGGCGCTCCAGCCAGTAAGCCAGGCGGGGCACCAGCAAAAACCCCAGCAGCAGGCCTACCACGCCCAGGTACAGCCGGTTTAGGCTGGTCAGGCTGCCCAGGGGACTAACGCTGACCAGGTTGCTGACCTCGAGCCACACCCCCACCCGGTAGCCCAGATAGGCAAATAAACCGTACAGGATCCATCGCATCAGGTTCATAAAAACTGGCTCACCGCGGCTTCCAGACTTTTGAACTGGGGGGGGTGTACCAGGCGTGTAAAGCCCGCCCGCTGCCCTTCGCGCAGGCGGCGCTCCAAGCCCTCCACGCTGCGCAGCTCCCCGGCCAGCCCCACCTCTCCCACCACTGCGACCTCTTGCGGAAGCGCGCGGCCTACCACAGCAGAATACACCGCCAGCCCCACCGCCAAATCGAGCCCCGGATCGAAGACCCGCAGCCCCCCGGCTAGATTGACGTATATGTCCAGGTTGCCCAGGGGCAGGTTGAGCCTTCGCTCCAGCACCGCCAGCACCACGTCCACCCGGCGGCTGTCGAGGCCCTGCGAAACCCTGCGTGGGGCCGGGAATGGGGTACGGGCGGCCAGCGCCTGAACCTCCAGGGCCAGCGCCCGCTCGCCTGACAGGCTGAGGGCCACCACCGAGCCCGGCACCCCCAGCGGACGCTCGGCCAGAAAGGCTGCCGAGGGGTTGGCGACCTCCTCCATGCCCTCGTGAAGCATGGTGAAAACGCCCATCTCGCCCACCGGCCCGAAGCGGTTTTTGGTGGAGCGCAAGACCCGGAAGTTGCCGGCTGTCTCCAGATACAAGGTGGCGTCCACCACGTGCTCAATCACCTTGGGCCCGGCCACGATGCCTTCCTTGGTCACATGCCCGACCAGCACGGTGGTCACCCGGTGGTGTTTGGCAAAGCGGGTCAGGGCCGCAGTGGCGTCGCGCACGGCCACCAGCGAACCCGGTGAAGCAGTGGTCTCCAGGGTCTGGATGGAGTCCACCACCAGGAAATCGGGCGGACTGGCCTCGAGGGTGGCGAGCATTGCATCTAGTCCGGTTTCGCGTAGCAACACGAGTTCCCCCGAGACCCCGAGGCGCAGGGCCCGCAGGCGGATCTGCCCCGGCGATTCCTCGCCCGCCAGATACACCACCCGCTTGCCCATCTCTAGCATTTTTTGGGCGACCTGTAACAACAGGGTGCTCTTGCCCACCCCGGGCTCTCCGCCTAGTAGCAGTACCTCGCCCGGCACAAAGCCGCCCCCCAGCACCCGGTCAAGCTCCCCGATCTGGCTCGAGAACCGTGCCTCCCCCCCCTCGGGCACGTCCCCCAAACGGGTGAGGGCAGCTGGGTTGGGCAGCGGACGAGACCGCGATAGTCCGCCCTTGCTTGCTTGCGTACCGGGTGTGATCACCGGCCCTTCCCCTTTGAAGCTGTCCCAGGCCCCACAGTTGGGACAGCGACCCAGGGCCTTCACCGATTTATACCCGCATTCGATACAGCGATATTGAATCGAAGCCTTGGCCATCTAAGCGCAAGTGTAGCCTGCAAGGGGCCACAACTGAAGGCTTGGGTGCACGTTCGCGCTGCGCTTCTCGGTTCTAATGAGGTTCGTCCCCTACCCTTTGCCGGCGCAACCTAGCGCCAAGAAGCGCTCTGGGTCATCCTCGAGCCGCACAATTTGCCAGCCTGCCCCCTCCAGAAGCCTGACCAGCCGGGCCGGAGCCAACACATCGTCCTCGGAAGGCGTTTGCTGATGCAATGCGGACAAAGCTACGCGGCTCAAGGCGTGAAAGACCACCAGCATGCCGTTGGGTTTGGCAACCCGGTACATCTCCTTCAGGGCCAGGGCCGGGTCGTGTAGGTGCGGCAGCAAACCCTGGCAGTACACCCAGTCGGCCAGGCCGTCTGGGAAAGGCAAATCATGCACATCGCCTTGTACCAGCTCCGCTACCGCAGCCCGCCCCAACTTTCGGGCCTGCTCGAGCATGGCCTCGGTAGCATCCAGCCCCACCACCTGGCCCGTTGACCCTACCTTGGCCCGGAGCAGCGAGAGGGCTACGCCGGTGCCACAGCCCAGGTCCAGTACGGTCTGGCCCGCAGCAATATCCAGCTCGGCGAGGGTGCGTTCAATCTGGGGCAGGTAGCCAGCGGAGCGCTCCTCCCAACCGGCGGCCCGGTCGGTGAAAAAGCCTTGAATCTCACGCAGACTGGCCACCGCAAGCCTCACATACGCCGTAGATCACCCAGTGGTTGGGCTCGGCCTGAAAGCCGTAGGTGCGCTGTAGCTCGGCTAGAAAGCCTGCCGCTACATGTGCGCTGATCTCCTGCTCGCGCCCACAGCGCCGGCAGATCAGGTGGTGGTGAGGAGCGTTGGGGTTGTTGAGTTCGTAAAAAAGTTCGCCCTCTATCTCTATCGCGTTTAGCAACTTTACCTGAACCAAAAAAGCCAGGTTGCGGTAAACAGTTGCCGGGTTCATACCCCGGGTCTGGGCGCAGAGCTCTGTAGCGCTCTGGCGTTTACCGCTACAGTGCAGCAATTCCAGTATTTGCTCGCGCTGAGGGGTGATGCGATGACCGGCACGGCGCAGGCGCTGCTGGTAGCCCCAGGTTTCTGGGACGTGAAGCGATTTGTTGAGTTCGAGCCTGGGCATTTTTTTTCTCCTGGCAAGGATAACGCAGTATTGCAATAATTTGCAATAAGAGGGTTTATACCGGTAGAATAGCTCGAACCAGGCTGTTCTTGAGGAGGTGTTGTAGATGGCTTCTGGCGAGGCGGTTTTTACGGTAAGACTGGTTTTCACGACGGGCATACTGGCGCAGGTGGGACTGGCTCACAGCGAACAGGGTTCGGCCAGCGGTTTTATGCACGGTTGGGCGCACCCCTTGGGAGGGCTGGATCACATGCTGGCCATGATGGCGGTAGGGCTTTGGGCGGCCCAACTGGCCAGCAGCGGTGACCGCCGGGCCTTGTGGGGGGTACCCATGGCCTTTGTGACGGTAATGGCCTTGGGCGGTTTGCTGGGGATGCTGGGTGTGGAACTGCCCTTTGTTGAGGCCGGAATTCTGCTTTCGGTGTTTTTGCTGGGGGCTCTGGTGCTGTTTGCTGCCCGCTTGCCGCTGGGGTTCAGCGCCGCTGTGGTCGGGGCGCTTGCGCTGTTCCACGGTCATGCCCACGGCGCGGAGATGCCGGCGAGCGCCTCGGGCTTGGAGTACGCGCTGGGCTTTGCGTTGTCTACGGCACTCTTGCACCTGATCGGCATCGGAGTCGGGCTGCTCTCAGTCAAGGCCATCGAACTGCCCACTCTGCGCAGGCTGCCCATGCTGCGGCTGCTGGGGGCTTTGGTGCTGCTGGGCGGCGTAATGGTAATGCAGGCCTGAACTGTGGGTTTATATCGGCGGCCAGCAGGGGTTAGTGCTGGCCGCGTTTGGCTTTAAGGGCCCGCTCGAGCCGCTCCAGCCAGGCCGCCATACCGGTGCCCCGCTTGCCCGAAACCTCCAGGATCTCGATGCCCGGACGCATCTCCCGCAGGTTCTGGTACATGGCCTCGCGGTCGAACTCCACCGCCTCGGCAAGGTCAATTTTGGTGATCAGGGCGATGTCGGCGGTGTTGATGAGGGTGGGGTACTTGAGCGGCTTGTCCTCGCCCTCGGTGGTGGAGAAGAGCGCTATCCGCAGGTCTTCACCTAAATCCCAGCTTGAAGGGCAGACCAGGTTGCCCACGTTCTCTATAAAGAGGATGTCGATCTGGCGCAAGTCCCAGTTCTGCAAGTGTTCCTCGATCATGTGGGCCTCGAGGTGGCACAGGGTTTTGGTCTCGATCTGCCGCACCGGCGCCCCGCTCTCGGCCAGGCGCTTGGCATCGTTGTCGGTGGCCAGGTCGCCCACCAGGGCCGCCACCCGGTAACGCTGGCCCAGCTCGAGCAGGGTGCGGCGCAGCAGGGTGGTTTTGCCCGAGCCAGGGCTGCTGACCAGGTTCAGTACTAGCGTCCCGGTCTGAGCAAAGCGAAGGCGCATCGAGCGGGCCAGCAGGTCGTTGTCCTTCAGCACATTGGCCCGCACCTCGAGGATTCGCGGCGTTTTGGTCATGGTCAGTCCTTAACCTCCAGGGCTACAATTTCCAGCTCCTTGCCACGCCGAATCTCCCCTGACAGCTCACCACAGCGAGGGCAGCGCAGGCTCTGGATACCTTCTAGCTCTACTTCGGCCTGGCAGGAGGGGCAGTAGATGGTCAGGGGCACCTCCTCGATCAAAAGACGGGTGCCCTCGAGGGGCGTGCCCTGGCTGGCTACCTCGTAGCCGAAAAGGAGCGAGTCCACCACCACCCCCGAGAGTGCCCCTAATCGCAGGTGCACGGCCTCCACCTCTACCCCGCGCGCTGCTGCCTCCTGCTGGGCAACCGAAACGATGCTAGTGGCGATGGATAGCTCATGCATAGTTGACAACAGCCGGATGCTATGATGATAAAATCATTCCAGGAAACCTTGCTTGCCTCTTGAATAGCCTGGATCAAATGGAGGGGTACAAGTGTCCCGACCCGGCTTTTGTAGTTTATTACAGGCCATGCCAGATCGCCAGTTTTTGAAAGGAGTCCAGAATGTGCCTTGCCATTCCTGGCCAGATCGTAGAGTTTGAGAGCGCCGCCAAGCACATGGCGACCATTGATGTGTCGGGGGTCAAGCGGCAGGTCAACGTGGATTTGCTGCGCGGTTCCCCTTTGGAGGTAGGCGACTGGGTGCTGATTCACGTGGGCTTTGCCATGAGCAAGATCAGCGAGGCCCAGGCCCAGGAGCAGCTTCAGCTCCTGACCATGCTGGGCGAGGCCGAGGGAGCCCTGGAGGAACTCGAGGGCTACCAGTTTGCCGAGGAGCGAAGTCCCCATGCCCAATAACCTGGAGTTCTATGGTAGCTGCACCCTCGAGCAGGACGGCTGCACCACCTGCGGCGACGTGACAGTGCCGGTTCGGGTGATCCAGCTTGAAGGCCGCGATGCGCTGGTGGAAGATCGTCTGGGCCAGCAGGCCAGGGTTGCGGTGGATTTTTTGCCCGACCTGAAGGTGAGTGACGTGCTCTTGGTACACATGGGCGTAGCCATCGCAAAACTTTCCGACCCAGGAGGGGAGCCGCAATGAAATACGTGGACGAGTTCCGCGATCCCAAGCTCATCGAGAAAGCCGCCGAGGAAATCCGTCGCCTGGCCGACCCCAAACGGCACTACCGCATTATGGAGGTCTGCGGGGGGCACACCCACTCCATCTACCGCTTTGGCTTGCAGGATTTGCTGCCGGAGAACCTCGAGCTCGTCCACGGCCCCGGCTGCCCGGTGTGTGTGCTGCCCATGGGCCGGGTAGACGATGGCCTCAAGCTAGCCCAAGACCCCCAGATAATCCTGACTGCCTTCGGCGACATGATGCGCGTACCGGGCCAGATGGGCACCCCTTTGGAGATGAAGGCCAAAGGCGCGGACATCCGCATGGTCTACTCCCCGCTGGACGCGCTCAAACTGGCCGAAAAGAACCCCGAGCGCCAGGTGGTCTTCTTCGCCATCGGCTTCGAGACCACCGCCCCCTCCACTGCCCTCACCCTCAAGCGGGCCTGGCAGATGGGCATCCCCAACTTCAGCGTGTTTTGCAACCACGTCACCATCGTGCCGGCCATGCGGGCCATCCTGGACTCGCCCGATATGCGCCTGGATGGCTTCGTGGGGCCGGGGCATGTCTCTACTGTGATCGGTTGCCGCCCCTACGAGTTCGTGGCCAGGGAGTATGGCAAGCCGGTGGTGGTCTCGGGCTTTGAGCCCTTGGATTTGCTGCAGAGCCTGGTGATGCTGCTGCGGCAGCTAAATGAGGGCCGGGCTGCAGTGGAGAACCAGTACGAGCGCGTCGTACCCTGGGACGGCAACCAGGCCGCCCTGGCCGCCATGGCCGAGGTCTTTGAACTGCGCCCCTTCTTCGAGTGGCGCGGGCTGGGCTTCATCTCCCAGTCTGCGCTCAAACTGCGTCCCGAGTATGCCCCCTGGGATGCCGAGGCCCGCTTCGAAGTGGCCGGGGTGCGCGTGACCGACCCCAAGGCCGCGCAGTGTGGCGAGGTCTTGAAGGGGGTGCTCAAGCCCCCGCAGTGCAAGCTATTCGGCAAGGAGTGCACGCCCGAAAAGCCCGTGGGTGCCTTGATGGTCTCCTCTGAAGGGGCCTGTGCCGCCTACTACAACTACGTCCACCGCGCCGAGCTGGTCTCGGGAGATTGATACGGCCATGACCAAACCGCCCACCCCTATCCGCTTCAAAGATGCCCAGATCGAGCTGGCACACGGTTCCGGCGGCAAGGCCAGCCGTCGCCTGGTGGAGGGTCTGATTGCGCCCATCCTGGGCAACCCTGCGCTGGACGACGCAGCCCTGCTCGGCCTGGGCAGTGCATCGCTGGCCTTCACTGCCGACAGTTTTGTGGTCAAGCCGCTGCGGTTTCCCGGCGGCTCGATTGGGGAGCTGGCGGTTAACGGTACGGTCAACGACCTGGCGGTCTCGGGGGCCAGGCCAGTAGCCCTGCTTTCTACCCTGATTCTGGAGGCCGGTCTTTCGGTTCAGCTTTTGCAAGCCGAACTCGAGGCCATGCAACAAGCGGCCCAGCGGGCCGGGGTACAGGTGGTGGGCGGCGATACCAAGGTGGTGGAGCACGGCAAGGCCGATGGGCTTTTCATCAGTACCAGCGGGATCGGGCTGGTGGATGCCCGGGTCAGTCTGGCGGCCGCCTCGGTACGCCCCGGCGACCAGGTGCTGCTCTCGGGCCCAATTGGCGACCACGGCATCGCCATTCTGCTGGCTCGGGGGGAGCTCGACCTCGAGGCAAGCCTGAGCTCCGATACCCGCTCGGTCTGGCCGTTGGTGGAGGCGCTGATCGAGGCCGCCGCGCCCGGCCTGCGCTGGATGCGCGACCCCACCCGGGGCGGGGTGGCCACCGCGCTCAACGAGCTGGCCAGGGATGCCCGGCTGGCCCTCAAGCTCTACGAGGAGCGCATTCCCATCCGCAACGAAGTGCGAGGGGCTTGCGAGATTCTGGGCCTCGATCCCCTGCACATTGCCAACGAAGGCCAGTTCATCGCCATTGTAGGCCCCGAGTACGCTGAAGCTGCGCTGAGGGCGGTGCAGGGTGTGGCCGGGGGACAGGAAGCCCGGTTGGTGGGGGAGGTGGTGGAAACCCCTGCCGGCGTGGTCTATACCGTGAGCAGCTACGGCTCGAGCCGGGTGGTGGATATGCTGGTGGGCGACCCCCTGCCCCGCATCTGCTGACCCGAACCCAAAAATACGCCAATCAGCTATGAACCAAGTTGGGGCGGTTGACCAAATCCAGGCCGCCATGCAGGCGCGCAATACGCTGGCCAGGGCTTTTTTTGACCAAGAGGCTGAGCATCTGGCCGAGGTCTGCCGACAGATGTCCGAACGGTTTCTAGCGGGGGGACGACTGCTGGCGTTCGGGCAGGGGCCCTACGCCACCGATGCGCAGCACGTTTCGGTGGAGTTTGTTCATCCGGTTATTGTGGGTAAGCGGGCGCTGCCGGCGCTCGACCTGTCCCTCCACTTCCGGCCCTGGTTGGAAACCCTGCTCCGGCCCGAGGACATGGTCATGGGGTTTGCGCCTGAGGCGGGCGATCCAGCGGTGGAGCAAGCTTTGGCCTTGGCTCGGCAGAAAGGGGCTTTGACCTTTGCGCTCACCGGCCAGGAGGCCGACTACGCCGTGGAGGTCGCCGCCCACCCTTTCATCCACCAGGAAATTGTGGAGATTC
>CALFDH010000024.1 GCA_937950405.1 uncultured Meiothermus sp.
AGGTGCAAGCGAGGGTCGTCCATGCGCACCATTTGTACCCGGCGATCTTCCAGGGCCAACCAGGAAACCCCTTCTCCCCGCGGCACAGTAAGGCCCTGTGCATCTTCCCAGTTTGCAGTTGCAAAAACCTCGAGTTCATCGCCCGTCCGGCGCAAGGCCACCGCCCGCTGTTCTCCCACAATTTCCAGAATCAAATGAGGCAGTGACCGCCACAATAGCTCGGCCTCACGAAAGGTGGATAGCACCCCCAACACGCGGGCCAGCCGCTCTTCACGCTCGAGGCGTGCCTGGGTATTTTGTCGCTCTTTTAGGGTCTGCAATACCACCCCCAGGCTTGAGCCCAGTTCCTGCGCCAGGGATAAGGCCTCTGATGGGAACGGAGCTTCCTCGAGGCGGTCAAGGCAGAGCCAGGCCTCTACTTTGCCGTTGAGCGGCACGGGCACATTCAGCGACCAGTAAATCCGGCGCAGGCTTTGTTGGTCTTGGAATGCCAGGCCGCTCAACTCGGGCCGAACCTCCACAATGTTCGGCCGGGCCAAGAGTGCCTCCTCCAAGCTGGCTCCATACCAGCGCAACTCGTCGTCCAGGCTCAGGGAATACCGGGGCAAAGGAATGTTGTGGCCTCGCATGGCTACAAAACGATAAACACTACCTTGCCGCAGCAAGGCAGAGCCAGCCTGAGCCCCAGGAATCAAGCGCAAGGCCCCCTCGAGGGCCGCCGTCAAAAGCGACTCCTGGTCGGGGCTGCTGACCAGTTTTCGTAAAAGGGCCAGCAGGCCCTGATATGGAGCGCTCATCTCAACATAGGCTAGGGCTATCTGACCACAGCGCAAGTTCATACATCACAACTTTCAATCCCAACCACCGCTATTGCTTGGATATGAAAGCATGACTGGGAAGACATTTTCTAACTCATTTCTAAACGCAACCCAGGGCCCAGCATTGCGTTCTATCGGCTCATTCTAGGCGGTATTGCCATTCGGCCTCAAAGCTACGTTTCCAAGGGAATATCAAACCCGTTAGCTGAAGCCGCCCCAGCGCCAAGTGTGGAATGGGTTCAGATTGTAAGCGCTCAAAAACGTAGCGGGCGGCCTCCTCGGTGAGGGGTTCAGGAAAACGGGCACGCACCCAGGGCCGGCCAATTTCTCCCCAGAGGTACTCGAGGTAGGCCTGGGCCAGGGCCCGGCTGCGCCATTTCTCGCAGGCGGTCACTGTATTTCCAGCTTTCTGACAGAGGGAAATCGCAAACAAGCCCCCCTGCGCCAAGGCCGCCCCCAGGTTGTTTCCGGGGGTTCCCCACGAAGCATACGCCGCCAGGTCGCGGTAGAGTTCCAGTACCAACAGATACCGTACCAGCGAAGGATCGCCCCGGTTGACCCTGGCAATATCGGCCACTGCTACCGGGGCCTCGCGCAAGCCCCGCAGCACCATCAGAACCCCCCGCCGGGGGTCTCCTCCGGTATACACCACCAGAACCAGATCGGGCCGGCTGTCCACCCGCACCGCTCCCGCCGAGACCAGTAGCCGTGCAATTGATTCCTGGAGTGGAATCCCCTCGTAACGCGTAACCTGCGGGGCCGCCTGGGGGTTGTCGTAGAGTACCCGCACCCGCACCCCTGGATTCAAGGCCCGCAACAACAAGACCTGTCCGGCTTCGTCGGCCCCAGGCCGGGTCGGGATGGGCAACGTGGCGGCCTCGGCTACGGCGGGGGAGCCTGGCAAGGCATCGTCCCAGGGCGCTTCGACATAGGTAAAGCCATCGCCCAGGTTGCGCAGCAGGGCCAGGTTTCGGGTGCGGTTGGTAGCGTCGGGATGGCGTGGAATCACGCCAAAGGCCAGCACTTGCCCGCGCGTGCGCCCCCGCCAGCGGGCCAGCTCTTCCAGGCGGCGTTGAGCTTCTTCCAAAGTGAGGTTAGAGGTGCGGCTCTGAACCAGCCCACCGTACACCAGCGCGTCCAGGCTGACAATCAGGGTACGTCCCGGCTGTTCTTGCAGCCAGCTCGAGAGCGCCGGCAGGTTCGCACCTTCACGGCCCCGGTAGACCGCTCGAGGCGGGCAACGCACAAACTGCCAGGTGCAGGGCGACCAGTTGGGCGGGCGGTCGTCCAGGGGAACATACAAAACCCCCTCGGGGTAGGCCCAGGCCAGTGGCAATAAACAGATCAAACCCATCAGAACAACGCGCATCATGGGCCATCTTATACCGAATTCAAAAAGATAGTTTTCAATACCAAAAGCCTCTGAGGCTATCTTTTTGAATCCTAGGGCACACCCCTCCCTTCCAAGGGGCGATATCACCCTCCGCTACGCGGATAACTTCGGGCGGGTTAGTTCGCCGCCGCAGGGCAACAAACTAACCGAATCTGGTATTAGGCTAATGCGCTATAATTGCCCGGGGTCAAGAGAGAAACTTCAACCCAAACCCCCATACCTCAACCGGCTGCTGCATCCAGGGAAACTGTACCCTGAGAAAGCTAAGTGCCACCTCAAGGTGGCCATGACCCAAAAGCTACGTTTTGCTGAAGTGGATAAGCTAAGGTAAACCTTATGGAACTAGAGCGCCAAGCCCAACTAGAGGCAGAGGCGCTGTCGCGCCGCGTGCTGATCCACGACATCCTGCGCCGCTTGCGCGGCAAAGACAACGATCTACTGCCTTACAGCGCGGTCTCGGAGTTGCGACCCAAAGGGGAGTCGTACAAAGGGCTGCAAACCATCGAGGTAGACAAAATTATCGGCACCGTGGATCGCTACGGCGACTTCGACGCCGAATTCATGCCCAAAGAACCTTTTACCCTGGAACGCTGGACCAAGCTGCGCCAGGCCCAGCTCGAGGGCACCGAGTTTCCCCCCATTCATGTTTACAAGGTAGGCGATATCTATTTCGTCAAGGACGGCAACCACCGCACTGCGCTGGCCAAAGCACAGGGGCAACACTTTATTGACGCCTACGTGATCGAGCTGGATGTGCCAGTAGACCTCGACCCCGACGATACCCTCAAGGACGTGATTTTGAAGGGCGAGTACGCCCAGTTTTTGGAGCAAACCCGGCTGTCCGAGTTGCGCCCAGGCCACGAGCCCATTCTGTTCAGCAAGGCCGGACGCTACGACGTGCTGCTCGACCACATCCGCACCCATCAGTACTTTATGGGCCTCAACCAGAAGCGCTCGATTCGCTGGGAAGAAGCCGTTGCCGACTGGTACGACCACCTCTACCTGCCTACCATCCTGGAAATCCGCGAAAACGGGGTGATGAAGAACTTCCCAGGACGCACCGAGGCCGACCTGTACCTGTGGATTTCCGATCACCGCTACTTTTTATCCCAAGCCATCGGCCATGACGTGGGGCCCGAAGAAGCCACCCTTTCGGCCCGTCGGCAGGCACAAAAAGGCCCTTTGAGCCGGTTTGTGGAGTGGTTGAGCGCGTGGCTGGCTCGTCTCGGCTCCTCCAACAAGCCCTCCGCAACCAGCGACACCGGCGGCTAAGCACTAAACCGGATTCAAAAAAATAGTCCCTCAAAACAAAAAAATCGGAGGCTGTCTTTTTGAATCCTAGAGCACTCCCTTCGGTCGGGTTAGTTCGTTACCATCCGGTCACGAACTAACCGAATCTGGTAAGCCAGGAGCCGGGCCGACAAAGCGTGTACTCTATTGCAGGAGTTTGAGGCCGCCGGGGGTATCTATTATGGCCATGAGTTCGGGGCTCGAGGCGAACCCCAGCCGAACCTTGCCCCAGTCGAGTTCCAGCACCCTCAGCACGGCGCGGACTGCATCGGGCTGCGGATGAAGCAACACCAGTTCCAGCAGGCGACAACCCACGTCCGGCAGGGTATCGGTAGGGTGCCCTGGGCCCCACTGAATCAGGTAGGGCACTACCCCGCCCCAGTGCAAGCGCCCGTCCTCGGGAAGGGTGATACGCCAGTGCAGGTCGCCCCTGCGGGCCTCCCGTGCCGGGCCCAGCCCCAGTGCTCGATAGCGCTCCAGAGCCTCGGTGCGGGCTACCCAGGTGTGCAGGCAAGGGGCTTTGCTAAAGCCCTCGAGGTTGAACCAGCGCGGCTGGGCCGGCGGTGAGGCTTCGGGGTCAACCGCGATGATTTCCAGATAGGCCCCGTTGCCCAGGTTCAGCAAACGGTTGTGCGTGCCCATCAAGGGATGCTTGCCCCCGGCGGACGGTAGCTCCAGCCCTAGGGTGTCTTGTACGTAGCGCAGCCCCTCTGCCAGGGTTGTGGCTGCTACTACCAGGTGATCCAGATGGGTCATCCGATTTTGTTGCCCTTTTCGTCGTAGCGGTAAAAACCCCGCCCGCTCTTGCGTCCCAGCAGCCCCGCCTGCACCATCTTGCGCAGCAGGGGCGAGGGGCGGTACTTATCGTCGCCCAGGCCCCGGTGCAACACCTCCATGATGGAGAGGCAGGTATCCAGGCCAATAAAGTCGGCCAGGGTGAGGGGGCCCATGGGGTGGTTCATGCCTAGCTTCATGACCTGGTCTATGGCCTCGGGGGTGGCAACGCCTTCCATCACGCACTGCACGGCCTCGTTGAGCATGGGCAAGAGAATCCGGTTGGAGACAAAACCGGGGTAGTCGTTGACCTCGACCGGGGTCTTGCCCATCCGACGGGCCGCCTCGAGCACGGCCTGGGTGGTGGCATCGCCGGTCAGATGCCCCCGGATCACCTCGACGAGTTCCATCAGGGGCACCGGGTTCATAAAGTGCATCCCAATAAAGCGCTCGGGCCGGCGGGTGGCGGAGGCCAGCCGGGTGATGGGAATCGAGGAGGTGTTGGAGGCCAGGATGGCCCCGGGCTTCGTGGTCTGGTCGAGTTCGCGGAACAGGCCCAGCTTGGTGGGCTCGTCTTCCACAATGGCTTCAACAATCAGGTCGCAATCGTTCAGGTCGGCCAGGTGAACGGTGGTGGTCAGCCGCCCCAGGGCGGCCTCGTGGGCGCTCTGGTCGAGTTTACCCTTTTCCAGCAGCTTGCCCAGTGAACGCCGAATGATGTTCAGGCCGCGCTCGAGGAAGGCGGCCTCGAGGTCGCGCAACACCACGTCATAACCCGCCTGGGCCGCCACCTGGGCAATGCCGGCCCCCATCTGCCCTGCGCCAATCACGCCAATCTTGCGAATTTCCATGGCTTCATCCTATCGCGCTTTGAGGCCCCTGTGGATGCTTGAAGCGGCATCGGGCCATGTGTAAAACCCTTGTCGTTTTCCCTCGACCCCAGACGCTCCGCCCGCATCACCGAGTCCGCGTCACCTTGGACAGATTACGCGGGGCATCGGGGTCGAAGCCCCTAGACACCGAGAGCTCTGCGGCAAAGGGGTAGAAGGCCTGGGCCAGCAGGATGGCATCGAGCGCCGGGTGAAGCCTGGCGGGCAGCGGCAGGGGCGTATGAGCCAGCTCCAGGGCTTCGGCCTCGGAGGAAGCCACCAGCAGGTGTCCGCCTTTGCCCCGCAAATTTTCCAACAAGTTCACCAGGCTGGGCAACGGCTTGTCCTTTGGTGCCAGCACCAGCAGGGGAAAGTCGGGCTCCACCAGGGCCACCGGGCCGTGGAGCAGCTCTGCCCCGGACATGGCCTCGGCATGGAAGGCGCTGGTCTCTTTGAGCTTGAGGGCCAGTTCGTGGGCCACCGCAAACCCGTAGCCACGACCCACCACCAGGCCGTTATCCGCCCCCAACAGGGCCTCCAATCCCGCCTGCCAGTTGGCATGAACCGCCTTGTACAGGGCCTCGGGCAGCATGGCCAGGGCCTCCTTGAGGGGCTTATCCTCGGCCCAAGCCGCCACCAGCTGGGCCAGCGAGGCCAGGGTGGCCAGGTAGCTTTTGGTAGCCGCCACAGCCTCTTCGGCCCCGGCCCACAGGGGCAACACCACCTCGGCGGTCTGGGCCAGGGGCGAGCGGTCCTGGTTGACCAGGGCCAGGGTGAGGGCCCCGTCGCGGCGGGCCTGGCGGGTCACCTCGATCAGATCGGGGCTCTGACCCGACTGCGAAATTGCGATGACCAGGGCCCGGTGCAGGGCCAGGTGCTGCCCATAAACGGTGTGTATCGAGGGAATGGCCGAGGAGCAGACCAGCCCCAGAAGGCTCTCGATCAGGTACTTGCCATACAGTGCGGCATGATCGGAGCTACCACGGGCCACCGTGAGCACAAAAGGGGGGGTGTGGCGACGCAAAAAAGTACCCAGCAGCTCCATCTCGCTCTTGTTTTCGCGCAGGGCTTGCTCCACCACCTGAGGGGCCTGGTGGGCTTCCTTGAACATTTTGGTTTCGGCTGCTTTCATGCGGGCACCCTCACCTTTTGGCCTCCAATATAGACTTCCTCGAGCGTGAAATCCTCTCCCAGCACCACCAGATCGGCGGGCAACCCCACTTCCAGGCCGCTCTCCAGGCCGATGTACAGCGCAGCGTGCCCCGAGGTCATCTGAAGGATGTCGTGCAAGGCATAGCCCCAGCGGCTCAGGTTCCGGGCGGCCTGGTCCATCGTGAGGGCGCTCCCGGCCAGGGTACCATCGGCCAGGAAGACCCCCTCGCCCTTTTTGTAGACCCGGTGCCGCCCTAGACGATACGCCCCCTCGGGCATCCCGGCTGCCGCGACTGCATCGGTCACCGCGTAGGTGTGGGGAATGGTCTTCCAGGCAACCCGAACCGCCGCCGGGTGGACGTGCAGCCCATCGGGAATGACTTCGGCCCATTCGGCCCGCTCGAGGCCCAGCCCCACCACCCCCGGCTCGCGGTGGTGCAGGGGGGTCATGGCGTTGTAGAAGTGGGTAAAGCCCTGTGCTCCGGCCTCGAAACCCGCCAGCGACTGGGCATAGGTGGCTTCCGTATGGCCTTGCTGCACCCGCACCCCCTCTGCCTGGAGGAAAGCGATCAGCTCGAGCGCCCCTGGCAGTTCGGGGGCCAGGGTGACCACCCGGATGGGGGCCAGGGTGAGCAAGTGGCGCATGGTTTCCAGGCTTGGCAGCAAAGTGTAGGGCGGCTGGGCGCCCAGTTTTTGCGGGCTGATGAAGGGGCCTTCCAGGTGCACCCCCAGCACCCGTGCCTCGCCAGGGCCGGGGTTCTCCATCACTGCGGCAATGCCGCGCAGGGCGCTCTCGAGGTCGGGCAGGGGCGCCGTGACAGTGGTAGCAAGCAGGGCGGTGGTGCCATGCTGGGCATGGAAACGGGCCATCTGCCGCACCGCCGTCTCCCCTTCCATGCAGTCGGCCCCACCCCCCCCGTGTATGTGCAAGTCTACAAACCCTGGCAGGATGTAGCGCAGGGGAACGCCCTCGGTAGAAGTGAGTGGGGCAATGGCCTTTATACGTTCATCGAACTCTACCTGGCCCCAGAAGGTCAGATCGGGGGTGACAAGGGTTCCCACCAGTCGAGTCATCTATAACTCCAGTTTCAGGCTAATCACTTGATAGGGCGTATAGGCCAGATTCAGAAGGCCGTTTTGTAGTGGAAGGCCCTCCCCAACGTCTTCCAACAGATTGACCCGGCTCACCTTGCGAATGCCCAGGGAACTGAGGTCGAGCTCGGCAACCCCACGCCCGCCGTGGGCCTCGTAGAGACGCAGGATATAACCAAAGCCCTCCTCAGCCCGCTTGAGCGCCACCATCCGCAGGCTGCTTTGGGACAAGCGCAAAAACTGCCGACTAGAAGGTTGCCCGCCTGCATGCACAGGTTGGGCCAGTGGCAGTAAAGGTGCAACAAAGTCTTCGGCCTCGTCCACCGTAGCCACCCGCCAGTCCCCTGGGTGTGGATAGAGGGCATAGGTGAAGGTGTGCTCGCCCACATCGGCTAGGGGGTCGGGCCAGAGGGGGCCGCGCAAGAGCGAGAGACCCAGCACGTTTTCGTGTGCGCTATAGCCGTGCTTGTACCCTCCCAGCAGACTGACCCCGTAGCCCGCCTCGCTGAGGTCGGCCCAGCGCAAAGCCGGCACCTCAAAACGGGCCGCGTCCCAGGCGGTGTTGGCGTGGTTGGGCCGTGCAAGCGCCCCAAAAGCGGTATCGAACCAGGCTTCGTGGGTACGCACGTTCAGGGGAAACAAGGCCCTCAACAAGGTGCGGCGTTCCTGCCAGCGCACCCGGGTTTCGATTTCCAGGCGGCGGGAACCCCCCCAGAGCCAGTAGGTTTGCTCGAGGCTCGAGGCCCCCCACTTGCGCTCTACCCAGATGCCCGCCCGTAAAGGACCCGCTTCGATGAGCTTGACCTGGATGGCCGTAATCTCCTGGCCCTCCCGTCTGTACGACGCATCCAGGTCCCAGGCTTCCCAGTAGCGCGGCACATC
The DNA here is from genome assembly GCA_937950405.1 of uncultured Meiothermus sp. Classification (GTDB taxonomy): domain Bacteria; phylum Deinococcota; class Deinococci; order Deinococcales; family Thermaceae; genus Meiothermus. The sequence goes on from CALFDH010000024.1 coordinate 8,271, forward strand.
GGTGTAAGCCCAGAGCTGGTTGCCGCGCCCGGCCAGCACCTCGCGCCGGTGGTCTTTGTCATAGAGGCGGGCCAGGGTGCCATCGGGGGCTACTTCCAGGCGCAGGTGCTGGTTTTCCAGCACACGCCCCTGTCCGTTCACCCGCACATTTGGGGTTCGGCGGGTATCCAGGTGGCCCACCACGGCCAGGGCCAGGTAGCCCAGTGCGGGCACGATCTGGTCAGCGGCAACCAGGATGTGGGAGCCGGCTTCCTGATAGGGCACCTCGTCGCCGGTAGCCGCAAGCAGGCGGAAAAACTGCTCGGTAGGGCGCTCTATCTTGAGCCGCAAGGAGCGTGGGGCAGTGCTAAGGTTCCACACCACCAGATGGGCTAGGGCCTCAGGATGCACCTTGCGCACCTCGGCAGAAAGCAGACCCAGGGCTTCCTGGCGCAATTCCTCAGCTTGAATCAGGGCCGCCTGGAGGCTTTCGGTGGCTTCCTGGGGCACGGTGTGAATAGCAGAGCCGGGCAGGATGTCGTGAAACTGGTTGAGCAGCAAGACCTTCCAGAAAGCCTCCAGGTCTTGGGCAGGGTAGCGGGGCTCGTCCAGGGTCAGGCGGGGGTCGAGGCGTTTGAGCGTGACCCACGACCAGGCCATCTCCGCCTCCCGCAGCGCCTGCTCGAGCCGCCCACCGAGCTCTTTGAGCCGGGCCTGGGTGGTGTAGGTGGCACGGTGGAGTTCCAGGTAGAGTTCGCCGCACCAGACCGGCAAACTCGAGGCCGCCGCCTCCAGCCCCTGGTAGAAATCCTCTACCCGGCCCATCTCCAGCCGGGGCAGGCCGGGAAACTCGCGGTAGTGTTCAAAGCGCTCCATCATCGGGGCGCTGGGGCCGCCCCCGCCATCGCCGTAGCCAAAGGTCAGCAACGAGGTGTCGTGGTGGCGCTTGCCCCTGAAATTTTTCCAGGTGCCCGCCAAATCAAGGGCTTCCAGGCGTCCGTTGTAGCTTTCGTTAGGGTTCCAGAAAGCGTGAGCCAGCACCCTCGAGCCGTCCAGCCCCTCCCACTGCCAGAGGTCGTAGGGGAAGGGGTTGGTCTCGTTCCAGTTCAGCTTGGTGGTGAAAAAGTAGGGCAGCCCCCCCTGCTGCAAAAGCTGGGGCAGGTTGGCGGCAAAACCAAAGGTGTCGGGCAGCCAGGCCACCCGCGCCCGCTGGCCAAACTTCTGTTCAAAGTACCGCTGCCCGTAAAGCATCTGCCGCACCCAGGACTCCCCCGAGAGCAGGTTGCCGTCGGGCTCGACCCACATGCCCCCAACCAGCTCCCAGCGCCCCTCCTGCACCCGCGCTTTGACCTGGGCAAAGAGGGCCGGGTCGTCGGCCTCGAGCCAGGCATAGGCCTGGGCACTGGACTGGTTGAAGCACAGCTCGGGGTAGCGCTCCATCAGGTGCAGCACGGTAGCAAAGGTGCGGCGAACCTTGCGCCGGGTCTCCGCTATGGGCCAGAGCCAGGCCAGGTCTATGTGGGCATGGCCCGAGAGCACGAGCCGCCCCACCGAGGGGTAGCGCGAGCGGATGTGTTTAATGGCCTGCCGGAGAAAGAGGCGGGCCTGCTCCAGGCTCTGCCGGTGTTCGGCCTCCAGGGGCAGGCCCGGGCCCTCAAAGCGCCACTCCTCCCATAGCTTGGCGGTCTCCCCTGCCCAGGCGGAACGCTCGAGCTGGTTCAGGTAGCCCTGGGCCGGGCCTCGCGGCAGGCGGATGCGGGCAAAGGTCTCGCTCAGCGCATCCAACAAAAGCGCCGCCAGGTCGGTCTCTACCTGGGGTACTGCCTCCAGCACCGACCAGAGTTCCGCACAAAGCGCCCGCACCTGGGAGTCGGGCACCAGAAGCGTGGCTTCCTCGAGCTTGGGCTCGGCAACTGGGCTGCCAAACAGCCCTCTGGGCACGGCCTCGACCTCGAGCCGCACCACCTCTCCCCCCTGGGCCTGCGCCAGCAGGGGGTACTCGGTGTGGTAGGGGTTGAGCCCGCCCGCAGGCTTGCCATTGACGAACAAAAGACCCTCTCCACCGGGCTTCAGCCGCAACCAGACCGGCTTTCCGGCCCAAGCGGGCGGCACTCTGGCCTCGAAGAAGAATCGCACCGGAAAGCTGCGATCCGGCCAAAGGTCGCCTGCTTGGATGGGCACCCTAGGGCCACCGGCGGCTTGGAACTCCCCCGATAAGGGCCGGGTTTCCAGGTCTTGCCAGGCCGACAACTCCTGCCAGCGAACCCGGAGGCGCTCCTGGGTCTGCATCAGGCTTCCTCCCGCACCAGGCGCAGGGGAAACACCCCGGTAAATAGGCGCGGCCAGGCCAGCCTGGGACGCCCCCAGTCCAGTTTGACCCCTGGCAAGCTGGGGGCGAAAAACTGCTGCCAAAGACCATAGGCCAGCGGGGTGAGGCGTTGGTCAATGGCGAGTTCAGCCCCCCATTGGAGGTCGCCCAGATCGAAGGGGCTGGGGGGCTTGCCCAGCTCTTCAGTCAGTTTGTTGTGCACTTCCAAGCGTACCCGGCTCTGATACAGCCAGTCATCTATCAGGCGAGAAAAGTTGGCCTCGGCCAGCGAGACCGGGTCGTCGCCAAACAGGGCGCACACCCCCGCCGCAATGGCATTGCCCAGGCTATTGCCGGCGGTGTTCCAGCCTGCAAAGCCCCCCAGCCCCGGCAGGTTGACCGACTGGAGCAGTAGCTGCACAAAGCGGTTTTCAGCGCCGTTGGCATAGGCCACGTCGGCCACCGTGACCATTCGACCGGCGGCCTGGTCGCTCACCAACCGGTCTATTAGCTCGGGCAGGTAGCGCTCGGCGGTGTCTACCGTTTCGTAGTCGGGCTGGCGCTGGGCCTGGCGGGTAGCCGGGGCATTCACGGCCAGAATCAGATCGGCCTCCTCGGTGAACTGCACGGCCACGCAACCGGCAGCCCGCAGGTGCGCCTTGACCAGTTCGCCCAAAGGACGGTCTTCGTAGAGCATCTCGGCTTGTTCGGCCAGCACCGAAGGATACCGCACCAGTACCTTGGTTTTGCGCCCGGCATGGTTGAGCAGGGCCCTGGCCAGCAGCGTACAGGCAGCCTCATCGGCCCCGGGGTAGATATCGGCCTCGCCCCACAGACCCAGTTCGTCCAGGCGGGCCTCGAGCCTCCGGCGGTCTCGGGCCGCCAGGCCGTAGGGGGTGGTGTCATCGAGGGTCAGGGCCAGGTACTCCAGCACCCCCTCGTTGAGCAGGTCAATGGCTGCAAGATGTAGGGCATGGTTGCGCTCACGGGTGGTCAGCCAGTCCTGCAAAACCTCTTTGGGCAGGTGCAGCCGGGCCCGATCGAGCTCCATCGGGGCATCGCCGGGTTCCTGTCCGGCAGCCTCTTTGCGCTCCAGGCGATCCGTCCACTCCGAGTACTTGCGTAAGAGGGGGCCCCATTCGCCGTAGTAGGGTTTTTCCTCCAGGGGGTCGTTGTCGTGGGCTACCCGCACAATCACACCGTGGGCCAGGATGCGCAGGTGCGGGCTTCGCTGCTTGATTTCGCGCAGCACCTGAAGCCTCGGCAACACCTCTTCCAGGGAATCCGAAACCCGCCGGGCCGGAATCATGCCGCCCAGGACAAGGGTCTCCAGGGTCACGATGGCGGCATCGGCAGCGGGGGCCTCGCGCCGCAACCACTCCGCCAGGGCGGCCGTGTTGCCCGGTTGGTTCGTCTTGTTCAGAATTTCCAATGGGGGTGAACGCATCTCCAGCCCGGCCACTTGCGCCAGTTGGTGGGGCAGCTCGAGGGTCACGGGTCTGGTATCGGCAGGTAGCAACAGAACGCGCTTCATAGGTCGGACGCCACTCTACAACCCAATCTACCCGAACCCACCTGGAAATTGGCCAACCGCTATCGGCCAAATTTGACCTAGCCCTTCACGGCCCCCTCGAGCCCCCGCATGAAGAAGCGCTGGGCCAGGAAGAAGACCACCAGCACCGGAATCATCATGATCATGGCCCCAGCCGCCACGTTGAACACATCGTTGTTGAACTGACCCTTGAGCTTCAGGATGGCCACCGACATGGGCAACAGATCGTCGTTGGTCAGTAGGGCCACCGAGGGCCAGAAGAAGGCGTTCCAGGTGCCCACCAGGGTAAAGATGCCCAGTGCGGTGAGCGAGGGCATCGAGAGGGGGATCATCACCCGCCACAAAATCTGGAGCTCGGTGGCTCCGTCTATGCGGGCGGCCTCCATCAGCGTACCGGGAATGGCCAGGTAGGCCTGACGCATCAGAAAAATGCCAAAGGCGGTGGCAATGATGGGCAGCACCACCCCGGCATACGAGCCTAGCAGCCCCAGGTCCCGCAGCGTAATGACGTTGACGATAAAGGCAATCTCGGTGGGCAAGACCAGCGTAGCCACGATGGCGCCAAAGATGAGGGCCTTGCCCGGAAATTGCAGTCGGGCCAGCGGATAGGCCGCCAGCGCCGAGACCACCAGGGTTCCGACCACGGTCAGGGCGGTGATGAATACCGAGTTGAGGAAATACTTCCCCAGGTTGAGCTTGTCAATCACCTCGAAAAAATTGCCCAGCGTGATCGCTGGCGGGAACAGGCTTCTGGGAAAGTCGTAGATGCTGATGCCGCTGGCCTGTTTATCGGTGATGGATATGGCCAACGTCCAGAGGAAGGGGAAGATAGCAAAGCCCAGAATCACGAGCATCAGCGCGTAACTCAGTGTGATGCGCAGGCCCTTGCGCAGGTTGGCTTTTGCCCGCAAACGGGCGGCTTCCTGGGTCTTTGCCGGACTCATCGCTCGCTCCTTTCCTCGCGGGTCAGCCGGAAGTTGAGGTAGCTCAAAGCGAACCCCACCAGCGCAATCAGCAGCCCGGCAGCCCCGGCCACGCCAAAGTTGGCGTTGAGCATGTTGCCCCAGCTCTTGTTGTACACGTAGAGCAAGGCCGTATAGGTACTGTTGAGCGGCCCCCCGCTGCCGCCGGTGAAAACGATGATTTCCTCGAGGACCCGGATGGCCGCAATCGTGGAGAGCAAGCTGCACAGAAGCAGGGTCGGGCGCATCAGCGGCACGATAATCAGCCAGAAGCGCTGCCAGGCCGAAGCCCCGTCCAGGGTAGCGGCCTCCTCGAGCTCCGCCGGAATGCTCTGCAACCCCGCCAGGTACAGCACCATGTAGTAGCCAAAGCCCCGCCAGAAGGTCACCAGCATGATGGCCCAAAGGGCGGTGTGTTCGTTGAGCAGCCAGTTGAAGCGCCCCTCGGAATTAATCAAGTTCAAAAGCTGCAAAGACCAGTTTAGAAAACCCTCTTTCTGAAAAATCCACTCCCACATCACCGCCGCCAGCGAGATGGAGGTCACCACCGGGATGTAGTAGCCCACCCGAAAAAAGGCCATCAGGGGAAGTTTCTGATTAACCAGCACCGCCACCGCCAGCGAAGCAATTTGCAATAGGGGCACCACCAGCAGGTATTTCAACGAGTTGAGGATGCCCGTCTGGAACAAAGAGTCCCCCAGCACAAACTGGAGGTTCTTGAGGCCCACCCATCTAGGTCCCTCCCCCGAAGCCAAATCGGCCACAGTGTAGTCGGTAAAGCCCAGGTAGGAGCCGTACAGCACCGGATAAAAGGTGAACAACCCCAAAAGCACCAGGGCCGGTGCCAGAAAGGCATAGGCAATGAGGGTGGTGGTCAGGGCCTGTCGTTTCATACCAGATTCGGTTAGTTCGTCGCCGAACGGCGGCGAGCTAACCCGACCGAAGGGAGTGCTCTAGGATTCAAAAAGATAGCCCCTGGGGCTTTTGGTTTTGTAAAGTATCTTTTTGAATCCGGTATCATATAGCGCTCGTGGCTGATAGCTGATAGCCTGTGGCTAAAAAAATCCGCTGGCAATCAGCTATCAGCTATGGATTATTGGCTCATTTGGCGTTGGCGTTCCAGAAGGCTACGGCATCGTCGAGGGCCTGCTTGGCCGTCTTGCGCCCCAGGAAGGCCGCCTCAATGTTGTCGTTGAAGTTCTTGTAGATGTCGTCGGTGTTCTTGGGGGGCTTGAAGCCGGGGTTAATCAGGCGGCCCGAGGCGGAGTTCATGCCCTTGCCGATCTCGAGCGGGTCGTTACTCTTGGCCTTCAGGCCGGGGTCGTTCTCCGAGCCTGCCGCCGTCGAGACAATGGGCACCACATTGGCAAACTTGACCTGGTTGGTGCGGTTGGTTACGAAGAGAGCAAAGCGGATGGCTGCGCTCTGGTTTTTGGAAGCGCGGGGAACCACCAGGCTCATGGCCCCGCCGGTCTGAATGCCGGCCTTGCCCAGCGGCGCAGAGGCGATGCGGGTTTTGGCGTACAAGTCGGGGTTGGCCTCCTTGACGCGGTTGAGGGTGGTGGGAGCCCCTACCACAATGGCCGCCTTGCCCTGGCTGTAAAGCTCGTTGGAAAGCTGGAAAGCCTCCTTGCGCAGGAGTTCTTGCGGGATGATGTCGTTCTTCATGGCATCCACGTACTTCTGCAACAGGGCTACGTGGGCGGGCGAGTTGAAAGCGGCTTTGCCGTCTCTATCGTAAACTGGCAGCCCTTCCAGGAAGAAGCGGCCCAGGAAGCTGGCCCCGTTGGGGTCTTTGACCGGGGGGAGCCAGCCATAAGCCCCGGTGGCTTGCTTGATACGAGCCGAAACCGCCAGCAGGTCATCGGTGTTGCGGATGCTGCGAACATCCACACCCGCTTTTTGCAGCAGGTCGGGGTTGTACATCATGACGCCCTGATCCAGCCAGCCATACCAGGGCAGCCCATAGACCTGCCCCTCGGTTACAAACATGTCCAGCGCGTTGGGGTAGTAGAGCTGGTTCAATACATTCCGGTTCACCAGTTGGGTGATGGGGGTCAGAATCTTGTTCTGGGCGGCAGCAAAGGTAGAGTCTTGCCAGAGGTTCACCACATCGGGAGCCTTGCCCAAAGCCACCGCAGCGGTCAGGTCGCGCTCCATAGTGTCCTGTTTGTCTACCCAGCGTACCTTGATGTTGGGGTTTTCCTTCTCGAAATCGGCAATGGTGCTCTTGATGTAGTTGTCGAAGTTCGGGCTCAGGTAGTAGGTCCAGAACTCGATCTGGGTCTGGGCCAAAGCGCTCAGGCCGAGCGCCAGGGCCGCTGCTGCTATCCAACGCTTGAACATATTCTCTCCTCCTGCGTTTGCTATCAGGCCAGGCCTGAGGTAGCCCAAGGGATGCCGCCCATGCTTCAGTAGTTCCGGTCGGCCACGGCGGCGGCGGTACGGGCGATGAAGTCGGCAGCCTGCTTGCGGCGCAGGGCTACCAGGGTGTAGAGCAGGTCCAGCACCAGCATCTGTCCCATCTTGGCCGTTACCGAACCCCCGGTCAGGGGGCTTTCGGCCACCGAAGTAACCAGCACCACATCGGCAAAACGGGCTACGGGGCTTTTGGTCCGCTGGGTGATGGCAATGATCGGCGCCCCGGAGCGCCGGGCAATTTCCAGGGCTTTCACCGTATCGATGGTCGTTCCCGAACGAGTAATGCCTATCGCCAGGCCTTTTTTGTCCAGGGTGGCTGCCGCCATGGCGGCCATATGGGGGTCTGGGTAGGCCAGTGTAGCGTAACCAAGGCGCATAAACTTGTAGGCGAAGTCCTGGGCCGTCACGCCCGAAGCGCCCACGCCGTAGATGTCTATGCGCTGGGCCTGCAAAATCAGGTCTACCGCCTTGTTGACCCGCTTCAGGTCGATCAGACGGTAGGTGTCCTCGAGGGCCTGTTTGGCGTGATGGGTAACGTACTCGAGGGCCTCTTGGGGGGTCTTGGGGTTGTCCTGCGGCCCCAATCCCACCGGGCTCGCGGCCAGGTCGGAGGCCAGGGCCAGCTTGAACTCCTGGAATCCACTGAAGCCCAAGTCGCGGCAGAAGCGAATCACGCTGGCCTCGGAGGAACCGGAGGCCTCGGCTACCTCCATTACGGTCTGGTAGAGCAGTTTTTCGGGGTTGTCCTGCACATAGCGGGCAATCTTGCCCAGCGCAGGGGTCATGTGCCCCCCCAGGCTTCGCAACAATGCCAGGGCGCCGTTAGGCATGGGCAGGCCCCTCCTGAATGGTTATACCAAATCTGCTGAGAAGTGCCCCAAAAGCGATATCCAAGTCCTTCGGACGCGCCCCCTGGCGCGGCAAGTGAGGGGCGCTAAACGCGCCCCTCACGCGCAGAGTTGGTATTCGATGACCCGTGGCCTCCTTGTAACTGGGCT
>CALFDH010000025.1 GCA_937950405.1 uncultured Meiothermus sp.
AGCCCAGGCCAACGCTGCCAATGCTAGAAGAGAGCCGACCAGTAAAGAAAGACGCTTGAGATTTTTCATACTCATTTCCTCCAAGACACAGCTTGCCGGAGGCGGGTAACAAATTGCTAACAAGCGATTTCGCGCCGGCTCTCAGCTATATCAAATGTTTACAAATACTTTGCCCAGGGTTAACCATCCAGGCGGCACACTAAGTCTCGAGGTGGTCAAGATGACAAAGGCAATCCAAACTCCTAAAGCGCGGAAAGAAAAGTTCTACATCCGCAACTTCATCTCTTTGTTCCTTATTGGTTCGGTGCTGCTCGAGGTCGCTTCAGGGGTGGCACTTTATCTGGCCCCTTCGGGACGAGTAGCAGAGACCATGAGCTGGAAGCTGGTCTGGCTCACCAAGACCCAATGGGAAGCCCTTCATACCGTGTTCGGACTGCTTTGGATTCCCATCCTGGCAACGCACATCTTTCTTAACTGGAGGCCCATTCTCTCCTACCTCAAGAACCGCGCCACCAAAGCCTTTGCTTTCAAGCGCGAACTGCTGGCAGCCCTTGCGCTGGTGGTGTTTTTTACCCTGGGTTCGCTCTATAACTGGCCGCCGGTTAGTCAGGTCATGGCCCTGGGCGAGAGCATGACCAGCTTCTGGGAGAACCGGGGTCGGGCCACTGGGTATTTCATCCCTGAAGAAACCACCCTCCACCCGGAAACCGCCACCACGCCTGCAGCACAACCGACCAACTCCAGTAGGCCTGCAGAGCCCGCCCTTCCTGACGAAGTTACCACCAAACGTGGCTTCGGCAAGTACACCGTGCAGTCCTGGGCCGAAGAGAACAAAGTTGATTTGCAGACGGCCCTGAAGCGGCTGACTGACCTCGGCATCAACGCCAAGGCCGATGAAAGCCTGCTGGCGCTCTCGGGACGCAGTGGCAAACTGCCCAGCGAGCTGGCCGCCATCATTTTGGGGCAACCCCTTGCCACGCCGGAGTGAGGTGGCTTCAATCCAGGTGTTGACTTATCTTGACCCGCAGCTTCCCCTCCCTCGCGGAGGGGTTTTGTTTGATGTGAGAGCGGTTCCCACGAATACCCCACACAGCATCCTTTGGAAGCTATGGCGTGTGGGGTAATTTACGCTGCACCGCGTGCAGCGTAAATGTGGGAAACGCGAGAGAACCCCGGCTGTGGAGTCGGCCTGGACAAGCGAAGCCCGGTTGCCTGAGGGAGTACGTATTTGCTGTAGAGCTGGGCCAAGTCGAGCAGCCTTGATCTTTGGAACCACTGCTATATCAAAAATTCACTGAGCCTTTGCCCGCGCTAAACCTATTTGCACCTAGGCTATAGACCGTAAGGAAAGGAGATGGGCAACATGACCAAAAAAATCTTGCTAGGCGTGATGTTAGTCGGTGCGTTGGCCCTGGGTCTGGCCCAGCCGAGGTTTGGATATACGAACCCTGTTTCCCCCACCTCGACCCTGAGCGACCAGGCCCAGGAGGCGCTGCTGGAGGCCCTCGTCGGGCCGGTAGGGGAGTATGCGGCCTATGCCACCTACGACGCGGTGATTCAGCAGTACGGGGCCCTCGAGCCCTATGTGAGCATCCGCGCCTCCGAGGCCCAGCACATCCAGGCCCTGCAGCGGCAACTGGACAAATACGGCGTGGCCTATCCCACCACCAACCCCTACCTGGGCAAGATCACCCTTCCGGCTAACCTGGTGAGCATTGCCGAGCAGGAAGTCCAGACTGAATTGGACAATGCCGCCATGTACGACAAGCTGCTGGCGGCGGTGCAAAACTACCCCGACCTGACCCGGGTGTTCGAGAACCTCAAGCGGGCCTCGCTGGTCGCGCACCTCAACTTCTTCAAAGCGGCGGCCCAGCAGGGTGGAAGCCTGACCCCGGCCCAGATGCAAGAGGTTCAAGTCCAGGTTGAAACCCAGATGAGGGCCCAGGTGAACGGGCGTGGGCTGGGTGGCCCCAATTTCCAGAACCAACCCGTGCAGGGCCGGTGGGGTGGCATGGGCCCCGGGCGCATGGGCGGCAACCCGGCGGGCGGCTCGCAGCCAGGCCCCAGATGGCGTTAGGTTAATGTCCACCTCGAGCGGAGGCCCCCATGAGGGGGCTTCTGCCCTTTGAAGAGGGCCTTACCATGAGGGGGACTATGGCTGGAGAACTGGTGCTGATAGTGGAGGATGAGGCCCGCATCGCTGATGTCCTCGAGCGGTATCTGCGGGCCGAAGGTTTTCGTACCGAGCGGGCGACAAACGGTAAACGCGCCCTCGAGTTCTGGCGGGCGGCCCAGCCCGACCTGATCCTGATGGACCTCATGATTCCCGAGCTCGACGGCCTGGAGGTAACCAAGCGCATCCGCCGTGAGTCGGAAGTACCCATCCTGATGGTTACTGCCAGGGCCGAGGACGTGGATCGGCTCCTGGGCCTGGAACTTGGCGCCGACGACTATATCGTCAAGCCCTTCAACCCCCGGGAGGTGGTAGCGCGGGTCAAGGCGGTGCTGCGCCGCAGCAAGGGCCAGGTCAGGGCCCCCCAGCACTACCAGGTGGGGGGGTTAGAGATTGACCTCGAGGCTTTCCAGGCCCGCTGCCGGGGAGAACCCTTGAGCCTTACCCCCACGCAACTGCGCCTGCTGGCCGCTCTGGCCGCACACCCCGGCAAGGCCTTTACCCGTAACGAGATTATGGACGCGCTCGGCGACTCCGGAGCCGATGAACGCACCATCAATGTACACATCAAGAACCTGCGGGAACGTCTGGGCGCCTGCGGCGAGCAACTCGAGACCGTGCGTGGGGTGGGCTATCGCTTGAGTGGAATGGGCTCCAACGCTGACTAGGGGGAGATTGCCATGAAGCTGGTGGTTCGGCTGGCCCTGGCCTTTGCCCTGGTGGCCGTTTTCGCTGCAGGACTTACCGGTTGGCTGGGCTACCAGGAGGCCCGCCGCCACTTTCAAAACTTCGTGGCCGGCAACGAGCCCGCTCGTAGTGGGGAGACACTATCAGGGGGGACGCCGGGCCGTGGACGGCAGATTCTGCTGGCGCAGTTGCAGGCTTCGAGCTGGCGCTCCAGCCTGCTGGCCCTGGTGGTGGCCCTGGGCGTGGGAACCTACCTGGCCTTTCGTCTGGTACAGCCGGTGCAGACCCTGACCCAGGCTACCCGGCGCTTCGGTCGCGGGGAGCGTGGCGTGCGGGTGAACATACCGGGCAGCGACGAGCTGGCCGAGTTGGGCCGGGCGTTCAACGATGTGGCCGCCGAGCTGACGGCCAAAGAGGAGCGTGAGCGGCAGATGATTGCCGATATCGCCCACGAGCTACGTACCCCCCTGACCATCCTGAAGGGCGACCTCGAGTCCATGTCCGACGGCTTGCTGGAGGCCTCTTCCGAGAACCTGCGCCGCCTGGTAGGCGAGGTAGACTTGCTGACCCGGCTGGTGCAGGACTTGCGTACCCTTTCACTTTCCGACACCGGCCAGCTGGTGTTACGGCCCCGGTTGATTGCGCTGGATCGCCTGGTTGAAGATGTGCTGACCAACTTTCAACCCCGGGCCGAGGCGGCTGGGGTTGAACTGGAAGCCACCCTCCTGCCCCTGTCCACCCACGCCGACCCCGAGCGGCTAAAGCAGGTGCTCCTCAACCTGCTGGAAAATGCCCTGCGCCACACCCCAAAGGGGGGGCGGATTATCGTAAAACTGGATTCTGAAGGAGAAAACGCGTGGCTCGAGGTTTGCGACACCGGGCCGGGCATTGCACCCGAGCACCTGCCCCACCTGTTTGAGCGCTTCTATCGGGCAGAGCCCTCGAGGGCCCGCGAGAGCGGCGGCACCGGCCTCGGACTGGCGATTGTCAAGGCCTTGGTAGAAGCCCACGGAGGCCGCGTGGCCGCCGATAATCGCCCGGAGGGTGGGGCTCGCTTCTGGATTCGCCTCCCCCTGTCAAGACCAAGCAAGCCTGGGCAAGGCGGCGCGGACTGATGTGGAAAGTCTAAGGGAAGTGTCCAGCGCCGTTGTTGGTGATAAACAAGCGCTCCAGCAGGTTCCTGATATCTGACGAAAACACAACCTACCGGCAAAAAAACGGTAGACTTTTGGCATGATTCAAAGCCACATCAGCCCCAAGGAGCGGGAATCCTCTCCCTTCAAGCAGAACAAGGACGCCTGGGTGCGCCTGATGGCCGATTTTCGCACCTCGCTCGAGCAACTTCGCCAGGGTGGGGGCGCCAAAGCCGTGGAGCGTCAGCACGCCAGGGGACGGCTGACCGCCCGCGAGCGCATTGCAGCGCTGATAGACCCGGATACCGAACCGGAGGAAATCCTGGGTTATGCCGGCTGGCAGATGTATACCGACTGGGGGGGTGCGCCCGGAGGGGGTGTGGTCACGGCGATTGGCAAAATTGCCGGTCGGGACTGGATGATTGTGGCCAACGACGCCACCGTGAAGGCGGGGGCCTTTTTCCCCATCACCGCCAAAAAGGTCATTCGGGCCCAGACCATTGCCCTCGAGAACCACCTCCCCACGGTATACCTGGTGGACTCGGCGGGGGTCTTTTTACCCTTGCAGGATGAAGTGTTCCCCGACCAGGACGACTTTGGCCGCATCTTCTACCTGAACGCCCGCATGAGCGGGATGGGCATTCCACAAATCTCGGCCATTATGGGCAACTGTGTGGCGGGGGGGGCCTACCTGCCCCTCATGACCGACGCCCTGATCATGACCGAAGGCTCGGGGCTGTACCTGGCAGGCCCCGCCCTGGTCAAGGCGGCCATTGGCCAGGATGTGGGTTCGGAGGAACTGGGCGGGGCGCGGATGCACGCCGAAGTATCCGGCACGGTGGACTTCTACGAACCCGACGATGCCTCCGCCATTGCCCGGATTCGCACGCTGGCTGCGCTGTATGCCCGCCCCGACCTGGCGCCCTGGGCCCTGGAGCGAGGGCCCGAGGTGGAGCCTTTTCACCCGCCCGAAGACCTCTACGGGCTGGTCTCGCCGGATGGCTCCAGGCCCTACGATGTGAACGAGGTAATTGCCCGGCTGGTAGACGGCTCGGAGTTTCACGAGTACAAAGCCAACTACGGCCAGACCCTGGTTTGCGGCTACGCCCGGTTGGGGGGGTTCCCGGTGGGGATTGTGGCCAATCAGCGCCTGGTTATCAAGAAACCCGGAAAAATCGAGGTGGGAGGGGTCATCTACGCCGAGGCCGCCGACAAGGCTGCCCGGTTCATCCTGGAGGTCAACCAGCGCTTCATTCCCCTTTTGTTCCTGATGGACGTGACCGGCTTTATGGTGGGCAAGGAGTCCGAGCAGCAGGGCATCATTCGGCGGGGGGCTAAGCTCGTCAATGCGGTTTCCAACTCGGTGGTGCCCAAGATTACCCTGATTACCGGGGGCTCGTTTGGGGCGGGTAACTACGCCATGGCCGGCAAGGCCTACGCGCCCCGCTTTATTTATGCCTGGCCTTCGGCCAAGTATGCTGTGATGAGCGGTAATGCGGCGGCCAAGACCCTGATGGAAATCGAGCTGGCCAAGCTCGAGCGGGAGGGGCGCAAACCCACCGAAGAAGACCTGGTGGAGCTCTACGAGCGCATCAAGGGTCGTTACGAAGAAACCCTCGACCCCCGCTACGCGGCGGCCCGCCTCTGGGTGGATGAGGTCATCTTCCCCCACGAAACCCGCGAGCGGTTGATCCGGAGCCTCGAGGTCTGCGCCCTGAACCCGCTGCGCGAACAAATGCGGGTAGGGGTTTTTCAGGTCTGATACCAGCTTCACCAGAAGACTCAAGCTCGAAATCCCCACACTCGGCTGCACCCAGGGCCGAAAGCTTAAAGCCAAAGGCTCTGTGGGGGGGGTTGTGGGTCGTTAAAGCCTTCCGACTTCAAGGAATCCTTGTCCTGGACAAAACAGTGGCTGCCTGGAGACTAAAAAAAGTGTCTGGGCCCAGACGCAACGCAGACAGGCTTGCCTCACCCCGGTGAGGCGCGTCTGCTTGTCCCTTCTTGTTTTCGTGGGCGGCCACGGCTGTGAACAGCGCGGTCGTTCAGGCGCGTAACGTTAAGTCTCCCTAAAGCTCGTGTACTCCCGGCAAACTGGTTATACTTGCAGCGGGTATCAGACCCAAAATAAACCGTATGCTGGAGGTTCTTAGCGATGCATCTTTATCTTCGTTTGGTTTGGGTTGTTCTGGTGGTGGTGCTGGCGGCCTGTGGAAACCGCGCATTCACCGATACGCTGGCCCCGGTAGTGGGCCTTGATAATCCCAATGCGATTGCGGGTCAGTACATCGTGGTTTACAAAGAGGATGCCAACGTGCTGGCCTTGCTGCAAAGCCTCAGGGCAAGCCTGCGCGGCGGGGTCAGCCTGCAACGGGAACTGGAGTCCTTAGGGCTAGCTGCGGATGCCAATGTGCAACAGGTTTATACCGCTACTTTGCAGGGGTTGGCCGCGAACCTGTCCCCAGAGAACCTGGCAGCCCTGCGACAGGATCCGCGGGTCGCTTACATTGAGGCCGATCAGGTGATGCGCATTGACGCAACCCAGTCGGGCGCTACCTGGGGTCTGGATCGCATTGACCAGCGGGCGCTTCCGCTGAGTGGAACCTACAGCTACACCAACACCGGTAGTGGCGTACACGCCTACATCATAGATACCGGCATCCGGGTTAGCCACAGCGAGTTCGGTGGCCGGGCTTCGGTTGCCTTTGATGCGATTGGCGATGGCCAGAATGGTAACGATTGCAACGGACACGGCACCCATGTGGCCGGCACGGTGGGAGGTTCGGTGTACGGGGTGGCCAAAGGGGTGCGCCTGTATGCGGTGCGTGTACTCAACTGCAGTGGCTCGGGCACCAATTCTGGCGTGATTGCTGGCGTGGACTGGGTGCGCCAGAACGCCCAGAAACCTGCAGTGGCTAACATGAGTCTGGGTGGGGGAGCCTCGAGCGCCCTCGACACCGCCGTAAACAACGCCATCAATGCCGGGATTACCTTCGCGCTGGCAGCAGGCAACAGCAACCGCGATGCATGCCAGTTTTCGCCAGCCCGCGTAGCCGCAGGCATTACGGTGGGTGCCACTACCTCCAGCGATGCCCGGGCCTCGTACTCCAACTATGGGAGCTGCCTGGATCTGTTTGCCCCAGGTTCCTCCATCACCTCGGCCTGGATCAGCAGCGACACTTCGACCAATACGATTAGCGGAACCTCTATGGCCACGCCGCATGTGGCTGGGGTGGCGGCCCTGTTCCTGCAGAGCAACCCCGATGCAAGCCCTGCCACGGTGCGAAACGCCATCGTCAACAACGCCACTTCTGGCGTGGTTAGCAGTGCGGGTCGGCGCTCGCCCAACCTGCTGCTCTTCAGCAACTACTGATGCTTGAAGCTCGGCTCCACCCCTTGCATCAAGGGGTGGATTTTTAGTGGATGCTATCCCGCTGCCGTTGCACTGTGGCCAGGACTTCTACCAGCTGCTCGAGGCTCTTCAGGTTGTGTACCGGCAAGAAGTCGTCTATGAAGGGCATGGCAGCGACCAGACCCCTGGTTAGGGGCTGGTAGCCAGGGGTGCCGACGAGCGGGTTAAGCCAGATTAGGCGGTGACAGGATTTTTGTAATCGCTCCATCTCGAAGGCCAGCAGTCCAGGTTCGCCCTGATCCCAGCCATCGGAGATGACCAGCACAATGGCGCCACGGCCCAGGACTCGCTTGGCCCAGGTGTGGTTGAAGGTGTGCAGACAGGCCCCGATGCGTGTGCCGCCCGACCAATCCTTGACCTGTTGCCCTACTTCAGCCAATGCCGCAACCACGCTGCGCTTCTTGAAGGTGCGGGTAATGCGGGTCAAGCGGGTACCAAAGGTAAAGGTTTCGATCTGGCGTACCCCCTGGCGGGACTGTTGCAGGCTAAAAGCGTGCAGGAAGTGCAGCAGCATGCGGGCGTAGCGTTCCATCGAACCGGATACATCGGCCAGCGCGATGATGGGCCGGGGCTTGTGCTTGTGGGTGCGCCAGTCTAGCTGTACCAGCTCACCCTGATGTTTGAGCGAACGGCGAAAGCTTCGACGGATATCGAGTTGCTCCTTGCCGATGGCTTTCATGCGCCGGGTGCGGCGCTCGGGCGGGTTCCAGACAAAGTTGTACAGAAGTTTGCGGGCGGCCTCGAGCTCCTCCTCGGTCATCTGGTCGAAGCGCTTTTGCTTGAGCACCTCGGTCTCGGAAAAGGTGAGCGCTCGGTCAACAATGGGCAATGGTTGGCTATTGGATTCGCCCGAGGAACGGGATTCGCGCCCTACCTCGCCGGGCTTGGCTTTTTGTTCTCTCTTGGGGGGAAGGGTGGTCTGGCTCAGCAACTCGCCGGGGAAGCGTTCCAGGCCCAGGTTTTGCCAGAATTTGCGAAACAACTCGGCAAACTTGGCCTGATCCTCCCGCCGGGTGACCAGCGAGCTCTGGGCGGCGTAGAAAAAAGCCACCGGGTCGAAGATGGAAATTTCTCCCAGCGCTCTGGCGAAGGTGGCGGTTTGTCCCGGCGTTACGACAATACCTTCTCCACGCAGGCTACGCACAAAGCCCACCACATGGCTCAGCAACTGTTCTGTGGGTGCGGTCATAGCGCGGTGGGCATCTGAGCACGGGCCAGCAGGTCTCGAGCCTGGTTTTTGGCTTTGACCACATCGTCCTGGTACTTGAGCAGCACCCCCAGGGTTTCCTCGATCACCTCGGGTTGCAGTTCGGTCTGGCCCAGGGCCAACAGCGAGGCGGCCCAGTCCAGGGTTTCGGCTACGCCAGGCGCTTTGTAGAGGTCTTGCTGGCGCAGGGCCTGCACAAAGGCCACTGCCTGCTGGGCCAGTTTTTCCGGTATGCCGGGCACTTTCTCCCGCACGATGCGGTACTCTTTGTCGAAGCTGGGGTAGTCGATCCAGTAGTACATGCAGCGGCGCTTCAGAGCATCGTGAATCTCGCGGGTACGGTTAGAGGTAATGACCACCACCGGAGGCTGTTCGGCCCGCAGGGTGCCCACCTCGGGCACGGAAATCTGCCAGTCCGAGAGGAACTCGAGCAAAAACGCCTCGAACTCCTCATCGGCCCGGTCTAACTCGTCAATCAGGAGCACCGGGGCTTTGCCGTTGGTGGTTTCCAGGGCTTGCAGCAGCGGGCGCTTGAGCAGGAATTCCGTGCCAAATACTTCGTGTCGCACCTTTTCCTGGTCGCGCTCACCACTGGCCTCCAGGAGCCTTATCTGCATCATCTGGCGAGCGTAGTCCCATTCATAGACTGCGCTGCTGAGATCCAGTCCCTCGTAGCATTGCAACCGGATTAGCCGGGTGGATAGCATCTGAGCCAGCACCTTGACGATTTCGGTTTTGCCCACTCCAGGTTCCCCTTCGAGCAGCAGTGGACGCCCCAGCTTGAGGGCCAGAAAAACCGCAACCGAAAGGCCTTTATCGGCAATGTAGTGGTGGGCCTCGAGGGCTTGTTGAGTCTCCTCGACGGATGTGGGAAACATATTTATATCATTTCACGAAAGTGAGGGGCCTAATTGCCTCAGCCCCTCACAATTACCCTTTTGTACGACAGCTACAACCCAGCCGCCTGCATCAAAGCCCGTTTGGCCATCACGTCTACCAGGTGTGCGCGGTACTCCCTGGAGGCTGCCAGGTCGTGGTTCAGGTTACCGGGCGAGAGCAACCCCTGGCAGGCAGCCGCAATGTTGGCTGTGGTCAGGGGTTGGCCGGAGAGGGCTTGCTCGAGCTTGCCCAGGCGCATGGCGTGCTCACCGGCGCCCGTCACGGCTGCCCGGACGTTGCCCCCATCCACCACCACCGCCACCCCCACCACCGCGTAGCGGCTGGCCGGGTGCGGGAATTTGGCGTAGGCCATCTTGGCCCCCTCAAGGATGGGAATGTGAATCTCGGTGAGGATTTCGCCCTCTTGCAGGGCGGTGCTGAACATGCCGGTAAAGAAGTCGTCGGCTTCGATGACCCGGGTGCCGTTCGGGCCCTGCGCCTTTATTTTGGCCCCCAGCGCCAGCATGGAGGCGGGCAGGTCGGCGGCGGGGTCGGCATGAGCCAGTGAACCGCCAATGGTGCCTTTGGCCCGCACCATGGGGTCGCCAATAAGGTAAACCGCCTGGGGCAAAAGGGGGCAGTGGGCCTTCAGCAGGTTGGAGGTCTCCAGCTCGTGGTAGGTGGTCATGGCCCCGATGACCAGGGTGTCGTTTTCCTTGCGCACCCCGCGCAGCTCGGCCACTTTGGAAATATCAATCAGGGCCGAGGGTGCGGCCAGGCGCAGCTTCATGGTCGGAATCAGGCTGTGACCCCCCGCCAGCAGCTTGGCGTCGGGGTGCTGTTGGAGCAGGCTCAAGGCTTCGGCGACGCTGTTGGCTTTTTTGTAAGCGAACTCAGATGTGTACATGCAGCTCCTCCGCTACCCACAGGGGAGGACGACCCGTCCGTGTGCAAAGGCCGCGCTCCCCTGGGCCAGGGCTTTGCTTTATACCAGATTCGGTTAGTTCGTTACCGAATGGTGACGAACTAACCCGACCGAAGGGAGTGCTCTAGGATTCAAAAAGATAGCCTCTGAAGGTCTTTAGCTTGGGTGATTATCTTTTTGAATCCGGTATTAGTCGGCGGCCTGAGCCAGTCGGCTGCCGTGGATGGCCCGCCAGACTTTTTCCGGGGTGTAGGGCATATCGAGGTGCACGATGCCGAAGGGCCGCAGGGCATCCATTACCGCGTTGGCCACCGCAGCCGTGGAGGCGATGGTGCCGGCCTCCCCGATGCCCTTAATGCCCAGGGGGTTGTGCGGGCAGGGCGTGACGGTGTGGTCGTGCTCGATCTGCACCATGTCGTCGGCGCGGGGCAGGGTGTACTCGAGGAAGTTGCCCGAGAGAATCTGGCCTTCTTTGTCGTAAACGGCCTCTTCCAGCAGGGCCTGGCCCAGCCCCTGGGCGATGCCCCCGTGCACCTGACCATCGGCAATGAGCGGATTGATCACCGGGCCGCAGTCGTCCACTGAGAGGTAGCGCAGCAGCTTGACCTTGCCGGTATCGGGGTCTACCTCTACCACCGCGATGTGGGTTCCAAAGGGGTAAACGAAGTTTTTGGGGTCGTAGAAGTGGGTGGCCTCTAACCCAGGCTCGAGGTCGGCGGGGTAGTTGTGGGCCAGGTGGGCCATCAGGGCGATATCGAAGAAGGTCTTGGCCTTGTCGGGCACCCCCTTGACCATGAACTTGCCGTCCTCGTGCACGATGTCATCCGGGCTGGCCTCGAGCAGGTGGGCGGCAATCTTCTTGGCTTTGTCGGTGATCTTTCGGGTGGCCAGCACAATCGCCGAGAGGCCAGTGGGGGCCGAGCGCGAACCATACGAGCCCCAGCCGTAGGGCATCCGCCCGGTGTCGCCGTGCACCAGTACCACGTCTTCCACCGGGATTTGCAGCTCGTCGGCCACCACCTGGGCAAAGGCCGTCTCGTGGCCCTGGCCGTGGCTGTGGGTGCCGGTAAACACTTCCACCTTGCCGGTGGGCATTACCCGTACCAGGGCGCTTTCCCACTGCCCGGCCTGCGCACCCAGGCTACCTACCAGGGCCGAGGGGGCCAGCCCGCAGGCCTCGATGAAGGTAATGGCCCCAATGCCGATGTAGCGGCCCTGCTTGCGCAGCTCGGCCTGTTGGCGGCGCAGGTCCTGGTAGCCCACCATCTCGAGGGCTTTGTCGAGGTTGGCCTCGTAGTTGCCAGAGTCGTACTGCAGGGCCACCGGGGTCTGGTAGGGGAAGGCATCGGGGGGAATCAGGTTCTTGCGGCGGAACTCCACCGGATCCATACCCAGCTCGTGGGCCATTACGTCCACCAGGCGCTCGAGCAGGTAGGTGGCCTCGGGCCGCCCGGCCCCCCGGTAGGCGTCTACCGGCGTGGTGTGGGTGAAGGGGGCGGTCACGTGGCAGTAGATGTGCGGGGTGGTGTAGGTGCCCGCCAGCAAACAGCCATACAGATAGGTGGGTACCGCCGGGGCAAAGGTGGTCAGGTAGGCCCCCATGTTGGCGATGGTGTCCACCCGCACGGCGGTAATTTTGCCGTTCTGGTCCACGGCCATCTCGGCCACGGTCTCGTGGTCGCGCCCGTGCGAGTCGGTCACGAAGCTCTCCGAGCGCCGCGCGGTCCACTTGACCGGGCGGTTTAGCTTCTTGGCGGCGTACAGAACGATAATTTCTTCGGGGTACTGGTAAATCTTGGACCCGAAGCCCCCGCCCACATCCGGGGCAATCACCCGCAGCTTGTGTTCGGGGATGCCCATGATAAAGGCGGCAATCAGCAGGCGGTGGATGTGGGGGTTCTGGCTGGTGGTCCAGAGGGTGTACTCGTCCGAAGCCTTGAGGTACTGAGCTAAGCTGGCTCGAGGCTCCATGGCGTTGGGCACCAGCCGGTTGTTGCGCAGGTTGAGCTTAACGGTTTTGTAAGCGCTGGCAAAAGCTGCATCCACGGCAGCCTTGTCGCCGATGCTCCAGGTGAAGCAAACGTTGTCGGGCACGTCATCGTGGACGGCGGGCGCGCCGGGTTTGAGGGCATCGCTGCCCAGGGCCACCGCGGGGAGGGGCTCGTAATCCACCTCTACTAGTTGGGCGGCATCCTCGGCAATCTGGCGGCTTTCGGCAATCACCGCCGCCACAATGTCGCCCACATGCCGGGCCTTGTCAATAGTGATGGCGTAGTGGGGGGGGGTCTTGATGCCAGGGTGCAGCCAGCCGGTAGGGATGCCGTTGATGCCTGCGTCCTTCATCTCCTGCCCGGTGATGACGGCCAGAACGCCCGGGTAAGTGAGGGCTCTAGAGGCATCAATCTTCTTAATGTGCGCGTGGGCATAGGGCGAGCGTACCATGGCCGCTTCGGCCATGCCCGGCAGGCTCATGTCGTCGGTATAGTTGCCGGTTCCGGTGATGAAACGGGGGTCTTCAACCCGCTTCATCGCCTTACCAAAAAACTTGTTGGCCATTGTTCTCTCCCTTCAATATTCAAGGGGCTCAGGGTGCCGGGCACAGGGTTCAGGGTAAAAAACATGCTTTTACCTGGGCTCAGATTCCCGGTCGCTGTACCCCTATCAATCGTCTGCCGCTACCCCAACCTTGCCGGCCATCTTGTCGGCGGCATACTGTACGGCTCTCACGATGTTGTGGTAGCCGGTACAGCGGCAGTAGTTGCCTTCCAGGGCGTGACGGATTTCGGCCTCGGAGGGGTTGGGGTTTTTGTTCAGCAGGTCAACCGTGGCCATAATCATGCCGGGGGTGCAAAAACCGCACTGCAGGCCGTGCATTTCCCAGAAGCCCTCCTGTACCGGGTGGAGGCTGCCGGGGCTGCCCAGGCCCTCGATGGTGGTGACGCTGCTACCGTCGGCTTGAACCGCGAACATCGTGCAGGATTTGACCGCTTGCCCATCCACATGCACCGTGCAGGCCCCGCACTGGCTGGTGTCACAGCCCACATGGGTGCCGGTGAGGCCAAGGGTTTCGCGCAGGTAGTGCACCAGCAACAGACGGGGTTCGACCTCGCTGTGACGCTCGACCCCGTTTACAACAACTTTGATGTGTACTTTGTCTGCCATGCTTCCTCCTTGATACGTGGGGTTGATTTTCTAAAAATTTGGACGGTTCCGTTACTCTGGGTGGGCCCTGGTCACCTCCCCAGTACCCAGGCAAGCTGCGGGCAACCCGGCATCTGGTCTGATTCACGCCAGGATGCTTTATGCATATCGGCTTGAAAATGCCAGGGTGTGGAGGGTGATACGGACAGAACAAGGCCTTACCTCGAGCTTTCGACCCAAAACGATTCCAGCCTAGCCAAACCAACCGAGTGGGCGCGTGTAACTGAGATTCTCTAGGTACTTACTATATTACTCGGAAGATGAGAGTATCAAGAATCCAGGTTTTTTGGTGATGCCAGGAAAACCCATAAATGTGTGCTGCTGTTAGGGTCGGTAGGGGCTGGTAGTTGTAAGTTATAAAGGAGAGGAACAGCCAATGGCGAACGAGACCCCCCTGCTGTTAGCAGCCCTCGAGGCCGCCTGGGCCGAGGGCAAAGAGACTGCCCTGGCCACGGTGGTGCGGGTGATAGGTTCGGCCTACCGGCGTGAGGGCGCCAAGATGCTGGTGCGCGAGGATGGCGGCTCTGCCTGCATGATTTCCGGCGGTTGTCTGGAGCAGGAGATGATCGAGATCGCCATGCAAATTCTGGCCAGGGGTCGCCCAGAGCGCACCATTTTCGACTACAACGAAGAAAAGACCTGGTGGCCCGGGTGCGGCGGCACCGTGGAGGTCTGGGTGGAGCCGGTGCAGCCCCAGGGGATGCTCCACCGGTGGCTACAGCAAAGCACCGAGTCCGAGCCCTCGGTACTGGCGACGGTGCTGGCCGGTGGGGAAGGCCGGGTCTGGCTCCGGTCAGATGGCACCCTCGAGGGCCACATTACCCCCTCAGAGCTGCATGAGCAGGTGGTGCAGATGGCGCGGCAAATGCAAGGCGGCACCTCCCGTCCCACCACCCGCTATGTGCAGGAGGCCGAGGTGTTTTTTGACGTAAGCAGCCCCATTCCCGAACTGGTGTTGTTTGGGGCGGGCCACGATGCCAAACCCATGGCCAATCAGGCCCTGGTGCTGGGGTTCAGGGTGACGGTGGTGGATGCCCGCCCCGAGCTATTGCAGGGTTTCGAGGGCTGCCAGACCATCCAGGCCGCCCACGACGAATACGCCCAGAAGGTGCAACTGACCCCTCGTCAGCACGTGGTTGTGATGAACCACCACCTCGACATAGACCGTCAGGCCCTGCGCTTTGCCCTGGAGTCGCCCGCCCGGTATGTGGGGATGCTGGGGCCGCGCAACCGCCTGGAAAAAATCCTGGAGGCCCTGCGGGCCGAGGGCTTCGTGCCCAGCCCGGAGCAGATGGCCCGCCTGCGCAACCCCATTGGCTTGGACATCGGGGCGGAGAGCCCGGAGGAGATTGCGGTAGCTGCCCTGGCCGAGATTGTGGCCTTGCAACGAGGCTTCGAGGGCGGCTTCCTGAACGACAAAAAAGCAGGAATTCACGAAGCGGCGGGAGCTACGGTGTTGGGATGAAGCTGCCTGGGCCGTACCTTGACGCACCAGAGTTTCCCGCCTAAGATTGAGTTTGCGGTTTTGGGGATTGCACCCCACCGAACGGCGCAGGGTGGAGCAGTCTGGTAGCTCGTCGGGCTCATAACCCGAAGGTCACAGGTTCAAATCCTGTCCCTGCAACCAAATTACGCGCCGCTCGCGGCGCCCCTGGCTATGTAGCTCAGCTGGTTAGAGCACACGACTCATAATCGTGGTGTCGGCGGTTCAAGTCCGCCCATAGCCACCAAGTCCACGACGAAGCAAACCGGGGTCCTCAAAAGCCCCGGCTCTTCGTTTTACGGTGATTTCACGGGTCAATGCAGGCGGTTCGGGCGTTTTGTTGCATAGAGCGCTCTTCACAAAACTCGAGCCTTCCGAGATTATGAATTGGTTGTCCTGGACAGAACACTGGCTACCTTGACGGGCGGCCACGCCTGAGGAGAGCGCTAGAAGGAGAGCCCAAAACAAATAGTCAAAAACCTGTGCGAAAAAACGGAAACGGGTATTCTACACGAAGACTCGCGCAGACTATTCCCTCAGGCGTGTTTTGCGGTAGATTTGGGGCTATGAGTTCGACCTACGACCAGATTCAGCAGACGGTAAGCCATATTCGTTCAGAAACCGACTTCGTGCCGCAGGTGGGCATTGTGCTGGGTTCGGGCCTGGGGCCCCTGGGCGACGAGATTGAGGTGGTGGCCAGTTTCCCCTACAGCGCACTGCCCAATTTTCCCCAGTCCACCGCGCCGGGGCATGAGGGGAAGCTTATTTTAGGGCGGCTCGGGGGCAAAAACGTACTGGCCTACAAGGGCCGCGTGCACTGCTACGAGGGATATACCCCTGCGCAAGCCGCCTTCCCCCTGCAGGTCGGGTTTTTCCTGGGGGCCAAAACTTTCTTCATCACCTCGGCGGCGGGGGGGCTCAACCCGGCCTGGAACGCCGGGGAGCTGATGCTGCACAGCGATTACATCAACTATGCCCCGCTCTCGCCCCTCACCGGGCCCAACGATGAACGTTTGGGGCCGCGTTTCCCGGTAACCTTCGATGCCTACGACCCGGAGCTGCGCGGTTTGGCTCAGAAAGTTGCCCGAGCGCAGGACTTTCAGCTGCGAGAGGGGGTATACGCCTGGTGGCCGGGGCCGCAGTTTGCCAGTCGGGCCGAGCTCAGGCTGCTGCGTACCCTGGGGGCCGATGCCATCGGGATGTCCACCGTGCCGGAAGTGATTGCCCTAAGGCATCTGGGGGCGCGGGTACTGGGCCTTTCGACCATTACCGATATGGCCGTGCCTGAGCGCGACCACCACGCCACCGAGCAGGAGGTGCTGGCCACGGCGGCCCGCACCGGGGCCCTGTTCCGACAGTTTTTGCGGGGCATCCTGGCGGCCCTGTAGCCTGAGCGAAGCATGAGCCTTCCCGGAGTTCTGGAGCGCATTGAAAAAGCCTGTGGTCGGGCGGGACGCGACCCCCAGACGGTGCGGCTGGTGGCCGTGACCAAGGAGCACCCGGTGGCCGAGATTCAGGAACGGGTACTGCGATATGGCCGGTTTCCGCTAGGGGAGTCACGCATTCAGGAGGCTTTGCCCAAAATGGACGAACTTGTGGCCGAGTGGCACTTCATCGGCCCGCTTCAGCGCAACAAGGCCAAGTTTGCCGTGCGATTCGAGCTGATTCACTCCATTGACTCGGTTCGGCTGGCCGAGACGGTAGCCCGCAAGGCCGTGGAAAACGGCAAGGTGCAGCGGGTGCTGCTCGAGATTAACCTGGGCCGAGAGCCTCAGAAGCACGGCTTATTGGAGGAGGAGCTGCCCCAAGCGCTCGCTCAGATACGGGCGATGGAGGGGTTGCGGATAGAAGGCCTGATGACCGTGGCCCCTTACACCGAAGACCCCGAGGCGGTGCGGCCCATTTTTGCAAAGCTCTCGAGGCTGGCCGACCTGTACCAGCTACCCGAGCGAAGCATGGGCATGTCGGGCGATTTTGAAGTTGCAGTGGAGGAGGGCGCGACCCTGGTGCGGGTAGGTCGGGCCATATTCGAACCCGACACTTGAGCAACGCGAGGTAAACCAGAGCAACCGAATGGCTTTTGAGCGCTGTTTTCGATATTTTTGTATTGGCTGTAGTAGTCTAAAGCCGTGGATGAACGCATGACGGGTGAGTTTCGGATGAGCGAGCGGGGCGACCTCACACCTCTGGACATTCGCTATCAGGAGTTTCGGCAGGGTTTGCGGGGCTATTCGGTGGCAGAAGTGCGCGAGTACCTGGGCCGGGTGGCCGATGCACAGACTACCCTGATTGAGGAAAACGAGCGCCTTCGCAACCATATCCGTGAGCTCGAGGCCGAACTGGCCAAGTCCAAAGAAGGCGAAGCCGAACTCAAGCGGGCGGTGGTGGCCGCTGAGCGCATTGCCCGCGAGATCAAGGCCCAGGCCGAGCGCGAGGCCGAGCTTATCAAACGGGAGACCGAGTCTGAGCGTCAGGCCGCGCTTCAGGAACTGATCGAGCAGATGAAGCGAATCAAGAACGACATCGAGCAGGTTCGCAACGAACGTGAGCTGTTTGTGGGTCAGTTCCGGGCTTTGCTGGAAGGTTATATGGCTTCACTGGACAGGTTCAAACGCTGATGCCGATGTGCTGTCGCAGGTCTCGGGTCGAAAGTCGCAGGCCGGAGGCTTGGAGCTACCTACCCATTGCTGCCGAGTGTGTAGATATTCGAGTAAATGTTCTCTTAGGGGGTCAATTGCAATCTGGATGCTTCCGAAAAGGAACCTCAAAAAAAGCGCCGAATTAGGGTATGAATGACGGTAAATGTGCTGCGATTACGTTTGTCTTTGCCCTGTGTCATTTGCAGCCGACTCTCGACTTTCTGACTATCGCACACCCAGGCGTGCCAACACCGCCAGCCAGCTTTCGCGCTGCCAGTAGGTTTCTTTGAACTGACCCCGCACGGCAAAGCCGCTGGCCTGAAGACCGAGGTGTTCGGCCAGAATGAGCGCCCTGGGTAGGTGCGGTTCGTCGGTTACGATAATTACTTTGGACTTGCCGATGATGGGTGCAATGTTGCTCAAGTTCTCCCAGGTGCGGCGGCTTTCTTGTTCACAATAAAGTACCGAACGTGGGATGCCCCTGGCTTGTAGATAGCGACAGCCGACCTCGCCCTCGCTGTAGCGGTCGCCGGGGCGACGGCCCCCGGTGACGGCAATGCGGGGTGCATAACCCTGGCGGTACAGGTGTAGGGCCGCCTCAAGGCGGTTCCTATAGATCACCGAGGGCTCGCCGTTGTACTGCGCGGCCCCCAGCACC
>CALFDH010000026.1 GCA_937950405.1 uncultured Meiothermus sp.
AAGCGCTCCCGATACCAAGAAATGCTGTCCTCGAGCGATAGAGGACTGAAAGACAGCGGATTGGCGCGATCTGGTGACGTAGCGAACAAGAAATGCTGTCCTCGAGCGATAGAGGACTGAAAGGCTGCTTGTATAAATCCGTTCTGTGTTGATGATGCAAGAAATGCTGTCCTCGAGCGATGGACAACTCAAACATGCGCATACCAAACCAAAACTCGGGGGCTGAGGTAAGCACCTCCCGCCTATGGTTTGGATAATGGCATGATCGAAAATCATTCGGGTATTGCGCCTGGAGCATGATTTTCTAACACAGCCTGGATTCATCTCTAGACCTTATACGGGCGCAACTTAAATCACCCCCCCCAGATGGCGAACACATAGCCTACTGGGGTAAAGAAGCTGGAGAAGCCATCGGAAATCTCCCCCGTGCGGCGGCCCGCAATGGGCAGAAGGTTGGCCAGCGCATTGACCGCAATGGTGGCAAGGATGGCCAGCACCACCAGCCACTGCAAGAGGGGTGTAGCGGAAGATACATGGGAAACAACCGATTTTTGCATGTCTTCACCCTACTCGGTTTGGCCCATGCAGCATAGAGCGCAGCGAAACATCGGCCACAAAACCGAACGCCGGCGACAGGTTCCCATCTTGCGGTATGGTAGAGCCCAGTATGTTTCGCTCTCGTCGCACGCCCAAAGGGGGAGGGATATTCCTCGAGATGGACGCCGCCAAGGCCGAGGCCCGCGCCCGGGGTCTGGAGGTAGTAGACCTCTCGATAGGGGCCTCCGACCTGCCGCCACCGCCCGAAGCCTTGCAAGCCCTCAAACAGTCCATTGACGACCCCGCCACCTATGGCTACTGCCTCAAGTCGGGCACCCTACCTTTCCTCGAGGCCGCCACACAGTGGTATTTCCGTCGCTATGGGGTGCAGCTCGAGCCCAGCCGCGAAGCCCTGAGCCTGGTGGGCTCCCAGGAGGGGCTGGCCCACCTGCTGATGGCCATTGCCGACCCCGGCGACGTTTTGCTGATGTGCGATGTGGCCTATCCTTCCTATTTTGGGGCGGCCAAAGTCGCGGGCCTCGAGGCCCACCTGATGCCCCTGGGCCCCGACCTGCTGCCCGACCTGTGGGCGGTGCCAGAAGCGGTGGCCCGGCGGGCCAAGGCAGTGCTGCTCAACTACCCCAACAACCCCACCGCCGCCCTGGCCAGCGAGGATTTTTTTGTGGAGGCGCTAAGGTTCTGCCAGCACTACAACCTGCTGCTCATCCACGATAACCCTTACCTCGACCAGGCCCTGACGCCTACCCCCTCCCCTCTAGCCCTGACAGGCGGGCGGGAGCGGGTGGTGGAGCTTTTTAGCTTTTCCAAAAGCTACCACCTGGCCGGGTTCCGGCTGGGTTTTGCCCTGGGCAACGCCGAAGCCATCGGGAGCCTGGAAGCCCTCAAGGCCCCCATTGACTTCAACCCGTACCTGGGCATCCAGCGCATGGGTATGGCCGCGCTGGGCATTCCCCAGGCGCGCTTGCAGGCCGATGCCCAGACCTGGGCCCGGCGGCGCAGCGCGATGACCGCGGCGCTGGCCGAGCAAGGCTGGGCGGTTGCGCTGCCCGAGGCCGGCATGTACCTCTGGGCGCGGCTGCCTGCGGGCCTGGCCCTGGACGACCTGCAATTCGCCAAGCAACTCGTCGCCCAGACCGGCGTGGCGCTCTCGCCGGGGCGGGCCTTTGGGCCGGGTGGGGTGGGCTATGTGCGTTTTGCGCTGGTACAGCCCGAGGCAGTGCTGCGCCAGAGCGCCGGGAAGATAGGGGCCTTTATTCGCCAACTAGCAGCGGACTGAAACCAACTTTGCCCCTGGTAGCTACCTTTCAGAGGCATTCCTATACCCCCTCATCCGGCGACACCCCAGGTGTAGTCAATCACGTTCCCGTCACTGTTCGTAAGTAATACTGGTGGGGTGTCGCCACCTTCTCCCGCCCAGGGGAGAAGGCAAGAGGTTCACCTGGATTTGGTATACAGCGCTCTTCACTGACGTGGCCGCCTGGATAGGCGGCCCCTGTTCTGTCCAGGACAAGGTTTTCTTGAAGTCGGGTAGCTCAAAATATGTGAAGAATACTCTAACCAGCCCGCAGGCCCTCGCGCACCCCCAGCAGTTGTAGGGCGGCTTCCTCGGGGGTGAGGTCGCCGTGGGCTACCCTGGCAATCAGGTCGTGGCCTTCGCGGGTCTTGCGGCGGCCCCACTCCTGGATCACGCTCTCGATTTCGAAGCGGGCCCGCTCGAGCCGGTCGGCCTCGAGCAGGTGGTGCTCGGTTAGGTGCTGGTAATGCTTCTCCAGCGCCTCAAAAACCTCGGGAACGCCTTCGGCTTTGGGGGCTATGGCGGTCAGGACGGGCGGCTTCCAGCCTGCGGGGCGCGGGGCGGCGAGCTCGAGGGTGGTTTTGAGCTCCTGCACAATGCGCTCCCCGCCGGGCAGGTCGAACTTGTTGACCACGAACACATCGGCAATCTCCATCACACCGGCCTTGAAGGCCTGCACGGCATCGCCCGCAGCAGGGGTCAGAATGAGCACGGTCGTATCGGCCACACGGGCAATATCCACCTCGCTCTGCCCCACCCCCACCGTCTCCACGAAGATGCGGTCAAAGCCGAAGGCTTCCAGCAAAGCCAGGGTGGCTACCGTAGCGCCCGCCAGCCCCCCCAGAGCCCCCCGGCTGGCCAGGGAACGAATGTAGACTTTTTTGTCCTGATGATGGCGCATCATGCGGATGCGGTCGCCCAGAATGGCCCCCCCGGTAAAGGGGCTGCTGGGGTCTACGGCCAGCACCGCCACACGCTCGTCCCGCTTGCGGGCCTCCTCAATCAGCCGGTCGGTAAGGGTGCTTTTGCCCGCTCCAGGGCTGCCGGTGAGGCCCACCACCCTGGCGTGGCCGCGCCCGCGCAACTGCCGCAGCAGGGCCTGCCCTTCGGGATAGCCCGACTCCACTAAGGTGATGGCCCGCGCCAAAGCCCGCATGTCCTGGGCCAGAAAACGCTCGTAGAGGTTCATGGAGTCAGTGTATCGCGGTTCGACGGGTTTTTTGCCATGCTCTGACAAATCGTCTTTTTGGAACTGCAAAGCCCTCGGTTCAGAACATGCGGCCATTCTTATCGTGCTCTTCACAGACGTGGCCGCCCCTCCAGGCGGCTACTGTTCTATCCAGAAAAAAGGATTCTTAAGCACCGGGTTGCTCTATCTTCGTGAAGAGCGCTCTACATAACCTCAAAAATCCCCTCGATTTCCACGCTGCTGTTGAAGGGCAACTGCGCCATGCCCACCGCCGAGCGGGCGTGCTTGCCCCGCTCGCCGAACACCTCGAGCAGCAAGTCCGAGGCACCGTTGATAACCCTGGGCTGCTCCTCGAAGTCGGGCATGGAGTTGACCATGCCCAGTAGCTTGACCACCCGGCTGACCCGGTCCAGTTCGCCCACCGCGTCCTTCAGCACCGCCAGCAGGCGAATGGCAACCTCGCGGGCGGCATGGTAGCCCTGCTCGGTGCTGACCTCGCGGCCCAGCTTGCCCTTGAGGCTCGAGACCTGGCCCGAAATGAAGACCAGGTGGCCGCTTTTCACCCAGGGCACAAAGCTAAACATGGGGGGTTTGACCTCGGGTAGCACAATGCCGAGCTGTTCCAGGCGCTGTTCAATTTTCATCGGAGCTCCTTCAAGGAATTGCGGTAGCCAGGCCTTTGCCTACATCGTGCTCAGGGCTGCACAAAGACCGGAACCTGGGCATGGTTCAGAATCCAGCGGGTGACCGAGCCAAAGAAGCCCCCGGCCCGGCTGCGCCCCACGAACAAAGCATCGGCCTGGTGCTCGTGGGCGAAGCCCAGCAAGGCCGCCGCCGGCGACTGGTCGGTGGAGAGCACCTTGGCCTCGAGGCGGCCTTCCAGGGCCAGCGGCCAGGTGCGGATGGCCTGGTTGAGCTGCTCAAGTTCGTGGGCTTCCCCCACGTGTAGCACGGTAATTTTGCCGCTGCTGGCCTCGGCAATCTGGTGTGCCAGCCGCAGCGCCCGCTCGGCGCCGGGGGTGGGGCCATACCCCACCAGCAGGTGGGTGAGTCCCCGTATTTCAGCCTCACCAGGTACGGCTGCCACCGGACGGGGGCTCTGGGCCACCACCCGCTCGGTGGTGGTGCCCAGCAGCCGGTCGGTCAGGCTGTCCTCGCCGTGGGTGCCCATTACCACCAGGTCGTGCAGGGCCGCATGGCGGAGGATCACCGGGATGGGTTTGCGCGGCTCGAGGATGGTCTGGGCCCTGGCGTCCAGGGCCTCCAACTGCCGGGCCATGAGCACCGACCAGGCTTGCTCGGCCTCGTCAAAGATTTTTTCGGTCTGGGTGTCGAAAAAGTGGGCGGCGCTGGCGTAGCGAGGTTCGGCCGCATGCAGGATGGTGAGCGAGCCCCCGGTCAGGTCGCGCAGCATCTGCGCCAGCTTCAGGGCTTTCTGCGAAGCTGGGGAAAAATCGGTGGGGTGAAGAATTTTCATGGCTTGCCAGGGGTAGGCTACAAGAGTGCGATGCAGGCCACCTCTACCTTCACATCGCGGGGCAAACGGGCTACCTGTACGGTGGCGCGGGCCGGGAAGGGTTCGCGCACATACTCGGCATAAACCTTGTTGAACACCGGGAAATCGTTCATATCGGCCAGGTAGCAGGTGGTCTGCACCACTTTGGCATAGGAGCTACCGGCGGCCTCGAGCACCGCCCCCAGGTTCTTCATCACCTGATGGGTCTGGGCCTCCACATCGCCCGCAACCAGTTCGCCCGCCGGGGTCAGGGGAATCTGGCCCGAACAAAACACCATGCCGCCTGCCACGATGGCTTGGCTGTAAGGGCCGATGGCTTTGGGAGCGTGTTCGGTCTGGACTGGTTTCTGGCTCATATCCACAGCTTATACCAACTCTGCGCGTGAGTGGCGCTAAACGCGCCCCTCACTTGCCGCCCCAGGGGGCGCGTCCGTGGGACTTGAATATCGCTTTTGGGTCACTTTTGGGCAGTTTTGGTATTATACCAAGCCCGCTCAATGGCCGATACCCTCGAGAACCGGGTACCCCATTTGGCAGGGACTTTACCTCAGGCTTTGGGCCCTTCAAGGGCTGCTTGATAAGCGCAAGCTGTACAAACCAGCACCCGTTCAGAAACCCTGGGTGGCCTGGCGGGCCGGGACGGGCTCCTGGACATGGGTGGTTTTGGGCGGCCCAACCTCCAGGCCCAGGTAGGCCAGAGGGGTGTTGGACTCGAGGTCGGCGGCCATGATCAGATAATCCACTTCCTCCAGCGTCCACAGGTGAACCCCCTGGGCTCTGGCAAGCTCCCGAAACCACGGGATGTATTGTCCGTTGAGGGCAATGAGGATAACCCCCCCGGCGTGATGGGTTTGCTGGGCAGTGAGTACAGTTTGCAGGGCGTCTGGGTGGGCGGGGGCCTGGGCTTCTGCGTGGAACAGGTAACGCACCCCGGTGGGCGACTGGGCCAGGGCATAGCTCTGGTCGGAGGTTAGCGAGGCAACCCAGTGAGGGCACCGGTTGAGAAAACCGGCCACGTAGCGCAATAAACGCCTGGGATTGACGCTGGGCACTGCATCCGAAGTCTGCATAGGCGTCCTTTGGCCTATCATGCTAAAACTCAGCCGGGGTAGCAAGTGAAGCTTGTACTCATATAAGGCTTAAAAACCCTTTAGGACTGTTTTAATGGTTTTCTCAAAAGGGCCGAGGTGCGGCCTGTGGATAACTCTGTGGATAACCCATTGTTTTCTGTGGATAACTTTGTGGGTATCCAGGCGTTTCTCATCAAGGGAGGCCGGATTTTTTCGATTGCAACGCAGTTTTCCTCGCTGACCCAATTGTGAAACGATTGTCGGTTTATGCACTTTGTATTAGAGCGCCTTGACCCAGAACACCATCGGTTTGGCGGACGCCTGGGGCTGACCCAGGTCTTGCCAGGAAAACTGACAAACCAGGTCTGGACGCTTGGAAAATCCACGCCGCTGCCAGAAAGCATCCAGCGGTTTGTAGTTGGCAGGTTTGAGGGGGTGGTTGGCTGGGCGTTCGACGGCGCAAAAAGTGACCTGCCGGTAGCCAAACTGTAGAGCCCTGGCCTCCCGGTGACGGAAAAAGGCCACCCCCAGCCCCTGCCCCTGGTAGGCCGCTTCCAGCACCGACTCCCCAAAGTAGTACCACTCGGCGGGGTTGAGCCCGGCCTGCACGAAGGGCTCCTGAAACTCGGCCTCGGCTTGGGCCAGAGGCAAAGCGGTGGAAGCCCCCACCACCCGTTCGCCATCGCGCACCACCACCAGGGTGCTCTCTGACCACTCCAGAAACTTGGCCAGGTAGTGCTCCTCGTACTCGAGGCTCCCCTCATACAGATAGGGCCACTCCCGAAACACCGCCATACGCAATCGGGCCAGCTCCGGGATGAAAGGCGCCACCTCGGCGCCGGAGAAAACGTCCAGGCGCAGGCTCATGGCTTCCAAGATACACGACCTGTTGAGAAGGCGCCCCCTGCCTTTACAATCGAAAAGATGATCCTGAGCGCCGATCCACCCTCTCATGCCTTGCTGATTGATAGCCGCTCCCCCGCCGAGTATGCCCAGGGGCACCTGGAGGGTGCGCTCAACGTAGATCTGTCGGGGTTTCGGGGGCGCTTGCGAACCGAGGAGGAGTTCCGGCAGCTCGAGCAGGTCCTAGCCGACCTCAACGGGCGCCTTGGGGCAGGCCCCCAGAAGCCGGTGGTGGTCTACGATACGGGCCTCAATACCCGCCTGACCAAGACCGCCTTCATGCTGGCCCTGGGCGGCCTGGAGGTGTACTTGTGGCCGCAGGGTTGGGAAGGCCAGGCCACCAGCCGAGCCTCGGTTCAGCCCAAAGAGGGCGAACCCTGGGCCAGGCTCAACCGCCAGATTCTTCTGACCGCCGACGAAATTCTGGCCCAGTCCCAGCAGCTCTTGCTCGATGTGCGTGAACCCCACGAGTTTGCTGCTTCCCGTATTCCCGGCGCGAACAACATTCCCCTGGGGGCTTTCGGGCTCGATAATGCTGAGGTCCTGGGTCTGCGAGCTGGCCAGGCGGTGGGGGTTCACTGCCGCAGCGGCGCCCGCAGCGCCACGGCTTTCTGGCTGCTGCGGCAGCAGGGGGTGCTGGCCCGCAACTACCTGGGCAGCATGCTCGAGTGGGAAGCCGAGGCCGACCTGCCGGTGGAGCGGGGAACCTAGATTTGAGCAGTTCGACTTCAGCCAAACCTTGTCCTGCACGAGTTACTTTGGGCGTATAACCAAACTTTCGGGCGCTCCCCAAGGGGGCGGTGGGTGGTAGGGGGTGGGTAGTGGGTTTCCAACCCCTGTCCCTGAACCCCTATTCCCCACTTCATCGTTCCCATGATTCGGCTACGCGTTCAGACAAATACAGTATTAGTCTCTGTGGGCGGCCACGTCTGCGAAGAGCGGGATAAAGGCTGAGGAGGTTTTGCCTGTAGGCTATGGGGTATGAAGGTACACGGTCTCAGCGTGGGCCCCTTACAAGAAAACACCTACTTGCTGGTCGGCGAGGGGGGACGGGGGGCCATAGTGGACCCTGGCGACGAGCCAGAGCGCATCCTGGCTGAAATGCGCCGGGTGGGCCTGCGCCCGGAGGCCATCCTGCTGACCCATGCCCACTTCGACCATGTGGGGGCAGTGGCGCCCCTGGTGGAGGCCCTGAAGCTGCCGGTTTACCTGCATCCAGGCGACCTGGCCCTCTACCAGAACGCCGCCCAGCATGCGGCCCGCTGGGGCCTGTCCATCCCCCAGCCGCCCGAGCCCGTAGAGCCCCTGGCCGAGGGGCAGCAACTGGATTTGGGCCTGGGCCTTTTGGTGCTGTTCCTGCCCGGCCATGCGCCGGGGCATGTGGGCTTTTACACCCCCGGCCACCTGGTGAGCGGGGATGTACTCTTTCGGGGTGGCATTGGCCGCTACGACCTGCCGGGCAGCAACCCCCAGGCCCTGTTTGCCTCGCTGCAAAAACTTACCAAGCTGCCCCCCCAGACGGTGGTCTACCCCGGTCATGGCCCCCTCACGACCCTTGCCGAGGAAATGGCCCATAATCCCTATCTTGCGGGCTAATTTTCTGCCTCGATTCCAGCACCCCTGACCCCAGGCTCTGGGGAGGGTGTTAGACTGTACACGTGAGTGACCCGCTGGCCGAGTTGAACCGCCTACAGGAACGCGACCTCGAGCTTGACCAGATTCGCGAAGACCAGTCCCGCATTCCCGAGGAGCTCGCGCAGGCCCGTGCACACTTCAAGGCGCTGGAAAACCAACTTGCTGGCCTGCAAGACCAGTTGCGCGAGGTGCGCCTGGCCTACCACAAGGCCGACCTCGAGCTACAAGACCTCAAGAGCAAGCGCGAAAAGGCCAAGGCGGCCCAGGCCCAGGCCACCGGGGTCAAGGAGCAGACCCAGTACGGCGAACAAATTCGCCAGCTCTCGGGCCTGATCGAAGACCTCGAGGGCAGCAAGGAGGTGGCGGGCCAGATGATGCCGCTGATGGAGCAGATGGACAAGTTGGAGGCAGAACTGGCCCAGGTAAAAGCCCAGGTAGACGAAGCCAGGCCCAAGCTCGAGGCGCTGGAGGCCGCCAACCAGCAGCGGGTAAGCAACCTCGAGGTCACCTATCAGTCCAAAAAAGCCGACCGCGATCAGTTGGCAGCTACCATTCCCGCGCCCATCGTCAAGGAGTATGAGTCCATCCGCAAGGCCCGCAAAGGCACCGGCCTGGCCAAAATGACCAAAACCAGCAACGGTTATCGCTGTACGGCCTGCAACGTCCAGCTTCCCATGCACGTGGCCCAGCAAATCCACCAGGCCCAGAAGGTGGTGCGTTGCCCCTCCTGTGGGCGCATCCTCTGGAAAGGGGAGTAGGCCCTGTACCGCCTGATGCACAGGTTTGTACTCAGCCTATGGACGCTCTCCCTCTTAACGGCTGGTTGGGCGGCCTGCGACTGTACCGTGCAGCAAAGGGTTCTAACACTTGGGTGACTGGGCGTCCTGCTCGCCCTGGTGGGGCTGACCATATTCTGGATGGCCCGCAGGCAGTTGCGCGAAGCGGGCCGGGTACAGGAACCGGCGCAAGTACCGGGCTCGTTTTACCGTGTGACCGCCAATTTTCAGGTCTACGATCTGCACAACTGCGAGATCGTCTACCGGGCCAGGAGCCGCGCGGAAGCGTTGGGCTGGGTGGAGCGAACCCTCCAGTTGAACCCTCCATCCTCCAGCCATTAGTTTAGAGCTGTGCCTTATACCCCCATCCTCGCTACCTTAGGTTATGTAATTTCGCCCGATGGCCAACAGGTCTTGCTGATTCACCGCAACGCCCGCCCCGACGACCCGGCTTTTGGCAAGTACAACGGGCTGGGGGGCAAACTCGAGCCTACCGAAGACGTGGCCGCCGGTATGCGGCGGGAAATCCGGGAAGAAGCGGGCCTCGAGGCGCTCCGGCTCACCCTGCGGGGAACCCTCTCCTGGCCGGGTTTTGGCAAAAATGGTGAGGACTGGTTTGGCTTTATTTTTGTAGTTCCCCAGTGGTCGGGCACCCCCCTCCAGGCCAACCACGAGGGGCGTCTGGAATGGGTTCCCCTGGAAAAAGTAATCCGGCTCGAGCTGCCCATGTGGCCCGGCGACAAACACTTTTTGCCCCTGGTGTTCGATGCCGACCCGCGCCCTTTCCACGGGGTAATGCCTTATGCGAACGGCCAGCCGGTAGCATGGTCGTTCAGCCGCTGATACCGGGCCAGCCACCCAAGTTAACATTGTCTCATCCCATTTCCCTGGAGCTGTGCTAGATTAGTGTTACGTCGTCGCTGCAATTTACGTTTATTTATCACATTTTGGGAGAGCCAGGGGTCTTATGATTACACTTCATCGTTCGGGGCAGTATCGCTTTTACGTCAACTCGGGCTACAACCTCGAGCCGCCCTATATTTGCGTCAAGCACGAGGGGCACTCCGCCAAGTTCTTGCTGCAACCGCTGGCCTTACAGTCCAACAACGGCTTCTCGCGTACCGAATTGGGCCGCATCCAACAGGCCATCCTGGATGCCCGCGACCAACTCCTCAAGCACTGGACCAATATCAAGGGCAGCGAAGGCGAAAAGCCCACCGGTGAACTGCTGCTGCACCAGGACTAGCGCCCCGCCTATAGCCGCGCCTTTACACAGGCCGACCCGCCATCATGAAGCTGGCCGTCATGCCGCCATCCACCGGCAGAATGGCCCCGGTGATGAAGCTGGCTCGCTCGGAAGCCAGAAACACCACCGCCTGGGCCACCTCCTCGGGCTTTCCCAGGCGCCGCAGGGCGTGCAGATCTTCCCAGTCCTGGCGGGTGAGCTCGGGGTCTTCCGACATCTGAATGGCTTCCAGCACACTCTCGGTGGCAATAGCGCCTGGGGCTACGGCGTTGACCCGGATGTTCATGGGCGCCAAGTCGAGCGCCAGCGAGCGGGTCAGGTTGACCAGTCCCCCCTTGGAAGCGTTGTAGGCGGCGTTGTTCTGCTCGGCGAAAAGCCCCTGTACGCTGGCCACATTTACAATCGCGCCCCCGCCAGACCGCACCATTTCCCGGGCGGCCAGGGCAGAAAGGTGCATGGGCGCGGTCAGGTTCACTTCCAGGGTCTGCTGCCACTCGGCCAACCCCACCTTGAGCGCCGAGCCGGGAGCAGCGATGGCAGCGTTGTTGACCAGCACATGAACACCGCCCCACTGCTTGGTGGCCTGCTCGACAAAGCGTTCGCGGTGGAGCGCCTGGGCGATATCGGCATATACGAACAGAGCACCAAGACGTTTGGCAACCTCGAGGCCCTCCGGCCTCACATCACACAGCACCAGCAGAGCCCGCTCTTCTGCAAAGGCCTCGGCAATGGCCCGCCCAATACCGCGGGCTGCCCCGGTTATCAGTACTACCCTGCCCTGGAACATGGTCAAAGTTTATAAAACCCGGCATCAAAATCCCAAGCCAGAGCGATTCCCACAACCATCCCGGAACTGTATGCTCTGGCGTTACGATCACACCGCAGTTCTTGAGCTGTATGGAAGGTTCGTGGATTACAGCGACGTGGCCGCCCATGAAAACGAGAATGCGTCTCGACCCAGGCGCATGTGTGGGCTGGGCCCGGCCCACGGGTGCTTGGGCTTCGAGTTGCCAGGCGGCCACTGTTCTGTCCAGGACAAGGCTTACAAAAATAAGTGAAGAGCATTCTCAATGCCTGCTATCGGGCGCTTGGAGCGCACACCTAGGCTGTACGGCGGGTCTTGCCGTCCAGGGTCAGGAGGGGGCCGTAGAGGTCGGGCCGGCGGTCGCGGAAAAAGCCAAAACTGGCCCGGAAGGTGCGGGCTTCTTCCAGGTTCAAATCGGCCAACAAAACGGTTTCTTCGCCGCGGCCCGCCTCGGCGATTTTGTTGCCCATGTAGTCGGCGATGAAGGAGGAGCCATAGAAGGTTTGCTCGAGGCCCTCCACCACCTCGGTGCCCACCCGGTTGGCGGCGGCCAGATAGCAGATATTCGAGACAGCGTGCCCGATCATGGCGCGCTGCCACATGTCCTTTGTATCAATGCCACCTGCCTCGGCAGGCTCGGAGCCAATGGCGGTAGGGTAGAGCAGAATTTCCGCGCCCAGCAGGGCCATGCTGCGGGCACACTCGGGGAACCACTGATCCCAGCAGATGCCGGCCCCCACCGTGCCAAAGCGGGTCGGGAAGGCCCGGAAGCCGGTATCGCCGGGGTTGAAGTAATACTTCTCTTCGTAACCAGGCCCATCGGGGATGTGCGACTTGCGGTAGACGCCCAG
>CALFDH010000027.1 GCA_937950405.1 uncultured Meiothermus sp.
CTTCGCATCTACCATCCCTTTATTGCGGTGATGGTGAGCGTGTATGTGGTCCTGGTTGCCAACTGGGTAGCCATCCTTCGACCCAGCATCTACACCAGGTGGTTCGCTCGAGCAGCAGGGGTGGTGTTTATCCTGCAACTGGGCATGGGATACCTCAACGTGCAGCAGTTGGCGCCGCTCTACACCCAGTTACCCCATCTGCTGCTGTCCGATGTAATCTGGGTTACCTGGTTGTTGCTCACGGTCTCGGCCCTGAGCCTGGCGTATCATGCGCCTTCGGCCAGGGTTCCTGCGCCCGAAGCAAGGTAAACTACTATGGTGGTCTCTGTTGCCAATCCCGAACGCGCCACCTGGCGCGATTACTTCTGGTTAACCAAGCCCCGCGTGATTAGCCTGTTGCTTTTCACCACCCTGATGGCCATGTTCATTGCGGCGGGGGGCTGGCCGGGCCTGGGCTTGTTTGTGGTGGTGTTGGTGGGGGGTTATATGGCGGCGGGTTCGGCCAATGCCTACAATATGGTCATTGACCGCGATATTGATGGCCGCATGAAGCGTACCGCTCAGCGCCCAACCGTCACCGACAAAATTAGCACCCGCGATGCCGCCATTTTTGCCACGGCCTTGATGGTGTTTTCCTTCCTGCTCTTGTGGTGGGGCGCCAACCTGACTACTGCGTTGCTGGCCATGGCCGGGCTGGGCTGGTATGTGCTCATCTACACCCTCTACATGAAGCGCCGCTTCTGGAGCAACATCGTGATTGGCGGCGCGGCCGGGGCCTTCCCGCCCTTGGTGGGCTGGGCGGCGGTAACAGGCGAGCTGAACCTATTTGCCTGGTATCTGTTTCTGCTTATCTTCTTCTGGACGCCTGTACACTTCTGGGCCCTGGCGCTCATGATCAAAGACGACTACGCCGCAGTGGGGATTCCCATGCTGCCGGTGGTGCGGGGGGAGCGGGAAACGGCCTATCAGATCTGGCTCTACGCCATCCTGACCGCGGTTATTGCCCTGATTCCGGTGCTGATGGGGGAGCTGCGCTGGTTTTACTTGGTGGCAGCATTGGTGTTGAATGGGCTGCTCCTGGTGCGGAGCTTGCGCCTGTACCAGACATTAGAGCGCCCCTGGACGTTATCGCTGTATAAATACTCCATGTTATATCTGGCATTGCTTTTTGTTGCGATGGCTGTAGACCGCGCCCTGTGGATGTAGATACAATACCCTGGCTGGGTACGGGTTTTGGTAACCGTGTCTGAAATGTTTCCAAATAAAATGCGTTAGAATAGCCCAAGCAACTAAGGGAGGACGTAGGAATGCTGCAACGAAGTATAGGTTTGATAATCCTGCTTATGCTGGGTTTGGTGCTGGCGGCCGAGCCAGGTCAGGCGGGGGGACACACCCTGAACATCCTGGATCGGGATGCCTCGGCGTTCAACCGCGAGGTTCGGGGGCTGCTGGCCTGGGTGATGGGTTTTGCGGCTTTGGTGTTTGTGGTGGTTACGGGTGCGCTTATCTATGTCACGGTCAAGTTTCGTCGCACCGGTAAGGAGACCAGTGAGCCCGAGCAGATCCACGGTAACGATCGCCTCGAGGTGGCCTGGACGATCGTCCCAACGATCATCGTGCTGGTTATTTTCGGCCTCACTGCCCAGAGCATGTTCAAACTGGATCGGCCGGAGCCTGGAGCCATGGTGGTAGAGGTACGCGGCTGGCAGTTCTGGTGGGACTTCCACTACAAAGACCACGGCATTCGCAACTCCAACGAAATCATCCTCCCGGTGGGCAAGCCGGTAGTGTTTGAAGTCACCGGAGGATCGGGCAATAACTATGATGTGATCCACTCCTTCCGCATCACCAGCCTGGTAGGCACCAAGGACGCTATTCCGGGGGTCATCACGCATATCCGAGTCACGCCGGAAAAGATAGGCACCTACTACGGGCAGTGCGTGGAGCTGTGCGGGGCTTCCCACTCGAACATGCGCTTCCGGGTCAAGGTGGTGCCCCAGGAAGAGTTTGACCGCTGGATAGCGGGCGCCAAAGCCTACCAGGCTTCCACGCCCAGTGACCCCACCCTGGTGCGGGGCGAGGAGCTCTACAAACAGCAGTGTGCAGCCTGCCATGCCATTAAAGGGGTATCTCAGGGCCTGGTGAACAACCCTGACCTGACCTTCTTTGGTAACCGCACCACCGTGGGGGCGGGGATGTGGCCTAATACGCCCGAGTACCTCGAGCCCTGGATCAAAAACTCCCCAGGCATGAAGCCTGGCGTCAAGATGCCGGCCTTCCCCAACCTTTCCGACGAGGATGTCAAGGCGATTGCAGCCTACTTGATGAGCCACAAAGTCGAGGGTCTCGACTTTTCCAAACTGGAGAAATTCTAAACGGGAGGTTTATTAAACTATGGCGATTGCAACTCCTCACAGCGCTTCCCGGATGGGCTTCTGGCCCTCGGTCTGGGACATGCTCACGACCAGCGACCACAAGAAAGTGGGCATGATCTACCTGGTCACGTCCTTTGTGGCTTTCGGGCTATCGGGCCTGATGGCGGTAGCGATCCGCTGGCAACTGGCCGGCCCCGAGAAGCAGTTTTTGGTCGGGGATGCTTACAACCAGGTACTAACCCTGCACGGCGCGACCATGCTCTTCTTCTTCATCATTCCGGCGGGTTTCGCAGGGTTTGGTAACTTTATCCTGCCTTTGATGCTGGGCGAGCGAGATGTGGCCCTGCCCCGCGTTAATGCCTTTGCGGCCTGGTTGTTCGTTTTCTCGGCAGCGCTGATCTATGCCTCGCTTTTCTTTGGCGGGGCGCCGGACGTGGGCTGGACTTTCTACTACCCCTTCTCGCGCACTACGGGCCTGGGCACCGACTTCTTCATGATGGGCGTGCTGTTGCTGGGCTTGTCGAGTCTGCTGGGCTCGGCTAACTTTGCCGCAACCGTCTACAACCTGCGGGCCAAGGGCATGGGCCTGTGGAAGATGCCTATCTTCGTCTGGGGCATCTTTGCGACCTCCATGCTCTCGCTTTTTGCCCTGGCCGGCATTACCGCAGCCAGCCTGACGGTTTTGCTCTCCCGCAAGCTGGGCCTCAGCCTGTTTGATCCCGGCATCGGCGGCGACCCGGTGCTGTTCCAGCAGTTTTTCTGGTTCTACTCGCACCCGGCGGTGTACATCATGCTGCTGCCCTACCTGGGCATTGCCGCCGAGGTGGCCTCGACCTTCTCGCGCAAGCCGGTGTTTGGCTACCGCTTCATGGTGTTTGCCCTGGTGGGCATCGCGGTGGTGGGCTTCCTGGTCTGGGCGCACCACATGTTCACGGTGGGCGAGAGCCTCCTGTTCCAGCTGGTGTTCGTCTTCTTCACGGTGCTGGTAGCAGTGCCGACCGGGGTGAAGATCTTCAACCTGCTGGGCACGCTCTGGGGCGGCCAACTCGACTTCAAGACGCCCATGCTCTTCGTGATGGGCTTCATGTTCAACTTCCTGCTGGGCGGCATTACCGGCGTGATGCTGGCGGTGGTGCCCTTCGACTACCAGGTGCAGGACAGTTATTTTGTGGTGGCCCACTTCCACAACGTGCTGATGGCGGGCTCGGGCTTCCTGGCCTTTGCGGGGCTTTACTACTGGTGGCCCAAGATTACCGGGCGCATGTACCCCGAGTTCTGGGGTAAGGTGCACTTCTGGCTCTTCCTGGTGGGCTATCTGCTCACCTTCATGCCCCAGTACGTGCTGGGCTTCCTGGGCATGCCCCGCCGCTACTACACCTACCCGGACGGGCTTTACCTGTGGAATGAGCTGAACTTTGCTTCCACCGTGGGGGCGGTGATTCTGGCCCTGGGGGGTATTGCCTGGATGATTGCGGTGATCCAGAGCTTCCGCCAGAACGTCAAGGCCCCCGATAATCCCTGGGGGGGGTATACCCTCGAGTGGGCCACGGCCTCGCCGCCTCCTTCCTACAACTTTGCCGTGCAGTTCCCCACGGTCTTCAAATCGGAGCGTCCCCTTTACGACTGGGAGAAAGAAGGCCTCAAGCCCACCCCGATTGATCCTTCGACCATCCACCTGCCGGCCCCGACGGTCTGGCCCTTTATGACGGCCCTGGCCCTGCTGATTGCCGGAATCGGCTACTCGCTGTCGCCCAATCTGGGCCAGGCCGGCGTAGGTGGGGTTGCTGGCTGGGGAGGCTGGCTGGCTGTGGGCCTGGTGTTGTTCTTCTACAGCCTCTTCAAGTGGGCGCTGCGCCCTGAGTACGACCACCCGGTCGAACACCACACAGTGACCGGCAAGTCCAACGCCTGGGTGGGCATGGCCTGGTTCATCGTCTCGGAGATTGCACTCTTTGGCATTCTGATTGCAGGCTACCTTTACTTGCGGCTTACCGGCGCGGCGGTGCCCCCTGAGGATATGCGCCCGGCCCTGTGGTTGGCCTTGCTCAACACCTTTTTCCTGGTAGCGAGTTCCTTTACCGTTCACTACGCCCACCACGACCTGCGCACCAACAAGTTCTCGCCCTTCAAACTCGGCCTGCTGATCAGCATTCTTTTGGGCGTGGTCTTTTTCCTCTTCCAGATCTGGGAGTTTGCCGTGGCCTCGGGTCACTACGTAGAGGCCCTGAATACGGCCGGTCAGTCTGAGGCAGCTCAGAAAGCAGCGCTGTGGTTCACCGCCTTCTTCCTAATTGTCGGTCTGCACGGCGCACACGTGGTAATCGGGGGTACCGGCCTGGCACTGTCGTACGCTCAAGGCTTGGCGGGTAAGATTAACAACCACGAACAGGGCACCCTCGAGGGCTCCTCGATGTACTGGCACCTGGTGGATGCGGTCTGGCTTTTCATCGTGACCATCTTCTATATCTGGTAATGGGGGGGGCTCGAGGGTCGGCCAGGCGCCGGCCCTCGGCCTTTTTTTAGGCCGCTCATGCTATAGACAACTGTGGGCCCTTTGCCTATAATCTCTAAGGCTGTAGGAAGCTCTCTGCTCCACAGACTGCAAAACCGGACCGCTAGCTCAGCTGGTAGAGCAACCGACTTTTAATCGGTTGGTCACAGGTTCAAGTCCTGTGCGGTCCACCAAAAATCCCCCGGCGAAATCCGGGGGATTGGCTTTACGAACCGGCAAGCCTGTGCTACCCTGGTGAACGGTCTTGTTGGCGGGCCCATTCCCGCAACGCCAAAAACCCCACGGCCCCATCGTCTAGCGGCCTAGGACGCCGCCCTCTCACGGCGGTAACAGGGGTTCGAATCCCCTTGGGGTCACCACACGGGCGACTAACTCAGCTGGTAGAGTGCATCCCTTACAAGGATGAAGTCGGGGGTTCGAGTCCCTCGTCGCCCACCAAGTCCAAAATGCTAGTACCCCTTTATGCAGTTTTCGCATAAGGGGGTTTTTGGTGTAGCAACTAAAGATTCGCTCAACGCCAAGGTTAAGTTTTGCTGACGCAGGCTTCATGGCGGGGCGCTTCTGGTTTCCTACCCTGGGTTCAGGAGGAACGAGATGAAGCGACTGATTGCAAGTATGGTGGGGTTGTTGGGCCTGATGGCCTCTGCGGCACCGGTGCTGAGTCCCCAGGGCATCATCGTCAACCCGGTGCCCACCGACCTGGACGTGCAGACCTGGCTCGACCGCGACCCTTCGGGGCTGGGCAACGCCACCTACTTCTTCGGCGACAAAATCAAAATTTACACCCGCGTCAACCAGAACGCCTATGTCTACCTGTTCAACATCAACGCCGACGGCCAGATTGACCTGATTCTGCCCAACGCCTACAACCAGAACAACTACCTGCGTGCAGGCGAGACCCGGGTCTTCCCCGAGCCGGGGGCCCGCTACGAGTTCACCATCAGCGGGCCTGCGGGCGTAGACCAGGTCCTGGCGGTAGCCAGCCGCACACCGCTCTCGCTCGCGCAGATTGCCGACATCAAGAGCGGGCAGATGCGGGTGCAGGGGGCCAGCAACCTGGCCCGGGCCCTCTCGATTGTGGTCACCCCACTGCCCGACCGCGACTGGGTGAGCGATGTGGTGCGCTACAACGTGCAGCCCCACTGGGTCAGCAACCCGGAGCCGCCTGTGGTTGTGCCCAGGCCGCCCATCTTCTTCATCACCCCCATGCCGGGCTACGGGGTGCTGTGGGAAGACCGCGAGGATACCGAGTACCGCGTGGCCTACCGGGGCGGCGATGTGGAGCAGATTTTTAGCTACTACCACCGCGACCTGCTCTCGAAGGGCTGGGTGAAGGTGAACTTCAAGTCCAAGGGGGGCAAGAAGAACCTGGCCTATGATGCAGAGTACCGCCGAGGTGGGGACAAGCTCGAGGTGAGCGTAAGCCCCAGAGGCGGCGAGATGGTGGTCAAGCTCGAGTGGGGTAAGTAAGTCCGCCCGGAGTCCTTCCCCCCGCTAGAGGCGCGGGGGGCCTTGTTATAATGGGAGTCATGCGCTCCTGTCGCGTTTCCCACCAATACGACGCACACGGTGCGTCGTA
Organism: uncultured Meiothermus sp.; assembly: GCA_937950405.1. Taxonomy (GTDB): domain Bacteria; phylum Deinococcota; class Deinococci; order Deinococcales; family Thermaceae; genus Meiothermus. The sequence continues at coordinate 6,467 of CALFDH010000027.1, forward strand.
TTGTAGTCGGTACGGCAAAAACCGCCGCACCGACTATTCGTGGGAACCGCTCTGGCTCGATATTCAGACCAAATTATTGCGCTTTGCCAGGGCCATTATTGCTGCCGGCAAATAAAACCCCAACCGCCGTCGTACAGTCGAAGCCTGGCTGTACCGACCTGGTTTGTTGACTCAAAACACCAAAACACCCAACCCAATCGCCCAAGGAGCTACCATGAAGAAACTGGAAGTTCACCCCGAGATTGCCCAGGCCGCTACCCTGCCCTCGAGCTTCTACAAAGACCCGGCCATCTACGAAGAAACCAAAGAGAAGGTCTTTGCCCGGAGCTGGCAGTGGGTGGGCGACACCGACGACCTGAAGGCCCCCGGCACGGTCAAGCCCTTCATCCTGCTGGAGGGTTGCCTGGACGAGCCCCTGGTACTGACCCGCGATTTTGACGACCAACTGCACCTGCTCTCCAATGTGTGTACCCACCGGGGGATGCTGGTGGCCGAGACCGGCGACAACGCCCGCTACCTGCGCTGCCGCTACCACGGGCGGCGCTTTGGCCTGGATGGCTGCTTTCAGGCCATGCCGGAGTTCGAGGGCGTGCAGGGCTTTCCCAGCCCCCAGGACGACCTGCCCAGGGTGGCCTTCGAGACCTGGGGTGAGGGGAAGTTTTTACTGGCCAGCCTGAACCCTGCGGTTTCGCTGCAAGAGGTGCTGCGGCCCATCCAGGAGCGCGTTGGCTGGATGCCCTTTCGCCAGTTTTACTTCGAGCCAGCCCGTGCGCGGGACTACCTGGTGCGGGCCAACTGGGCGCTTTACTGCGACAACTACCTCGAGGGCTTCCACATCCCCTTCATCCACGCCTCGCTCAACACTGCCATTGACTATGGCAGCTACACCACAGAGGTCTACGACTGGTGCAACCTGCAACTAGGCATTGCGGCCCCTGGCGAGCCTTGCTTTGATCTGCCCAAAGACTCCCCCGACTACGGCAAGCGCATTGCCGCCTACTACTACTGGGTGTTCCCCAACCTGATGCTCAACTTTTACCCCTGGGGCCTCTCGGTCAATGTGGTGCGTCCGCTGGGGCCGGAGCTGACCAAGGTCTCGTTTTTGCCCTACATCTGGGATGCTGGCAAGCTCGAGGCGGGGGCCGGGGCTGCGCTTGACCGGGTGGAGCGGGAGGACGAAGTGGTGGTGGAGGCTGTGCAGAAGGGAGTCAAGTCGCGCTTCTACGACCGGGGCCGCTTCAGCGTGGCGCGGGAGCAGGGGGTACATCATTTTCACCGGCTGCTGGCGGAGGCGCTGGGGTAGATGAGGGGTCTATAGTCCATAGCCGATGGCCAAAAGCTGAAAGCCGAAGGCTAAAGACACGGGTGAGGTAACAAACAAGCGCTTTGGTATTGTGGGTTGCTTCGTCCTTTGGCACTTGACCCTCGACCCTAAGCTTGCTACTGACCCAGGGCTGGTAGGATGGAAGGCATGGATTGGGCGATTCCGCAGTCGCTACGGTATAGCCTTCGGTACGCCGGACATTCGGCAGGAGAGCAGCGCCTGACCGTGGAGCCGCGCCGTGATGGGCTGCGCCTGACCCTGGAAGCCAATGTGGAGCTGCCGCCGCCCAAAACCCGTCAGCGCTGGGAGAGCGAGGTGGACCGCGAGGGCTTACCCCGCCGCTACCGCGAGCGGGTGGAAGGCAACGGGGCCCGGGTGATGGAGGTGGATTTTTCCCGGGAGGACGGGCTGGTAACGGTGAGCCAGGGCAAGGACGACTTTGCCATTCCCTATCTGGCCGAGATGTACGACCCACTCTCGCTCATTTTGGCGGTGGGGAGGCTAAACCTCGAGGTGGGGGAGACAGAAAAGTTTGCCCTGGTGGGTGGCAGGGCTTATGTCGAGCGCCTGCCTGACCAGACCCTCGAGGTGGACAACGGGGGCGAGAAGATCCTTCGTAACCTGCGGGTTTACCGCCTGCGCCCCGGCCTGAGCCTGCTTTACTTCGACGAGGACGGCTATCCGGTGCGCCTCACCCAGAAGGTGGGGGAGCATGTGTTCGAGGCCGAGCTGGTGCAGGTGGAGCGCCTCGAGGCCGGGCAACGTTTGCAGCCTCTGGAGCGACGTTCGGAGCCGGGTTCACGCGCCAACGCCCAGCGCAACGCAGGCCGCCCCCGCGTGGCGGCCCCGGAGCCTGGCAAGCCCAGGGTGGTTGCTGGTGAGCCCCCCAAAGAGCGCGAAGGGGAGAGCTCCAACCGCCGTCGTCGCCGCCGCAGACGGTATAGCTAGGGAAGCTGAAAGCCCAATGCTCAGGTCTGAAGGCCAAAGACGGCATGAAAGCCAGATGCAGATAAACAACCCAAGGAGCTGATGGTCTATGGTCAATGGCCGATAGGAAGAAAAATATCTACCTATTTCTCTGGACGCTAAACGCAAAACCGTTTTTGACTTGAGACCTGTGACTTGCGACATGTGAACTTAATTTTGCTGGCGAAGGGTCTTATTTATGATCAAAACCCCAGAGCAAATCCGTGGGCACTTCAAAAACCGCCGCATGACGGTGGAGTATGGCGATGCGCTGGAAACGGTGCGGCATATTTTGCACCAGGTTGAACATGAAGGCGATGCTGCCTTGCACCGCATCAGCCAGGAAATAGATGGGCATCCGGTGGAGGAGATTCCCAAGCGGGTCTGGCGGGAGGCCTATGAGAGCCTGGATGCCGACCTGCGGGATGCCCTCGAGACCGCCAGGGAACGCATAGAAGCCTTCTACCGGCGCGAACCGATGGGGGGTTTTCTGGAGGCCGGGCCCGAGGGGGTGCTGGGCCAGCTGGTGCGCCCGCTGAACCGGGTGGGGGTGTATGTGCCGGGAGGGTCGGCTCCGCTGCTCTCTACCGTGCTGATGACGGCTGTGCCGGCCAAGGTGGCGGGGGTGGGCGAAATTGTGGTGGCCTCGCCGCCCAGGGTGCACCCCGGCATACTGGCTGCTGCCTGGGTAGCGGGGGCCGACCGCTTGTTTGGCATGGGCGGGGCGCAGGCTATTGCCGCGCTGGCCTACGGCACCGAGACGGTGCCCCGGGTGGACAAAATCATGGGGCCGGGCAACCGCTATGTGGTGCTGGCCAAGCGCGAGGTGTACGGGGTGGTGGGCATGGAGGGGCTGCCGGGGCCTACCGAGACCCTCATCATTGCCGATGCCTCCGCCGACCCCAAGCTGCTGGCCGCCGACCTGCTGGCCCAGGCCGAACACGGCCCGGACTCGGAAGCCTGGCTGCTCTCAGCCTACCGCGAGCTATTGGAGCGGGTGGCGGAGGAGCTCGAGCGCCAGCTAGCCGACCTGCCCAGGGCTGCCATCGCCCGGCAGGCCCTGGGGCGGAGTGGGCTGGTGCTGGTGGAGCATCTGGAGCAAGCCCTGGAACTGGCCAACCTGTACGCCCCCGAGCACCTGTGCCTCTCCATTCACGACCCCCTGGCCGCGTTGGGGATGGTACACAACGCCGGGGGTGTGTTCCTGGGGGAGCACTCCTGCGAGGCGCTGGGCGATTACATTGCAGGCCCTAGCCACGTGATGCCTACCTCCGGTACGGCCCGGTTCGGCGGTGGACTTTCGCTGCGCGACTTTCTCAAGGTGATTCCGGTGGTGGGGCTCACCCAGGAAGCCGCCAGCAAGCTCTCGGTGCTGGGGGCCCGCATGGCCCGCGAGGAGGGTCTGGAAGCCCATGCCAGGGCCCTGGATCGCAGAATGAAGGATTAGCTTGAATCGGTATAGTTTGCCTATTGAAATGGATAGCTCAGGGATGAAAGTTGATACTCAATAGTCCATCGCCTATGGCCGATAGCGAATGGCTAGGGCGCAAAGTGCGAGTGATCCTCGAGAACCGAGTCTGTGCGGTACGCTACGCCCAACGACCAAGGAAGTAGTAGGGCTCTCAACCAAACAAAGGGCAGCGGACATATGGCCTGCTGCCAATCTGTTGCTTTCAGCCTTTGGCTTTTGGCTTACGGCCCGTTGTTTACTGCTCGGGCAAATAGACCCGCCCGCGAGCGGCAGCTACGGCCAGATCCTGGCTGATTTCCTGGCCTACTTTTTGGTAGACGCTCATCCACTCCTCGTTGCTCATTTCTTTGTCCAACACCAGCTTGAGCAGCAGACTATAGGAGTGGTTGCCGCCGGCCAGGGAGAGGATGACATCGTTGAGGCCGGTCATGTCCTTGAACTTGCGGATCATGCCCAGGGCGTCGAACTGTACTGTGGAGAGCGGCAGGAACTCGTCGGCCCCCCGGTACACCAGGCTGCTGACCTGCTCGAGTACGTTCATGGCTTTTTGGCGAAGGGCCGCTTCTTCCAGGGCCTTGCGATGGGCCTCGAGGGCTTCCAGTACTTTGGGTAATACCGGTTCGACCGGAGTGCCCCCCAGGATGCGCTGGGCCCGCTCGTGCCAGCCTTCAAAGGCCTTGGAGACTTCAATCACGCTGGCGGCCATTCCGGGGGAGGGGGGGCTGCCCTTGTCAAGCTGGCTGGCCGCCTGGCGCAATAGTGCTCCCAATTCCCCCAGGCGGCTTTGTAGACGTTGCCCCTCGTCCAATAGGCCCACGACATCGGTCATTCCGTCCAAATCTTCCAATGATGTAATTACCATGTGGTTCTCCCCTAATGTCTCACGAGACCGTGCAAACAAGTGCGGGTGCACGAGTTACCACTCAATTTACCCTAACTCTTGACCGTCGCTCCTGTGTATGACCTGACTTGTGCAGGCGCTAAACTAAACCCCATGCCGACGCTGGCAGAGCTATTTTCCCTGTTTGGCCAGAGCGCCCCCCCTGTGGAAGTGGCGGGCATCACGCACGACTCGCGCCTGGTACAGCCCGGCTTCGTGTTCGTAGCCATACCCGGCGTGCCCTTGCCGAGCCGTAAGCCCTTCGACGGACACGACTACATTCCCCAGGCCCTTGCAAAGGGGGCGGTGGCGGTGGTGGGGATGCTCGAGCTGAACCTGCCCGTACCCTACCTGCGGGTGGCCGATGCACGGGCTGCCCTGGCCGACCTCTCGGCGGCCTTCTGGGGCTATCCGGCGCAAAAGTTGAAGCTGGTCGGTGTGACCGGCTCCAAGGGCAAAACCACCGTTACGGTGCTGCTCCACCACCTGTTGCAATCGGCCTCTCCGCCGGTGGGCCGGCTTTCCACGGTGGGGGTCAAAATTGGGGATGAGGCGCTTTTTTTGCCCGGCCACTTCACCACCCCCGAGGCCCCGCAGGTGCAGGAAATGCTGCACCGCTTTGGCGCGGCAGGCTGCCAGCAGGCGGTGCTCGAGGTGAGCAGCCACGCGCTGGCTTTGGAGCGGGTGCGGGGGCTAGCCTACGAGGTGGGCGTCTTCACCAACCTTTACGAAGACCACCTCGACCTGCACGGCAGCATGGAAAACTATTTTGCCGAGAAAAAGAAGCTCCTGGAGCGTTCGAGGTTCGCGGTGGTGAACAGCGACAACCCCTGGACGCAAACCCTGGCGGGTCGCCCCCAGACCTGGACCTATGGCGCCCGGGGCGATTGGCGGCTACAGCGCCTGGAGGAAAGCAGCGCAGGCCTCTCGTTTGAGGTTGTCTCGCCTATCGGGTCGTTCCCGGTGCAGTTGCCCATGCTGGGGCGCTTCAACGCCGAGAACGCCCTGGCGGCCCTGGCCGCCGCCAGCCGTATGGGCCTCTCGGTGGCGCAACTCCAGGCCGGGCTGGCCCGTTTTCCGGGTGTACCGGGCCGGATGCAGCTGGTGCAGCGCGAGCCTTTTCGGGTGGTGGTGGACTTTGCCCACACCGGGGCCAGCCTCGAGGCCGCCCTGCAAACCCTGCGCCCCACCACCCAAAACCGCCTGCTGGTGATGATCGGGGCCGCCGGCAACCAGGATCCAGGCCGCCGAACGGGCATCGGGCAGGTGGCGGCTGGTCTGGCCGACCTGGCCATCTTCACCGAGGAAGACCACCGCACTGAGTCCCTGGAGGCAATTTTGCAGACCATGGCCCGGGCCCACGGCGACCCCCGCCGCTATGTGCTGGTGCCCGACCGGCGCGAGGCCATCCGCTATGCCTTGAAGGAGGCTCGGCCCGGCGACACGGTGCTCTTCTCAGGCAAAGGCCACGAGCGGACGCTCGAGCGGGGCACCGAGGTGCTGCCCTGGAACGAAGTAGAAGAGGTGCGCCTGGCGCTGGGGGAGTTGGGGCCAAAGGCCGAAAGCTGATGGCAAAAACATCACGGGTCTCTGTCTGGCTCGTGAAGTTGTTGATTGAGCCAAGGGTGTGCCGAGAGCACGACGGTATTAGACTTGAGCCATGCAGCGCGATGCCCTGGTTCGTTGGCTGGATGAGTACCTCAGAATCCGCGAGTTCAAAGACCCCTCGCTCAATGGCTTGCAGGTAGAGGGAAAAGCCGAGGTGCGAAAAATTGGGGTTTCGGTGGATGCGGCCCAGGTGATCTTCGACCAGGCCGCAGAAGCCCAGGTGGACTTTCTGATAACCCATCATGGGCTTTTCTGGGGGCAGCCGTTTGCCATTGTGGGCTACCAGAAAAGACGCCTGGAACGGCTGTTCTCGGCAGGCATCAGCCTTTACACAGCCCACCTGCCACTCGACGCCCATCCCGAGGTGGGGAACAATGCGGTGCTGGCCCGCGAGCTGGGTTTGCAGGGGCTGGAGCCTTTCCCGCACCCTAAGTACGGCCCCATTGGCTATGTGGGGCACTTTGCGGCGGCAAAACCCCTGGCCGAGGTGGTGGATCGCATCGGCGAGCTGACCGGCATGCAGCCGCTCCTGCACCAGGGGGGGCCGGATGAGGTGCGCCGGGTGGGTGTTGTTTCGGGGGGTGGGGCCGGCGACGTGGGGCTGGCCCAGGCTCTGGGCTGCGACCTATACATTACCGGCGAACCCTCGCACGCGCACTACCACGAGCCTTTCGAGCTGGGCCTTAACGTGATTTATGCAGGCCACTACGACAGCGAGACCTTCGGGGTCAAGGCCCTGGCTGCGCGGCTGGAAGAGGCGTTTGGCCTGCCCTGGGTGTTTTTGGAGCATCCAACGGGGTTATGACTATGAGAAAGAACGAAGCGCTACAATCATTAAAAAGCTCTCTATACATCCTTCTGGGGGTGCAGTGAAGGGCTTGTTCATTACTTTCGAGGGTCCAGAGGGGGCAGGTAAGTCTACGCAAGCTCGCCTATTGGCAGATTGGTACAGAGAGAAAGGTCGTGAGGTTGTGCTAACGCGGGAGCCTGGTGGAACAGAGCTGGGCAACCATTTACGCCACTTAATTCTCACAAATCCAATGACGCCAGAGACGGAGTTTTTGCTTTACAGCGCTGATAGAGCGGAGCACGCAGCTACTGTTATCCGTCCAGGACTTGACCGGGGAGCCGTTGTAATCTGTGATCGTTGGCTTGATTCATCATTGGCTTATCAGGGTTATGGACGTGGTTTATCCATAGAATGGCTGAGGGCTGTTTCCAATGGTTTCTTGGGCGATTTGAAGCCAACATTTACCTTTCTGCTTACAGTGCCACCTCGACTGGGGCTATGGCGAGCAAAACATCGGCGAATGTCAAACGAGCCTGATCGTTTTGAGTCCGAGGAAATAGCCTTTCATCAGAGGGTTTTAGATGGATTCCTGGAGCTGGCAAGGCTTGACGAGAAACGCTTTATAGTATTGGATGCAGAAAAGCCATATGCCGAAGTGGTTCAGAACCAGATTCGATCCGTACTCGAAAAAAGAGGCAGGATTTGACCCTGGTCTCATTCATCTTTGGGGGCTTGCGGTAAGGTAAAGGCGTGCTTCGCGCCTTGTTATTCCACTGGCTTCTACTGGGCATGGCCCTGGCCCAGCCCCAGGTTCCGGTGTGGGGCTTCCGGGTGGTGAATACTTACCCTCACGACCCCACCGCCTTTACCCAGGGGCTGATCTACCACGATGGCTTTTTGTATGAAGGTACCGGCCTCTACAGCCAGTCCAGCATCCGTAAGGTGGAGCTCAAGACCGGGCGGGTGCTGCAGAGCCGTCCGCTGGCCCAGAAATATTTCGGCGAAGGCATTACCCTTTTCCAGAACCGCTTTTACCAGCTCACCTGGCAGAACCAGGAGGGCTTCATCTATGACCTGAACTTCAATCCGGTGGGGCGCTTTACCTACCAAACCGAAGGCTGGGGCCTGACCCACGACGGGGCTCGGCTCATCCTGTCGGATGGATCCGCGCAGCTCTTCTTCCTTAATCCGCGTACCCTGCGGCCCGAGCGCACCCTAACGGTACGGGCGGGGGGGCAGCCGGTCATGCGGCTCAACGAGCTCGAGTACATTCAGGGCCGCATCTGGGCCAACGTCTGGCAGACCAACCGCATTGCCATCATCAACCCCCAGAGCGGCAACGTGGAAGCCTGGCTCGACCTAACCGGCCTCTCCTTGCTGGCCCAGGCCCGCAACCCCGACCCCGACGCCGTGCTCAACGGCATCGCCTACGACAGCCAGAACCGGCGCATTTTCGTGACCGGGAAACTCTGGCCCTTCTTGTTCGAGATTGAGGTTGTGCAGAATCCATGAACGGCTCGAGCCCCTTCCGTGGCTACAGTGTGATTCTGGTGGCACTGATTATCGCTATTTCAACCGCCGGGTATTTTCTAGCCGGCCAGACCCTTAATCGGATGGCCCGGCCCCAGCGGCCCGTTCAGCCTGGTCAGGAGCTTCGCATCACGACCGATAAAGGAACCCAAACGCTCAAGGTTTATGTCATTCGCAACCCCAATCCGCAAGACCCTTTCCCCCGGCGCAAACTATCCGAGGGGCAGGGCATCCTGTACCAGTTTTCCGCTCCCCAGGACGATAGTTGGTCGGGGCTGGGCCACCAGGAGGCCATCTCGGTAGCCTTTCTGGATCGGCTTGGAAAGGTTCTAGCCCTGGGGGATATTGAACCCTGTCCCAGGCCGCCTCTAGGGAAGGCGTGTCCGAGCCTTGCACCCGCGTTGGTCTACCGGCAGGTGCTCGAGGTGCCCAAAGGCTGGTTCGCCCGAAACCAGATTGGCCCCGGGGCACGGGTCAGCTTGAAGGGGCTCGAGGGCAATCCCTGAGCGCCGGCGCTTGGCGGAGGGGAAAACATTGAAGCTACATGAATTGATCTTTGCTTGAGCGCTTTACATACTGGACGAGCGATGAGGTAGAGCGCAGGGGGTAAGGGAGAGGTGTTCATACCAGATTCGGTTAGTTCGTCACCGAATGGTGGCGAACCAACCCGACCGAAGGGAGTGCTCTAGGATTCAAAAACTCAAGTTACGCAACCCAGCAAAAAAGACGATAGAATAGGGGTCTTCTGACTACACAGGAGACCCCAAGATGAGTATAACCCCGTTGGCGACCTACCTGGAAGCAATGCTGGTGTCCATCCATAACCATAGCTGTAGCGG
>CALFDH010000028.1 GCA_937950405.1 uncultured Meiothermus sp.
TTGGTATAAGATCCCTCTGGTTCACAATCAGGATGTTGGGAAAGCAAAATTTTGAACTCGAATCAAGCCATGTCCGTGTGGTGCAAATAGCCTGGCTTCTGATGAAAAAATGTGGTACTGGTAAGTGCCAAGATGCAAGAATTCAGCGCAACAGAGGTGGGGTTGGCGGGGCTTTTACATGACCTTGGCAAGCTCTACCAGCGAGCTTACTGGGGCAAACCGCCGGAAGGGGTGTCTGACTGGAGTCACCCTGCCTACACCGAGTGGGCCATTCGTAGGTGGCAAAACCTGTTTCCAAACGCCGACTGGCTGGCCCAAACCGCCGCCCGCCACCATGAGGGCTGGCGCGACACGCCCTGGCAACCCACCAACCCCGCCGAGTGGTGCGTGGCCTTGGCTGATACCTACGCCTCGAGAGAGCGCAAGGAGGCGAATGAAAGGGGCGGTAACGCGCTTAGTACCCCGCTCAAGTCGGTGCTGGCGAATCTGAAGGTGCAGGGGGTGTATGGTCAGCGGGATTGGGGCTACAGCATGGTGCGAGCGGGCCAGGAGGTGGGCCAGAAAACGGGGGATGCCTACCCAGAGGGAAGGCCAAACGTCTCTAGGGACACCTACGGGCGGGTGGCCGAGCGGCTGGATACACGGCTGGAGGCCCTGGCCAAGCTGAGCTTGAGCCCGGAGGCCCTTCTTTCAAACCTTCTTGGAATCTTCCAGGAACTTCTTTGGAATGTGCCCTCGGACACCCAGGGCGAGCCTGACGTTTCGCTATTCGACCACCTGCGCCTAACCGGGGCGATTGCAGCAGCGCTGAGGGGTTATCATGGGGCTTCGCCTAGCATCGAGGCCCTCGAGGATCAAACACCCGAAAAGTTCCTTCTGGTGATGGGCGACCTGGGCGGTATTCAGAGCCATATCTACCGCATCCAGGGGGCCCAGACCGGGGTGGGGGGCCTGGCCAAGCGCTTGCGTGCGCGGAGTCTGGAGGTTTCGCTGGCTGCGGAAGCCATGGGTCTGAACTTGCTCGATCGCACCGGCTTCACCCCCTTGCAGCGCATCATGAGCGCGGGGGGCAAGTTCTACCTGCTTTTACCCAACACCGAGGAAGTGAACAAGGCCCTCGATGAAGTACGACAGGGGTGGGAGGAATGGGCCCTTGAACAAGGGGCAACACTATTACCTTTTCTAGCCGGGCATGCTTTTGCCCCTGGGGGCTTCAAGCAGTTCAGCCAGGTGCTCCAGGAGGCCCACCAGAAGCTGGCTCTGGCGAAGCTCCGGCCCTTACAAAGCCGGCTCAAAGTGCCGTACCTGAGCGATGGCCAGCAAAGCCTGCGCCCCTGCGCGGCCTGCGGGGTGCGCCCGGCCAAATCTGCCACGGATGAGCTTTGCTACGGGTGTGAGCGGGACGCACACATGGGTCGCCTCATCCCCAAGCAGCAAGAGCTGGGGTTCTTCAAGGACACCTCCTCCGAGCCCCACTATCGCTTTCCAGGCTGGCAGGTAGCTTTAGGCCAGTCTAATCACCATACCCTGCGCACCCGCCCCGACTTTTCTCCGGCAGTCCACCCCTGGGAGCCGCGCCTGCTGGCCGGGCATGTACCCACCCTGAGGGAGGCTCTGAGGGCCGGGGACCGGCGCGACCTGAGCGAGTATCAGACCTGGGCCACGGCGCAGGGCCTCTGGGAAGAGGAGGAAGGCGGACGGAAAGAAGACGACCCCCTCACCCTAGCCGAACTGGCCGAGTTCTCCACCGGAGCCAAGTACCTGGGCGCCCTGATGCTCGATGCCGACCGCATGGGCGAGGCTTTCGCCACCGGCTTTGTGGACCAGGAGGGTAAGGATCATAGCAGCCCCAGCCGTATGGCCAGCCTTTCGCGAATGCTCGAGCTTTTCTTTGCTGGCGAGGTGCTGGAGCTGATTCGCAACCCCAAAACCTACCAGCAGCGCCTGGGCTGGGACGAGCTGGTGGCTAAGGAGAGAGCCCGGCGCTACCCGCTCATCTACTCGGTTTATGCCGGCGGCGACGACCTCTTCTTGCTGGGGCCCTGGGACGTGCTTCTGGAGTTTGCCCTCGACCTCGAGGCCCTCTACCGGCAGTTCACCCAGCACGAGAAGCTCACCCTCTCGGGCGGCTTCGTGTTGGTGAACCCCTCCCTGCCCATCCCCCTGCTGGCCGAAGCGGTGCAGGAGGCCGAACAAGCCGCCAAAGCTGCCGGGCGCGACCGGTTGTACCTCTTTGGTCAGAGCGTGCCTTGGTCTGATCTGCGCGATCTGGTGGGCTGGAAGGAGGACCTTCGCAAACACCTCAACGCCAAGGACAGCAAAGGCATGACCAGCGCCCTGGCCTACCGGCTGCTGGGGCTGTGGAAGCAGCACCAGCAGGACGACCCGGCCCGGCGCATGCGCTACAAGCCGCTCCTGGCCTACACCCTGCGCGAGCGGAAGGAGGAGATACGTCAGCACTACCTACGACTGACCGACCATACCCAAAAGGTCTGGGAGCACCTGCCGGTATGGGTGCAATGGGGGCTTTATTTGGAGCGATAAGGAGG
>CALFDH010000029.1 GCA_937950405.1 uncultured Meiothermus sp.
CCGGCGAAGCAAAATAAGCTCGTCGGGGCTGAACTTTGTCCGCAAGACCTCGAGGGTGAGTATCTGCTTGTATTTCTCCACAAAACCCACCCGCACCGTCCACCAGCGCGGGTTGTCCTTTGAACTCTTGGGGTCGAAGTAGGGCGACTGTGGGTCGAACTGACTGGGATCCGCCAGGTTGGTTTCCAGAACCCGGCAAAGCCCCACAATGCCGGGAGGTTCGGTGCTTGAATGATAGAAGAAAGCCAGGTCTCCTGCCTGCATGGCCCTGAGAAAATTACGGGCCTGGTAGTTGCGCACACCATCCCAGATGGAGGTTTTTTGTTTTTTCAGGTCGTCTATGCTGAATACGTCGGGTTCCGACTTGAGCAGCCAGTAGTTCATACCAGGCTAGTTTAGCCTTAGCAGAACTTTATACCAACTCTGCGCGTGAGCGGCGCTAAACGCGCCCCTCCCTTGCCGCGCCTGGGGGCGCGTCCGAGGGACTTGTATATCGCTTTTGGGTCACTTCTGGGCAGATTTGGTATTAGATGTTGCTGTTTGGGCCACCAACCTAAACGCGGGTTTAGGTTTCGCTTATGCCAACACCAGCACCTCGAGGGACGATACAAGCATGAAACGACTTTTTTTCGCCCTGACCCTGCTGCTGGTTTTTGCGGGCTGCATCCCCATTGGCACCAATCCCGCCGATGCCCTTTTGATTTCCGACCTGCGCTACGAGAGCAACTTCCGCGATGCCAGTGGACGCTCGTACATCTGCGATAACAAAATAACCACCCTGACCTACAGCTTCCGCTACAACGACTTTGCCCGCATTGCTCGCTGGGACTCGCGCCTGGTGGGCGAGACCACCGGCCAGGCCACCCATACCCTGAGCATGAGCAAGGAGACCGGCGGTTACCTCAACCAGAACAACCGCATCAGTGTGAACTGGGTCTTGAGCCAGGGGACAGCCCCCTTAAGTGTATCGCCCCAGGGCATTGTGGTGACGCCGGTGCCACAGCCCCGCCAGATTGGGGCGACCCGCCTGGAGCTAACCGTTGTTGCCACCAACGGCAGTTCGGCCCGGCTGGTGTTTCCGGGTATTCCGGTAATTGACAACTGTCCGTAGGGCAATAGGCGTAGCTCTTGCCAGTAGGGGTATTGGCTGAGTAGAGCGTCGTAAAGGTAGCCGTGTAGCCTAAAGGGAAAGACGGCGAGAAGGCTCACCAAACAGTCTTTCAAGCGATCCGACGCCTTTGCGGGGAGGCCAAAAGCCGACGAAGCAATCCAGAAAAAGTTTGCCAAACTACCGGCTGGGTTGGGCTATCTGGATTGCTTCGCATCCTGTGGATGCTCGCAAAGACCTCCTGGATTTCAGTGAAACTCCAGAGGCGTCTAAACGACGGTGTACTGAATTGCCCCGGCACAGTACCCAGATGCCTGCGAAGCGCTTAGCAGAGGCAGGCTACTGCGGAAGCATTTGGAGTCGCTTCCGCACCTCACTCTGATAAGCTGTGGTCGTGACCCTCAACCTTGGCAAAAAACCCCTCAAGCCCTCGTCCCGTCCAGCGTCTGCCGAACCTGCCCGAACCGCCCAGGAGCTACAAGCCCGGCTGGGAAAGGAAAAGGTTTTGCTCGAGCTTGCCCAGCGGCGCAACTACTCCTACGACGGGATTGCCATGGGCGTAACGCCCGCACTGGTGGTGCTGCCGACCTCCACTGCCGAGGTGGTGGAGGTGGTACGTTTTGCCAACCAGGTGGGCCTGCCTATAGTGGCCCGCGGCGCGGCCAGCGGCCTTTCGGGCGGGGCAGTTCCGATCCAGGAGTCCATCGTGGTGTCTTTTACCCGCATGACCGGCCTGCAAATTGACCCCCAGGCCCGCATCGCCACGGTGCAGCCGGGGGTGGTCACGCAGCAGATCAGCGAGCAGGCCAGGCCCTACGGGCTCTGGTACCCGCCCGACCCGGCCTCCTTTCGCACCAGCACCATTGGGGGCAATCTGGCCGAAAACGCCGGAGGCCCGATGTGCTTCAAGAAGGGCGTGACCGGCGATTATGTGGTGGAGCTCGAGTTCGTGGACTTTGCCGGACAGGTGCACCGCCTGCGGCGTGAAGCCTACGACCTGCTGGGCCTGCTGGTGGGTTCCGAGGGTACCTTAGGGCTTATCACCGAAGCCAGGCTGCGCCTGGAGCCCATCCCCCGCTATACCCGCACCCTGATGGCGATTTTTGCCGAGGTAGGGCAGGCTGCCGAGGCCGTTTCGGAGGCAATTGCTGCCGGAGCGGTGCCGAGCAAGCTCGAGTTCGTGGACAACGGCTGCATTAATGCCGTAGAGGATTACCTAAAAATGGGCCTCCCCCGCGAGGCCGCCGCCATTTTGCTGGTGGACACCGATGGCGACGACCCCGTCATGGTGGAGGAGGAGCTCAACTGGGTATCCGAAGCCTGTCGGAAGCACGGCGCTACCGTGCGGGTGGCGCAGACAGTGGCCGAGAGCGAGGCCCTCTGGAAGGCTCGGCGCTCCATCTCGCCCGCCATTGGGGCGGTTCGACCCAAGCGCATGAACGAAGACATTGCGGTACCGCGCTCGAGCCTGCCTGAGGTGGTGCGGGCTATCGAAGCGCTGGGCCGGCAGTACGGCCTGCGGGTGGTGCAGTTTGGGCATATTGGCGACGGCAACCTGCACCCCAACGTGCTCTACGACCCCAGGGTAGAGCCTGAGGAAAAGGTTTGGGAGCTTCTTCACGAGATTGCCCGGGTGGCCCTGCGGCATGGAGGGGTTTTGTCCGGTGAGCATGGTATTGGCATCATGAAACGCGACTTCATGAGCGAGGCAGTGGACCCAGGGACGCTGTGGGCGCTGCGTTCAGTCAAGGCTGCGTTCGACCCGCACCAGCGCCTGAACCCCGGCAAAGTGTTGCCTGAAGCCAATTCACAGCCGCACTGAGCTTCAATGCTGAAACCATGAAGCAAACAGTATGGCTGGGGTTTTTCTTGTTTTGGGGTGCTCTGGGCCTGGCCCAAACCCAAAATCCATTCTCGGTAGGGCCTGCCCTGGCAGTTGAGCCTTTGATCATTGCCGAACAGGCCCAGGGGCCAGGCCGAGAACCCGAACGACCTGCCTGGGATCGGCTGTTGCTGGGCCCTGCGCCGGAGGGCTTCCGGGGGCTGGCGATTTCTGTTCGGTTGCTGGCCTGGAGTGTGCCCTGGACGCTGGCAGGCTCCACTGCGGGGCTCTTGAGTGACGACCCCTGGCAGCGCTCGTTCTGGCTCACCAACTCGGTCTGGGCCGCGGTTAACTCCGGCATTGCCCTGGTAGGGCTGCTAGGCCCCGAGCCTGACAAAAACACCCTGCGGGATCTGCTCTACATCAACGCCGGGCTCGATGTGATCTACATTGCGGGGGGCGTGTTTCTGGCGCTCCAGCCCGATGCCCGCAGCCAGGGGGCGGGCTGGGCCATTGCCCTGCAAGGGGCCTGGCTGCTGCTGTTTGACCTGTTCAATGCCCTGTCGCTGGAGAACCCTTGAGGCTGGGTAGCGAACCGATGAAGGCGATGGCTTCCTCGGCCCCTGCCAGGCGGGGTTCTCGACCCCGAAACCAGGCCCAAAGCCCGTCCATGTCCAGGTTATGCGGGTTCTGGGGTTCCCCCAGAATGATTTTGTGGTCGCCGTCGGGCAGCCAGATCATGCCCAGTACCGCTCCCTGAAGCCAGCTTCCTGCCGCTAGGGGTTCCCGGCTGGCCCAGATGGCATCCAGAGCGGCCTGATCGGCAGGGTTGAAATACCCCGGAATCTGGCCGTAGTTCACCGGCGGGAGGCCCCACTCAGCCCGCCAGGGGGGGTCGCGGGGCACCAGGGTTTGGCCGTCCCAGTCGAAGCGCAGGGGGCTGCCCAGGCTCCACTCCACAATCATCGTCAGTTGCATTGCCTCACTCCTTAACCTGGATTTTGCTGCCACAAAGCCCTTTTCAGGCGTATCGGTGCTTACACATCTGTGACTATCTCGAGTGCAAGAGTCTCATTTCAAGGGGTATTTTTGCCGAAGCAGCAATCCAGGAGGGGGTCGTCAATCCCACACCCACAGAGTGGCCTGGACTGCTTCCCCTTTGGCCTTGCGGTAGGGTCAGGATGGCGGTTTTTCTTGTAAACGATGCTTCCAGGTGGCAGATGGCACTCCCACTACCCTGAAAAAGCCTATCGGGCACTGGCAGATATGCTCTCCGCTAGCGGTTTGGTCACAGGTGAAGCAACCAGCGGGCCACGCTCAGATAGACCACCAAACCGGTTACGTCCGTGACGGTGGCAATCAGGGGATTTGAAATCAGGGCCGGGTCGAGCTTGAGTTTTTTCAGCAGGATGGGCAGCATGGCCCCGGCCAGGTTGGCCACCAGCACCACCAGGCCCAACGAGACGCCCACCACCCACAAGAGACCGGTCTCGCCGTCGATCACCACCTTGACCGCCAGAAGTGCGGCCAGGGTCAGGCCCAGCAGTACGCCCACCCCCAGCTCTTTGCGCAGGATGGGCCACCAGTCGCGCAGTTCTACATCCCGGGTGGCCAGCGCCCGCACGATGAGGGTGCTGGACTGATTGCCGGTGTTGCCGCCGGTTCCGGTGAGCACCGGCAGATAAAAAGCCAGGGCGGTCATGGCCGCCAGCACCGACTCAAAGCCTTGCAAGATGCTGCTGGTGATGCTCCCGGTTACTATCAGGATAACCAGCCAGCGCACCCGCGCACTCCACAGCGCCCACACGCTCGACTTGCTGTACACCAGTTCGGGCGACTCCACCGCGCCCAGGCGGTAGATGTCTTCGGTGGCCTCTTCCTGGATGACATCTACCACGTCGTCAATGGTGACAATGCCCACCAGTTTTTTGTCCTCGTCCACCACGGGCAGCACTGTGAAGTTGTAGTCGGCCATCAGGCGGGCGACCTCTTCCTGGTCGGTGTCGTCGCGCACGAAGATGACATCGGGGTTCATGATTTCCGCGACGCGGGTTTTGGGGTCGGCCACAATCAGGTCGCGCAGCGTGATTACCCCTTCCAGGTGTTCTTCGGCGTCCACCACGTAAATCACGTAAATCTGCTCGGCGTCGGGGGCCTCGCGGCGCAGGAAGCGGAACACCTCCTCGACCCGCATGGCGTCGCGTACCGCAATGTACTCCGAGGTCATGATGCCCCCGGCCTCGTCCTCGTCGTACTCGGCGAGTTCTTCGACCTCGGCCCGGGTCTCGGGGTCTAGTTGGCGCAGCAGGGCCTCGGCCTGAGCTGGGTTTTCCTCTTCAACGGCGTTGATGGTGTCGGCCAGGTCGTCGAGTGAGAGTTCTTCCAGCAGCTCCTTGACCCGCCAGGGGGGCAGTGCCTCCAGAAGTTCGGCCTGTTCGGTTTCCTCGAGGTGGCTGAACACCTCTGCGGCATCGGCAGGGGAGAGCAGGGTCAGGATGGGCAGGCGGTGTTCGGGGGCAAACTCCGACCAGTGCTCCAGAATCTGTGCTGGATACAGCTCTTCCAGCGCAGCCTTGACCTTGAAGGCGTCGCTCTCCTCGAGGGCGTTTTGCAGCGCTTCCAGCCTGGCCAGGGTTTGGGTCTCGTACATGTGCGGCCTCCTTCGGTTTTCGGCCAGAGCCGAATCTTGGAAGGAAGCTCCGCAGGGTACACGGTTTGTCGAGGATTAGTCGGTGTGGGAGCACACCGGGCAAAATCTTCGACTAGAACTGTGATCTTCCACGGTGCCTCCTATACCTTGCGCCTTGAACCCTGTGTTCTTGGCCTTACAAGGTGGCAAAACTGCCTATAGTAGGGTAGCACCGGAGGCCCATCTAGGCAAGCAAATTTGAGTGTCTCCCATCGTCGCCAGCATATTGCGGTCTTGTCGCAGGTCAATGGCCAGGGTTAGAAGGCCATCCCCTGGTACACCTGGGCAACCTCGAGCTGCAAGTCTAGGCAAGGCAGCTTGAAAACGCCCTGCTCGCCGACAGGGGTATAACGCCACGAGCTGTCCTCCAGACGCTCGAAAATCTCCACCAAAGGCTTATCCTGCGCGACCAAAATATAGGCTTTGAGGGCGGGCATGGCCGTGTAGCTTTGCAGCTTTTCGCCCCGGTCTATGGCTTCGGTGGGTTTGGACAGCACCTCGATAATCCAGCAAGCCTGCTGCTTGTAGCGGGCTTTGCTGTTGGGAGGTTCGCTCGAGAGGAATAAGTCGGGGTAGTAACCCCGCCCGCTGGGGGTTTGCAGAATCATATCGGCCATGAACAGCTCGCAGCCCGAGGCCTCGGCGCTGTCGAAAATCAGGCGGTTCAGTCGGCTGATGAGTCGGTTGTGATTGGCGGTTCCGCCTGCCATGGCAAACAGATAGCCGTCCACATACACATGGCGCTCCTGGGCGTGGGCCTCGAGCTCCAAATACTCCTCGAAGCTGGCCTGACCAACCGGATTCTGCCGTGCCATAGGTGCAGTATATAGTTGTCTGGTTATTGATTGCAGTTCAGCCGATGCTCTTCTGCCCCCGCCTTGGGCCTTCGGCCTGTTCACTTCAGACGCCGATCCGGTAACTATAATCACATCACTTGATATTGACACACTCAATCCATTGCTGCTACCCTGGCGGGCGGCCTTGAGGAAGTGGGCCAGAAATCGCAAAAATAATATGAGTGGTTTCTTGGGCACCTCCGGGCTAGACTAAACCTATGTTTGAGACCCTTTCCCAACGCATCCGCGCCGCCGTAGACAAACTGCGCGGGCGGGGCCGCATCAGCGAGGCCGACCTCAAGGCCACCCTGCGCGAGATTCGCATGTCGCTCCTGGAAGCCGACGTCAACTTCGAGGTGGCCAAGAGCTTTGTAAACCGCGTGCAGGAGAAAACCCTGGGCCAGGCCGTGCTCGAGAGCCTTACCCCGGCGGAGCAAATCCTGGCGGTGGTTTACGAAGAACTGGTGCAGATGCTGGGGGGAGAAGCCAAACAGCCGGTGCTCAAGAACGAGGGCAACCTGTGGTTCATGGTGGGGTTGCAAGGCTCGGGTAAGACCACCACCACCGGCAAGCTGGCCCAGTTCTACAAGTCCAAGGGGCGGCGCCCCTTGCTGGTGGCCGCCGATACCCAGCGCCCCGCCGCCCGCGAGCAGCTTCGCATTCTGGGGGAAAAGATTGGGGTGCCGGTGCTCGAGGTTGCCGATAACGAGCGCCCCGAGACCACCCGCACCCGCTTGCAGCAGCACCTCACCTTCGACTACCGCGACCTGGTCATCGTGGACACCGCAGGCCGCCTCCAGATAGACGAAGCCCTGATGGACGAGCTGGCCCGGCTCAAGCAGGTGCTGGGGCCCTCCGAGACCCTGCTGGTAGTGGACAGCATGACCGGCCAGGAGGCCCTGAACGTCTCCAAAACCTTCGATGAGCGCATTGGTGTCTCGGGGTTGATTCTGACCAAGCTCGACGGCGATGCCCGGGGTGGGGCGGCGCTATCGGCCCGGCACGTGACCGGCAAGCCCATCTACTTCGCGGGGGTTTCGGAGAAGCTCGAGGGCCTGGAGCCCTTCTACCCCGACCGGCTGGCCCAGCGCATCCTGGGCATGGGCGATCTTCAGACCCTGCTGGAAAAAGCCAAGCTGGCCGAGCTCGAGGCCCCCCAGAAAGACCTCAAGGAAATCACCCTGGAAGACCTCATCACCCAGATGCGCCAGATGCGCAAGATGGGCAGCTTTACCGAAATCCTGGGCATGATCCCCGGCATGTCGCGGATGCTCCCACCTGGCTTTTCAGTGGATGAAAAACAGGTGAACCGCATGGAGGCCATTGTGCTCTCCATGACCCCCAAGGAGCGGCGTGACCCCAAGGTACTCAACGCCTCGAGGCGCAAGCGCATTGCGGCGGGCTCGGGCACCACGGTGCAGGAGGTCAACCGCCTCATCAAAACCTTTGAGGACACCAAGCAGCTCATGAAAACCCTGGCCAAGCAGCAGCAAAGAGGGGGCAGGGGGCTTTTCAGGCGTTAGGTCTAAAGTCGCAGGTCACAACCCAGCCACTGGCTCAAAGCCTGCGACTCACAATGCGGAAAAAACCATACCGCTGAAGACAAAGAAAAAAGGAGAAAAACATGACCAAGATTCGCCTCTCTCGTTTCGGTTCTAAAGGCAACCCGCACTACCGCATCGTGGTAGTGGACAGCCGCGCCAAGCGCGATGGGGGTTACATCGAGCGGGTGGGTTACTACGACCCCCGCAAGACCACCAAAGACTGGCTCAAAGTGGATATGGAGCGCGTAAATTACTGGCTTGGTGTGGGGGCCCAGCCCACCGACACGGTCAAGAAACTCATCAAGCAGGCCAGCGCATAAGCGCCCGAAGGCGTAAAGCCGAAAGCGATAGGTTCAAAACCCCTGGGCTTTCGGCTTTCGGTTTTTGGCTTTAGGCTAGTGCTTATGAAAGACCTTGTGGAATACCTGGCCAAAGCAGTGGTTGATCACCCGGCCTCCATCCGCGTGGACGAACGCCGGGGCCGAGAGGGCCTGGTTTACTATGTGGAAACCCATCCCGAGGACAAAGGCCGCATTATTGGGCGGCAGGGCCGCGTAATCGAGAGTATCCGCACGGTGGTGCGTTCGTTTGCCAAGGGCCGGGTTTCGGTGGAAGTGCGCTAAGCGCTCAGATACCCAGGCCTTATGCCCTGACCCCCTCCATGTATGCGGCGGATTGAGATTGGGCGTATTGGAAAACCCTATGGCATGGCCGGCGGCCTCAAGTTTCGGGGTGAGGCGGTGGTCTTTGACCTGGACAAGGTGTACCTGGAAGGTCTGGGCTACCGCTTGATTGAGGAAATAGAGGAGCTGGGCAACGAGCTGGTGGTGTATCTGTCCGGTGTGCAAAACCGAGCGGAGGCCGAGCGGCTGGCCGGGTTGCGGGTATATGCCGACCAGGACGACCTTCCTGAACTCGAGGAAGGCGAGTATTACTACTTCGAGCTGGTAGGCAGGCCGGTTTTTGTGGATGGTAAGCCTTTTGGGGAAGTGGTGGAAGTAGAAGATGGGGTGCAGGACCGCCTGGTCATTAAAGCCAGGGGCACCTCGCTGCGGGCCCAGAGCAAAACCTACCTGGTGCCGCTCCAGGCGCCTTATGTGAAAATCGAGGCCGACGGCATTTACATCGAGGCCATTCCGGGCTTGTTCGATTAAGCTGCACCTGTTGCCCTCACGAGGCTATGAAATATACCATCCTGACCCTTTTCCCCGACCTGATTCGCCCCTGGACGGAAGAATCCATTGTTCAGAAGGCCATCCAGAAGGGCCTGATTGCGGTGGATATCCGCGATATCCGGGACTACACCGAAGACAAACACAAAACCGTGGACGACACCCCCTATGGCGGGGGGGCCGGTATGGTGATGCGGGTGGATGTGGTGGTGCGGGCCCTCGAGGCCGCCGGGCCTGCCGACGAGCGCATTCTGCTGAGCCCTGCCGGAGCGCCCTTTACCCAGCGCATGGCCGAGGAGCTGGCCCAGAAGTCGCACCTGGTGCTCTTATGCGGGCGCTACGAGGGGATTGACGCCCGGGTGGAGCACTTCGTGACCCGCGAGGTTTCCATAGGCGACTACGTGCTGATGGGCGGGGAGCTGGGGGCGCTGGTCATCCTGGAAGCCACCGCCCGCCTGATTCCGGGTGTTATCAAGGAGGCCGAAAGCCACCAGCAGGACTCCTTTTCAACCGGCCTGCTGGACTACCCCCACTACACCCGCCCGCAGGAGTTCCGGGGCTTGAGCGTACCGGAAATCCTCACCTCGGGCCACCACGCCAAAATTGCCGAATGGCGGCGCAAGCAAGCCCTCAAGCGAACCAAAGAACGCCGACCCGACCTGCTGGAAAAAGCCGAGCTAACCGCAAAGGATTTGGTCTGGCTCGAGGAGTAGAGCCTTCAAGCAAAGGCGTGAAAACCCCTGTGCTATTCATCGGCATGGCCAAAAGCCTAAGGTCCAAAGCCGGATACACCCATGCCGGCGTTGTCTGAACACCCAGGCGAGTCATGCGCACAATGAAGAGGGGGACAGGGGTTAGGGGATAGGGGACAGGCCTTGGTAAACCGCAACCTTTCTGCTGCTTCAGATTTCGAGAGGCGCCGAGAACACTGATTTTGACAAGGCCCACCCTGGCTGATACAATCTCAACTTGCTGACCTGTCCCGAGTATCTGCTAAGCGGGTACGTTTGAGGGCAAGAATCCATGAACCCGCAGTTTTGCTGGACTGGCAAAGGGCGCACAAGTAGGTTCCGCTGGAACAAGGAGTCAGACCATGAACCGTGGTGCTTTGCTCAAAGTGGTAGAAAAGAAGTACACCCGTACCGACATTCCCCAGTTCAAACCCGGCGATACCGTCCGGGTCAACTACAAGGTGGTGGAAGGCAACCGCACCCGCGTACAGGCCTATGAAGGTGTGGTGCTGAAGATTAAGCGCAATGGCTTCAACAGTGCTTTCACGGTACGCAAAATTTCCTTCAACGAAGGGGTGGAGCGGGTGTTTCCCTTCAACTCACCCCTCATCGAGAGCGTACAGGTGGTAAGCCGGGGCAAGGTGCGCCGCGCCAAGCTCTACTACTTGCGTGAGCTGCGTGGTAAAGCCGCCCGCATCAAAGGCGACCGCAAGCGCCTCAACGAGGATGTGGAAGCCCGGGCGGTGGCTGCCAGAGAAGCCGCCGAGGCCAAGGCTGCGGCTGATGCTGCCAAGCAGGAAGCCGAGCGCGCAGCCGAAGTCAGTGAGGCGGTAGAGGAAAACAAGGCGTAATACCGAATCTGCTCAGAAGTGACCCAAAAGCGATATACAAGTCCCTCGGACGCGCCCCCTGGCGCGGCAAGGGAGGGGCAGGCTCTTATCATTTGCTTGGGCATCGTCGTTTCAACCCCTCACCCGGCGACAGCAGTTACCGCCAGAATTGTTGTATTTGGCCAAAAG
>CALFDH010000030.1 GCA_937950405.1 uncultured Meiothermus sp.
TGAGTTGACATCAGGAAGCCTCCTATGGCGCAAACTGTTCTCTAGAAGGCGCGGAACTCGTTGGCGTCAGCACCCAAGGGGGGATTTACCGTTTGGGTTCATTTGGTTGTTTTTGGGACACACCCTATACAAGTCCCTCGGACGCGCCCCCTGGCGCGGCTAGGGAGGGGCAGGCTCTTATCATTTGCCTGGGCATCGTCGTTTCAACCCCTCACCCGGCGACAGCAGTTACCGCCAGAATTGTTGTATTTGGCCAAAAGAGCACCTTACTGGCCGGCGCTGTCGCCAACCTCTCCCGCAGGGGAGAGGGAAAGGGGAAAACGATAAAAGCCTTAGGGAGGGGCGCGTTTAGCGCCGCTCACGCGCAGAATTGGTATAAGCCCTCATGACCCGCCAGGCTGGGGCTTTGCAATTCCGGTGCGTTCTAGACCAGCACCGGGTCGGGCTCGTTGGCGTCCTCGGTGAGCCGCAGGAAGAACTCCTCCAGATCGACAGAGCCGTGCTGGTGCAGGAGCTCTTTGGGAGCGCCCAGCGCCAGCAGACGGCCCCGGTGCACCAGGGCCACCCGGTCGGCAACCTGCTCGGCGAGGTGAAGCTGGTGGGTGGCATACAGCACCGCCCGCCCATCCTTGGAGTAGTCGTGGAGCAGATCCTTAACCAGCCGAGAGGCATGGGGGTCGAGGCCCACCATCGGCTCGTCCAGAATGAGAGCCTGTGGCGCGTGCAGCAGGCTCAATGCCAGCGAGAGCTTTTGCCGCATACCGTGTGAATAGGTTTCGATTAGCGAGGAAGCAAAGCGGTCTAGGCGAAACTGCACCAGTAGTTCCTCGATGCGGGCCTCGGCTTTAGCCCGGGGAAGCCGGTACACCCCGGCGGCAAAGCGCAGAAGCTCGAGGCCCGACAGCTTGCCGTACAGGTAAGGCCGGTCCGGCACATAGCCAAACTGGGCCTTGGCCCGCACCGGGTCTTTCCACACATCCACCCCGTTCACCAGCGCGCGGCCCCGGCTAGGCCGCAACAACCCCACCAGCGCCTTGATGGTGGTACTTTTGCCGGCCCCGTTGGGCCCCAATAGGGCCAGGGTTTCGCCAGGGCGAACCTCGAGGTTCAGACCATCCAGCGCCATAAACGGGCCGTACCGCTTGCTGAGGTCTTCGAGCAGGATCATCGCCATCTTTAAAGCCTAAGGCCCAAGGCTCAAAGCTACGGTGCAAAACCCGCTCTCGAGCCCCGGCCTGTGATGAAAAACTTACCTGAGCTCTTCCAGCGCCCGGCGCAGGATGGCGTCTTTGTTCAGGTCCACCTCGGCCTGGCCGCGCTCGGCGGGCAGGTTCACGGCGGGGCGGGGCTGGCTAAAGCTGAACTTGCCTTTGTCGTCGGCCCTGGCGGTAAAGGTCTGGCCTCCGATGGTGATGGTCACGTTTTCGCCCGGCTTGGCCCCAGTGCCCTCAAAGGCCACAGGCACCTCAAAGCGGGTGTCCTTGACCTCAATGTCGGGCTTGATGCCCTGCTTGTTGATGCCCCGCCGCTTGGGGGTGAGCCACTCAAAGGTGACCAGGGTCAGGTCGCCGCCGTTGGCCAGGTCAATCACGTTCTGCCCCACGCCTTTGCCAAACGAGGTTTCCCCAATGACCTTGGCCCGCCCGGTGTCCTGCATGGCGCCCGCCACGATCTCCGAGGCCGAGGCCGAGTTGCCGTTGATAAGTACCACCATTGGGCCGCTCCAACTCACCTGGCCGTTGGCCTCGCAGTAAAGGCGAGTTTCGCTGCGGGTGCGGGTGTACACAATGGGCCCTTCGCGGATGAAAGCCCGCGCCACCTGACAGCCCTGATCCAGCAGGCCGCCCCCGTTATCGCGCAGGTCGAAGACCAGCTTTTGCACGCCGCGCTGTTTCATCTCGTTCAGGGCGGCATTTAGTTGCTCGATAACCCGCACGTTGCCGAAGGTTTCCAGGGCCACGTAGCCCACATTCCCCGGCAGCACCGTTTTTGAAACCGAGATAATTTCCACCCGCTGCCGGATCATCTCGAAGCGCAAAACCGCGTTGGTTCCATCGCGGCGGATACCGATGGTGACTTTGGTGTTTTGTGGGCCGCGAATCTTGGCCACGATTTCGTTGAGGTCGAGCTTGGTCATGTCCTCGCCGTTGACCTCGATAATCACATCTCCGGCGCGAATTCCAGCGTTGAAGGCGGGCAGGCCACGAATCACGCCCTGAACCCGTGCGCCGCCGCCGTTTTCGTTGGGGGCTAGGGTAGCGCCAATCCCAAAGAACTCACCCTGCACGTCCTGGTTGCGCAGATTGGCCCGTTGGGGCGGGGAGTAGCTGGTAAACTCATCGTCCAGGGCCCCGAGCATGCCCCGGATACCGCCCTCGAGTACCCGGTTGAGCTTGTCGGCCTCGAGGCGGTTCAGGTACTGGTTCTGGATAAGTTGATACGTCTGAATGATGGCTTGACCGTTGGGGTTGCGGTTGAAGGCTTCGGCGGCGCCCCCCGACAGCTGGGCATAGACCAGGGCAGCCAGAATGCCACCCACCACGATTAACCAGGCTCTGCGCTTCATGGATTCGTTCACCTACTGCAACAGTGTAGCGGCAATGGATGAGAGGGAAGTGTTCACTGGGGGACAAAGGGGAAGTCAAAAGCCGAAGGCCGAAAGCGCAAAGCCAAAAGCTTCGGAGCTTCGGCTATGTGACAAAAATCCTGCGAACTTGTAGGGGCCTGTAAGGTGGTGCTTTGTTGTACCCTGAGTAAAGATGATTCACTTCCACCGGGTGACGCTCGAGTACCCCCGCACCCAGACCAAAGCCCTGTTTGACCTCAGCCTGGAAATCAAGAAAGGGGAGTTTGTGTTTTTGGTGGGGCACTCGGGAGCGGGCAAGTCCAGCCTGCTCAACCTGATTCTGAAGCGCCTCGAGCCCAGCTCGGGGGCGGTGTATTTTGCCGGAGAAAACCTCAAAGCCCTGCGCGGCGACCGCATTGCCTTGCATCGTCGCCGGATTGGGGTGGTGTTTCAGGATCATCGCTTGCTGAAGGACATGACCGTGGAGGAGAACCTGCTCTTTACCTTGCGCGTGCTGGGGGTGTCCAAAGCTGAGTGGGATACCCGCACCACCCGAGTACTGCGCCAGGTGGGCATTGTTCACAAGAAACGGGCCTACCCCGAAGAACTCTCGGTGGGGGAGGCCCAGCGGGTAGCGATTGCCCGGGCACTGGTGGGCGACCCCCAGGTCTTGCTGGCCGACGAACCGACCGGTAACCTCGACCCGACCAACGCGCTGGCAGTGCTGGAAATTTTCAAATCGGTGCATGCCAGGGGGGCTACCGTGCTGATGGCCACCCACTCCCGCGACCTGGTGGAGGCTTACCCGCAGCGGGTGGTGGTGCTCAAAGCCGGGCAGTTGGTGCGCGATGAGCGGGAGGGGAAGTACAGCCTGGTGTAGCGGACATGGACTTGGACATATATCCCTCATTGGGTAGTGATAGTATAGGGACACCAGGCTAGAAGGGCATTTTGAAAGCCCAGACCGCAGTTTCGGGACTCCCAAACCAGTGGAGGTTTCCGAGTAGCCTCCACCCCTCCCGAAACCCCGCCTGGAAACCCAACTCGGGCTGCGATTGGAGGGCGAGAAT
The DNA here is from genome assembly GCA_937950405.1 of uncultured Meiothermus sp. Classification (GTDB taxonomy): domain Bacteria; phylum Deinococcota; class Deinococci; order Deinococcales; family Thermaceae; genus Meiothermus. Next base: position 3,637 of record CALFDH010000030.1, read on the forward strand.
GAACGTCTACAAGCTGGTTGGTCGTCAAATCGAGATTACCGAGGCCCTCAAGAACTACCTGGACAAGAAGATGGCCCGGCTGGATCGTCACTTCGAAGACAGCGCCGAAGCTCGAGTGGTGCTCTCGATGGCCCAGGGGCCGCGGGTCGAGCGCAAGGCCAAGGCCGAGATTCAAGTCAATGTGCCGGGGGGTATGGTGCGGGTGGAGGAGTCCGACCCCGACATGTATGCGGCCATAGACCGCTCGATTGACCGCCTCGAGTACCAGCTCAAGCGCTACAAAGAACGCCACTATCAGCGGACCCGCCAGCCGGTTCCTGAGCCCGTCATGATGGGGGCGGGTCAGCCCGAGCTCGAGGAAGAAGCCACCCCGCGCATTGTCCGTACCAAGCGCTTCAACATGAAGCCCATGACCCCCGAGGACGCCGCCTTTGAAATGGAGGCTTTGGGCCACGATTTCTTCGTGTTCCGCAACTCCGAGACTGAGCAGATCAACGTGATTTACCGCCGCCGTGACGGCAACTACGGTCTGATTGAACCTACCGCATAAAAAAATGGAGTCGAAGCCCCTTTAAGACGCCGCCGTAATAGGCGGCATCTTATACCAACTCTGCGCGTGAGCAGCGCTAAACGCGCCCCTCCCTTGCCGCGCCAGGGGGCGCGTCCGAGGGACTTGCATATCGCTTTTGGGTCACTTCTGAGCAGATTTGGTATTAGAACATGGTATCGGTGAGGACGGTGGGGTTTTTTTCCTGGTTCACCTGCCCCGATTTTCGGCGGTGCAGGTCGCGGGGGTAGTAGGTGGGGTTGCTCAGGGCCTGGGTTTGCTTGGCAACGGTGGCCGCCATTTTAGTCCAGCGTAACTCGGCCAGTCGTTTGCGCAAGGTTTGCTCGCTGATGAAATTCTCAGCCAACAGAATTTCCCCCAGCCGAGGGCGGTATATTCCGTAGGTCTGCATTTGCAAAGCCTGTGCGAGCTGTGTTGCGGGGATGTCGTTGTAGAAGAGCAACTGGTCGCCCAGGCGCAGCCGGTGGGCCTCGAGGTAGGCTTCGCCCATATAGGCAGGTTTGTCCCTGGAAGATTTTTTGTTCATCAAACCCAACAAAAACCAGCGCAAAGGGAAACCAGGTGGCAACCACGAAGCCTTGCGGGCTACAGAGGGGCCATAAAGGAAGCGGACTGCAGTGTAACGCATGGCCCAGCGGATCAGCAAAATTGCGCCAATGAAAGCAAGTACCCCACCTACCGCTGGATGATTGGCTCCAGGCCAGCCGAAGAATCGGCCCAGGAGGGCGTAGACAAAGGTGGAAAAACCGATCAGTTGGGCCAGGTTGAGCAGGATGGGGGTGTACTTGTGAGGCTGGGTAAGTCGGGCCTTTTCGAAGGGAGGACGGCCTAGTAGCAGCCCGAGCAGTTGCCTTCCCAAACCATGTATCCAGGGCGTTTTATTGCTGCCGATGGCGTTATGGTGGCCAAAGGACTGCTGCACCGCAATGATTTCATGGCGGGTTTGACCCTGGTCGTCCATGCGCCAGATGGGTTGCAAATGAAAGTGAACCGGCTGGCCAATGCGCCACAGCCGCAGGGCAGGGTCGAAATCGGGAGCGTCGGGTTGTTCGCTAAAGATGCGTCCATCGCTGGCCAGCTCGGGTAGAAGTTCGCGACGCAAGGCAAACCCGCTCGATGCATTGGGCACAAAAACCCCCAGGTGCTCCCGAACTGGCAGGTGGCGGAGCTGTTCCTCGGTAAAATCGGCTGCGTAGCTCGTTTCCAGCCAGTGTGTCCAGAGGCTGCCCTGCGATGGCAGCGAGAGCACCGGCAACTGCACGGCGGGATATTTACGCAGCAGGGTGCTGTAGAGCTTGAAGGCGTAGGGATGGATCACATCGTCTGCGCTGTGCAGGGCCACGGCCTCGAACTGTAGCCGGTTGTTGCGCTCGAAGCGCTCGAGATAGCCATACATGAAGTTGAGCAACTGCCCCTTGGGCAGGGGGCCGGGGCGGTCGCAAACCACCACATGCACGTTGACGAACTCCTGGGAAAGCGCCTCAACCGCCT
>CALFDH010000031.1 GCA_937950405.1 uncultured Meiothermus sp.
GAGCAGGCCGGTCTGGACATTCCGCTGGTGGGGCTGGCCAAACGCGAGGAGACCCTGGTCTTGCCGGACGGCCAGACCATTGCCCTCCCGCTCACCCACCCGGCGCTGCAGCTTCTGATTTATCAGCGCGATGAAACCCACCACAACGGCCTCGAGTTCCACCGCAAACTCCGCAGCCAGAAGACCCTGAAAAGCATCTTCGACGACATTCCGGGCATTGGGCCCGCACGCAAGCGAGCCCTGCTGAGTCATTTCTCCACCCTGGAAGAACTCAAAGCCATGACCCTAGAGGACCTGGCCAGGCTGCCGGGCCTCGACAGACGCAGCGCCCAGGCAGTGCTGAAGGCCCTGAAGGCAAGTACCCTTTCAGAGGGGTCACCGGCTAGGTTAGGAAAGACTACAGTCTAGAGTCTATAGTCTATAGTCCATGGACTATAGTCCCTAGTCTATAGTCCGTGGTCTATAGCCCCTGGACTGGCATTCCCCTTTTCAACACGGTAGGCTTACGCCTATGGAAACCGTGCGTATTGCTCTGATGGGGGGCGGGACGGTAGGCGGCGCCTTCGCCGAACTCCTGCCCTCGCATAACGCTCGCTTTGAAGCGCTCGGGCTCGAGGTCGAACTGGCTAAAGTCCTGGTGCGCGACCCCCGCAAAAGCCGCCCCGGCATTCCCGCTCAGCTACTGACCGACAACCCCGCAGGCTTTCTGGACGACGTAGATGTGCTGGTAGAGGTAGCAGGCGGCACTACCGTAGCCGGAGACCTGGTGTTGCAGGCCCTGGAACGGGGCCTTCCGGTGGTCACGGCCAACAAGGCCCTGCTGGCCGAACGCTGGGACGAGTTGCGTCCCCTCGCCGAGGAAGGCAACCTCTACTACGAAGCCAGCGTAATGGCCGGGACGCCCATCCTGGGAGCCCTGCAAAGCCTGTGGGGCAACCAGACCCTGGAGATGCACGGCATCGTGAACGGCACCTGTAGCTACCTGATTCGGCGTATGGAAGAAGGGGCCATCTACGACGAAGCCTTCCAGGAAGCAGATAAGCTCGGCTACCTGGAAGCCGACCCCAACCTGGATGTGGGCGGCATAGACTCCGCCCACAAAATCGCCGTGCTGGGGCGGCTTACGGTAGACCCTGGGCTCTCCTGGGCCAGGGTGTTGAGCCGCACTCGAGGCATCCAGCACCTCACCCCCGAGTTGCTCCGGCAAGCCCGGGCCGAGGGCTACGCCATCAGGCTGGTGGCCAGCCTTTACCCCGAACAGGGTGAGTGGGTGGCGGCGGTGCGCCCGGTGCGCCTGCCCGAGTCGCACCCGCTGGTCGCTATGGGCAGCGGGCGCAACGCCCTGGTCTACAAGGGCGACCCGGTGGGGCCGTTGGTCTTTGCGGGGGCCGGGGCCGGCGGGGGCGTGACAGCGAGTGCGGTCCTGGGCGATTTGTACCGGGCCTTGTTGGGTACGCCAGGGCACCTGCCCATTCCTGCAGCAGCCCCGGTTCCCGCACTGGAGGTGGAGAAGCTACAGGAAGTTTGAAAAGTCAAAATTGGGAAAGACGCGACAATGGGCCGAAAGCGCCCAGGTCAGCCGTCCTGAGACCTGTGACACACCCGTTATGATGAGTTCCGCTCTATGATTCGCTACTTCAGCACCCGCGACCCCCACAAAAGCCTGGTGCGGTTCGAGGAGGCCCTCCTCAAAGGGCTGGCCCCCGATGGGGGGTTGTACGTACCCGACCGGATTCCCAGGCTCGAGCCAAACCGGTGGCAGCGGGCAAACGACATTGCCGAGGTGGGCATCGCCGTTCTGGGGGAATGGCTCAAGGATGAAATACCGCCGACTGACCTCGAGCCCATCGTCCGCGATGCCCTGAACTTCCCCTGCCCCCTGGTCAAGCTCTCGGACGATCTGTACGTGCTCGAGCTCTTTCATGGCCCCACCCTGTCCTTCAAGGATTTTGGCGCCCGCACCATGGCCCGCCTGATGCAGTACTTCCTGCGCAAGCGGGGTGAGCGCCGCATCATCCTGGTGGCCACCTCCGGCGATACCGGCAGCGCCGTGGCCGATGGCTTCGCAGGCCAGGATAACATCGAGGTGGTGCTGCTTTACCCCAAGGGCAAAGTGAGCGAAGTGCAGGAACGCCAGCTCATTACCCAGCGCCCGGGCGTTCGCAGTTTTGCCGTGGAGGGCACCTTCGACGACTGCCAGCGCATGGTCAAGGAAGCCTTCGTAGACCCCGAACTCGCCCACCTGCCCCTGAGCAGCGCCAACTCCATCAACATCGGTCGGCTGCTGCCGCAAGCCCTTTACTATCTGTGGGCCGCTAAACAACTCCACAACCATCCGCAATCGGAAGCCGTCAACTTTTGCGTTCCCAGCGGCAACCTGGGCAACCTTATGGCCGGCATCCTGGCCGCCCTGATGGGCCAGCCCGTGCACCGGTTTATCGCTGCCCACAACGACAACCACTTCTTCCCCGACTTCCTGCAGGGCCAAGCGGAGGCCTATCAGTTCCACCCCACCATCGCCACCCTTTCCAACGCCATGGATGTGGGCTCGCCCAGCAACTTTGAGCGCCTGTACACCCTTCTGGGCGCAGAAAAACTGCGCCGCTGGGTATGGGGCACTACGGTTTCCAACCAGGCCACCCTAGGGCGCATGAAGAAAACCTACGAGGCCTACGACTACATCGCCTGCCCGCACACCGCCGTGGGCCTGGAAGCCCAGGCGCGCTACCGACAGGAGACGGGCGACCCCACCCCCCTCATCAGCCTGGCCTGCGCGCACCCGGCCAAGTTTCCCGAGGCGGTCTCGAGAGCACTGGGCAAAGAATCCCCCAAAGAGGAGGTCTTGGAAATGCTTTACAGCCGCCCAACCCAGGTCCAGACCATTGGCGCTACCCTACCAGCCCTCAAGGCGCAATTGTTGTAGGAGGATGCGCTAAGCTTAGCAAAAAAAACGGTAAGCTATGGGAAGGTACGAAGCATGGCAGAGAAAGCAAAAGAAAAACCCAATAAAGAACCCTTTCCGGGCGCTTATTTCATCGGTCTGGTCATCACCCTGGCCCTGCTGGTGGTGGTAGTGGCAGTTGGTGCAGGGTTGCCGCCTGCTCTATCGGGCTTCCTGGTGGCGCTGCTGTTGGGCGTTACGGTCAATCCCAAGTATGCGCTGGGCTTTTTGAGTGCAGGGGTATTCTCAGCCCTGCTCGGCTTTGCCGGCAGCGAGCCCCAGGTGGCCTGGGGCGGCCTGGGCCTGATCATCGCAAGCCTGTTGGTCTGGCGTTTTATCAAGACCTGAGCTGCCTCTCTCGCAGGGTCTGACCATGCACGGCACCTTCTGGAGACGCTCGCTGGCGCCCGACCGGCTGGCCCGCACCCTGATCTATGCCAGCATCGCCGGTTTCATCTGGTTCTTCTTTATTCAACCCAGCCCCTTCGGCTCCACGCTCTCGGTGACCACCCTGGTAGGGGCCGGGCTGGTGCAGTACGGGAGCGGCAAGCCCTTTGCAATTCCGCTCTACATCTACGTGCTGGCGGCCCTGGTGCTCGTCCAGCTTGCGGGGCTAGTGCTGGGCGTGGGGGGGCAGCTTGGGGCGGCTTTACTGGGTAGCGCCCTGGGGCTGGGTCTGCCGTACCTGGCCTATCGCCTGGGAGAAAAAGCATGAAAGTAGCCCTGGTTCACCTGGCAACCCGCGAAACCCCCGAGGCCACCCTCGAGGTTGCCCTGGCCCTGCTCGAGCAAGCCCACCAGCAAAGCGCCGATGTAGCAGTGCTACCCGAGCTTTTTCCCAGCGTTTACCGCTATGAGGAAGCGCACAAAACCCCCAGGGTGCTGTCTCTGCTCACCCAGTTCTGCCAAGAGACCGGCCTCACGGTGGTGGCGGGGGTACTCGAGCCCCACCAAGACCGCTACGCCAACCGGGCTCAGGTGATAGGCCCCCAGGGCCTGCGGGCCACCTATACCAAAACCCACCTCATCCCCGCTTTCAATGAACCTGCCCACATGACCCCTGGACAAGACCTGGTGCATCTTGATCTAAAAGGCTTTCAGGCTGGCATAGCCATCTGCTTCGACCTGCGCTTCCCCGAACTCTTCCGCGCCTATGCCCTGGAAGGGGTCAACCTGTTCCTGATTCCTTCAGCCTGGCCCATGAGCCGCAGCTACGCCTGGGAGCTTTTTTGCAAGGCCCGGGCTGCCGAGAACCAGGCCTACCTGATTGCCGTCAACCACGCTGAAGACCCCTTCGGCGCGGCCAGTCTGGCCGTAGACCCAATGGGTATGGAGATGCTGCGGCTGGAAACCGAGGGGGTGGGCGTGGTGGCGCTGGACGCCAGCTACCCGGCCCGGCTGCGCCAGGAGTTTCCGGTGTTTCCCCAGCGCCGCCCAGAGCTTTACGCGGGCCTTTTGAAAAGCCCCACCAGCAAGTAAACCAAAGCCCCCAGCATCAAGCCCTCGCCCCAGGCCGGAAAATAGGGCCAGAGCATCTGCATCTCAAAACGCCCCGCCAGCAGCATGGGCCAGGGCAACAAAGCCCAGGCCAGCCCATACTGCCGGAAGCCCACCGCCAGCAAAAAGGCCAGCCCCACCCCTCGCAGATAAAAAAGCCACCCCTGCCCTAACTCGTTCTGGTAGATGAACCACAAAAGATTGAGCCAGACCCCCACTGCTCCCCAGGCCCAGCCAAAGCGGCTTACAACCGTCAATGCCAACAAGAACAAGCCCAGGGCAACGAAAAGATCAAGCATTGCGGCTTATTCTAGGGCATTGAGTATCTGATACCAGATTCGGTTAGTTCGACACCGTTCGGTGATGGAC
>CALFDH010000032.1 GCA_937950405.1 uncultured Meiothermus sp.
GTTCTGGCGATTTTTGCTTCCTTCGAGATAGCCAAGCGAATTCTGAAGGGCTGGGGCTTTGACCCCGACCGCTTTGAGCAAATTGCCTTCTGGGCCGTTATCTGGGGGGTGATTGGGGCCAGGGTAGGCTATGTGCTAACCAGCCCCGGCGACTTCAGCAGTAACCCCGTTTCGGCTTTTTACATCTGGCAGGGAGGCCTTTCTTTCCACGGGGCCATTATCGGGGGCCTGATTCCCTTCATCTACCATTACTACCGCCATAAAATCCCGGTCTGGGCCTATCTGGATGCGGTAGTGCCGGGGATTGCGGTCGGGATTGCGGCGGGGCGGCTGGGCAACATCATGAACGGCTCCGACACCGTGGGACGCCTGACCAACTGGCCTATTGGGTTCACCTGGCCTGCTTCGGCCAGTGGGTTTCCGGGGGTGTGCCCCGGCATTAACGATATCAGCGAGGTGGTTCGGTGTGCTCCAGAGGCCATTGTGCGCGGCCCGGTTCACTTCACCCAGCTTTATGGGGTCTTGATTGGGGTGGCGCTGCTACTCCTGTCTATCTACTGGCTACGTCAAAACTGGGCCTATGGCTATGTTTTCTGGCAGTTTGTGCTCTGGTATAGCGTGTTGCGCTCGGTGTTCGAGGAGACCTTCCGCCTCAACCCGCTGTGGATCAAGGTATTTGTGAACGAGCAGGCTGGTATTGGGCTATTTACCGCGACCCAGATTATCTCGATCCCGCTGGTGATTGTGGCTATCGTCCTTCTGATGCGGTGGAAGGGGCGGCGCGAGAACCCTCCTGGCTCCGCAGCGCCAGTCCCGGCGGGACCAGCTCCCAAGTCCGGCTCTTCCAGGAAGGATAAAAAGCGTTAGGGGGTTCTTTTATTCCAGGGCTCCCGAGCACATGGGACCGGAAAATAGACCCTCGAGTTCCCTTTTTGGCAATACAATCGGATAGATATGGCACATGCTGTGGTGATTCTTGCAGCGGGCCTGGGAACCCGCATGAAGTCCAAACTGCCCAAAGTTCTACATCCCTTGCTGGGAAAACCCCTGGTTGGCTACTGCATTGATACCGCCTTTGCCAGTGGGGCCGAAAAGGTGGTGGTGGTCATCGGTCACGGGGCCGAGCAGGTGCGCCAAACCTTTGAGGGCTACCCCAACCTGCACTTTGTGGTGCAGGAGCAACAACTGGGCACGGCCCACGCTTTGGCCCAGGCCCAGCCCGTGCTGGCGGACCACCAGGGCCCTATTGTGGTAACCCAGGGCGATACCCCCCTCACCAGGGTCGAGACCCTCGCAGGCCTGGTGGCCGCGATGCAAGCCGAGGGAGCCGGGATGGCTTTGCTCACCATGCGCCTGGACGACCCCACCGGTTACGGACGCATTCTGCGAGACGAGCAGGGTCAGATTCTGGGCAACGTCGAGCAGAAGGACGCCACCCCGGAGCAGCAGGCCATTCGGGAGATCAATCCCGGGGTTTATTGTTTTGACTCTTCTGTGTGGGAAAAGCTACAACGGGTAGAAAACCACAACGCTGCGGGCGAATACTACCTACCTGACCTGATTCGCATTTACCGTGAGGCGGGTCAGAAGCTGGCGTCGGTAGAGTCCAAAGACACAGGCGAGCTGCTGGGGGTGAACTCCCGCGCCCAGCTTGCCGAAGTGGAGCGGGTGTTGCTCCAGCGCCTGCGGGCCGACTGGATGAACCGCGGGGTGCGGATGATTCAGCCCGAAACCACCTACATAGAGCCCAGCGTGGAGCTAGCGCCCGACGTAACCCTGTGGCCGGGGGTGATTCTACGGGGCAAAACCCGACTGGGCGAGGGGGTAGAGGTCGGGGCTTATGCGGTGCTCACCGATACGGTGGTCGAGGCGGGGGGTAAGATTAAGTCCCACACGGTCTGCGATGAGGCCTACGTCTCGAGCGGGGCCGATGCCGGGCCGTTTGCCCGCCTGCGGCCCAAGGCCTACCTGGAAGAGGGCGCCCACGTGGGTAACTTTGTTGAACTCAAGAACGCCCGCCTCGGCAAAAGGGCCAAAGCCGGACACCTGGCCTACCTGGGCGATGCCGAGGTGGGGGAGGAGTCTAACATTGGCGCCGGGGTGATTACCGCCAACTACGACGGCCAGCGCAAACACAAGACCACCATCGGTAAGCGGGTGTTTGTGGGCTCCAACAGCGTACTGATTGCGCCCGTCGCTTTGGCCGATGACTCCTTTATTGCCGGTGGCAGCAGCATCAATCAGGACGTACCCGAGGAAGCGCTGGCCATTGCCCGCGAACGCCAGCGAAACATTGAGGGTTACATGAAACGTAAACGGGGCGAGGGGTCTTAGGCCGCCTTATGTGCTCTGCGGGGCTCTAGAACCTTTTTCGCCAACCCCTGTTTTGTTTAAGCTTCTTGATGCGGGGTGGCTGCGCTTTCAGATGAGCTTCAGCCAACGGAGTAAACTGGGGTTAGGAGTGTGCTATGAACCTGGGAATGACGGAAATTCTGATCATCTTGCTGATTGCCTTGCTGCTCTTTGGCCCTCGCAAGTTGCCCGAGCTGGGGCGTAGCCTGGGGCAGAGCATCCGCGAGTTCCAGCGGGGCGCCAAAAGCATCCGCGAGGAGTTTGAAAAAGCCGCCGACGTGAAGGAGTTCAAAGAAATCAAGGAAGAAATCAGCAAGCCTCTGGAGGAGATCAAGAAACCCCTCGAGGCCAAGGAAGAATCTAAATCCTAAAGGGGTTTACCATGCGTGAAGCCCCTTTGATGGAACACCTCGAGGAGCTGCGTAACCGTCTGATCTGGGCCATTGTGGCCTGGGCGGTCATGACGGGGGTAGCTTTTACCTTTCGGGTACAGATCCTGGAGGCCCTGCGTCGTCCGCTGGATGCCTACAATGCGAGCGCCTCGCTCAAAGCCGAGCTGATCGTCCTGAACATCACCGAGCCTTTCCTCACCGCTTTCAAAGTGGCGGCTTTTGGTGGGTTGGCTCTGGCCTTGCCCTTCATCGTTTATCAAATCTGGGCCTTTATTGCGCCGGGTTTGTACGCGCACGAGCGCAGGCTGGCGGTTCCCTTCATTCTGGGGGCAGGTTTTAGCTTCGCCCTGGGGGCGGTGTTTGCCTACTTTGTGCTGCTGCCCTTTGCGGTGCCCTTTCTGCTGGGTTTTCTGGGGGATGTGGTCACGCCACAGATTTCCATCGGGATGTACATGGGCCAGATCGTAACCTTCCTGGCTTTGATGGGCATTCTTTTTGAGATGCCGGTGGTGAGCTACCTGCTGGCCCGCTTGGGCTTTCTCACCAGCCGTTTCTTGATGAGCAACTGGCGTATTGCGGTGGTGCTGCTTGTAACCTTGGCAGCCCTGATTACCCCCACCGTAGATGTGGTCAACCTTAGCCTGGTATCCTTTCCGCTGATGGTTCTGTACGGCATCTCGATTTTGCTGGTCAAGTGGGCTGAGCGCAGCCGCCCCAAAGAGGTAGAGCCCAGCGCGGCTTAGCTACTGCGATGCCGTACTGGGCTGGCCTGACCAGGGCCACCGTTTGCCGGCACTGCCCCTATCGCGCCCTTCCCTGATGGGGCTGCTTGGACTTAACAATTGCACCTGAGTGTTCACCCCATGCCTTGCCATGCCTTGCAATGTCTGTACACCCCTGGTATACCATTGAGGCCATGGATCAACGCATTGCAGACCTGCGTAAACAAGTAGACCAGATCAACCGCGAGCTGCTCAGATTGCTTTCCGAACGGGGGAAGCTGGTAAGCGAGATTGGGCGGGTGCAGACCGAGTTAGGCCTAGCCCACTACGACCCCAAGCGTGAAGATGAGATGCTGGCCTACCTCACCCGGGAAAACCCTGGCCCCTACCCTGCCGAGACCATCAAGCGGCTGTTCAAAGAAATCTTCAAAGCCTCGTTGGATCTGGAAGAGCAGCAGGACAAGCAGAAATTCCTCTATTCACGCCAGGTCAAACCTGAAGACACCAGGGTTAAGGTAGGGGATGTGGTATTTGGGCAGGGTAAAGTGCTGGTGGCTGGGCCTTGCTCCATCGAATCGGAAGAGCAGATGCTGTCTACGGCCAAGTTTCTGGCCGGCTACGGAGTCAAAGTGCTGCGGGGTGGCGCCTATAAGCCCCGTACCTCTCCGTATGGTTTTCAGGGGATGGGGGAACCTGCCCTAAAGTTAGGGCGTCGGGCGGCGGATGTCGAGGGTATGGTGTTTGTGACCGAGGTAATGGACACCCGCGATGTGGAGGTGGTAGCCGAGTATGCCGACATCCTGCAGGTAGGCACCCGCAACGCCCAGAATTTCGCCTTGCTGCGCGAGGTGGGCAAGGCCAACAAGCCGGTTTTGCTCAAACGGGGCTATGCCCAGACCATCGAAGAGTGGTTTTATAGTGCCGAGTACATCCTCTCGCAGGGGAACGCCGAGGTGATTTTGTGCGAGCGGGGTATCCGTACCTACGAGAAATGGACCCGCAACACCCTTGACCTGTCGGCGGCCATACTGGCTAAACAACTGACCCACCTGCCAGTGATTGTGGATGTGACCCACGCGGCCGGGCGACGCGACCTGCTGGCCCCGCTGGCCAGGGCAGCCTTGGCTGCTGGCTTGGACGGGGTTCACGTGGAGGTGCACCCCAACCCCAAAGTGGCCCTTTCCGACAACGAGCAGCAACTCGACTTTGCCCAGTTCGAGCAGTTCATGAAGGCGATCGAAGACCTGATGCCGAAAGCGACCTCGAGGGCCTAGCTCGATCGAGCAAATGTCAGTTTATACCCTGACCCTTACCCTCTATACCCTGTACCCTATTAGCCGTGGGACTTTTCGACAACATTGTGGGGGCATTTCTCAAACTTACCGACCCCACGCCGGAATACACCGGGCCGCGCTGCTTGCTCGAGCGCAACAGCGTGGGTGGGTGCGACAAGTGCCAGCAGGTTTGCCCACATGAGGCCATTAATCTACAGTCTTTTACCGTTGAAATAGACGAGGTAAAGTGCACGAGCTGCGGGCTCTGTACCGCCGTGTGCCCAGGCCTGGCGCTGGAGTTTCCGCTTGGCCCCATTCAGGAGAAGCTACACCGAGGGCGGGGCCAGCTCCGCTGCTCCAAAGCGCCCGGCGCAGGCGACGAAATTCATTGTTTGGGACAGCTCACACCAGGGGTTCTGGCCGAGGCGGCTTCCCGTTATGGCTCGCTGACCCTGGCCCACGGGGACTGTGCAAACTGCAAGATTGGCGGCTCTTCCATCCCCGAGCGGGTGCAGTGGGCTGTGGAGGAGGGGCAAAAGTATTTTCCGGGGCTCGAGGTGCACCTCCAGCAGGAAGCGCTACGTGGAGCGGAGGTGGGCCGCCGGGAGTTTTTTGGGGCAATGTTTGGCGGGGCCAAGCGTTCCGCCGCGGAACTGGTACCCAATCTGCCTTTACCCCAGGCGGAAACCTACGAAGATAAACGCGCGGATCATCCTGCCGAGCTGCGCTTGCGCAGGGTGGCGGCTCATCGCGCCAGTGCAGTACGCTGGCCCCGGATTGCCGTGGCCGAGGGTTGCACGTTGTGCCCGGTTTGCACCAATGTGTGTCCTACCAAAGCGGTTGAGCGTGAACGCGACGCCGTGGAGGGGCTGAGCGAAGAGTACGTCTTGAAGCTGAATGTGTCGGCCTGTACTGGCTGTGGGGCCTGTGTGGATAGCTGCCCTCCGCAGGTCATTTCGCTGGTGGAAGCCAGCCGGGAGGAAGTGCTGGGCGAGCCGCTCGAGCTTTACCGGGGTACGCCTCCCTGGTACGACCTCTAGGGGGCCCAAACTACACCAGGTGTGTGCGTCGTTAGAAAGCTAAAAAATCCAACGCCACCGCTTTAGCCATTTTGCTCTTTACTTAGAATCCGAAACGCCACGGGTTTGGAGAGTACCAGGGCGGTGGTGGTGGTTCCATAGACACCCAGTTTCTGGTTGAGCATTTGTTCTAACTCCTGCACCGAGCGAAACACGGCGCGAATCTGGTAGCCATCGCGCCCGGTCAGATTCCAGAACTCGAGCACGTTGGGCAGCTCGGAGATGAAGCGTATGGCTGCATCGTGATTGCTGTGGGTCACCTCGGCGCGAATGAAAACCTCGAGGGTATAACCAAGCTTGCTGGGATCCACTACGGCCTGGTATCCCCGAATAACCCCGGTTTCTTCCAATCGGCGCACCCGCTCGGCCACAGCAGGGGCCGATAAACCCACCTGCCGTCCAATCTCGCTGAAAGGCATCCGGGCATTTTGTTGGAGCAGCTCGAGGATTTTCCAGGAAAGATCATCCATGAGTTTTGAATCTATGGCCATGACCTCATTTTACTTCATTTATGCTGGTTATGCGCCTGTTTTGGTTTTGTTATGCCATTCTAAAACCCTGATTCGCCTACTACCATAAAGACATCGGCTTGGATTGAGCCGATCGAGGAGAAGGATATGAAACACGCCATCAACGCCAAAACCCTGGAGCAAAGCGCCCTTGCTGCCCATGCCCTCTTCGTTCAAAATCGAGACAACCGACTGGACTGGTTGGTAGATCGGCATTTTGTGGTTGAGCATCTGGTTCCAACCTTGCTGTGCCGGTTGCAAGCCCACCTGCCGATGCGGGCCGATGAACTGGTCGAACTGTGGGCTGAACACCTGGGCTTGTCCGAGACCTTGTTGGAGGACTGGAGGCCCAAACTCGAGCCCCTGTTTGCCGAATACCTTCATTTGCTGGCTTCCGAGTTGCAGGTACATGCCCAAAACCCCCAATTGGTACACCGTATGTTGAGTCGGGCGAGCTAAAGTGGTTCTCAGAGGAGCTTGCTCCTAGAGCTTGCTCCAAACAACGGTTTTTGCGGTGAGGGCACCTTACGCCTTTCACACAGAGGCGCATGGGTGGGAAAATCGAAAAAAATCTACTGATACACTTGGCACAGCCGTTTTGGGCAAGACCAGACTGATGTATGCATGCAAAACTAGAGCAAAGGTACAGCAGCAGTGCACAAAGGTTTGACACATTGCAGCCAGACCCCTAAAATACCGTTTGCTGTCCTGCGGGTTTCGCCCCACTATGGGTGGGCAAACCGTTTTGACCGCTCCGCGCTGGGGCATCGTCTAATGGCAGGACAACGGTCTTTGGAACCGTCGGTCGTGGTTCGAGTCCACGTGCCCCAGCCATGAAACCCTCCGAGCCGTGTTCGGAGGGTTTTTGCTATCTGATTGGCCGGTGTGATATATGGGCGTTACCCTGGCCCCTAGTCTGCTACTATCTAGGATATATGGCGGAAGCTGTGCAAAGTGACAAAGTTTTGGTGGTCACCTCGAGCCTGACCCTGCGGGCCTTGCTCGAGCTGGTTATTGAGGAGCAGGGCATCGAAGCTCAAATTTTTGAGAAAGCCCAGGAAGGTCTGGATTTCCTTAAGGCCCATACACCCCGGGCGATTGTGCTGGATGACGGAATTGAAATTGACCCCTTTTCCATCGCTTCCCGCCTGAAAATGAGCCGCCGCCTGCGGGAAGTGCCAGTGGTGCTCTTCATTGGCGATAGCGATGATCGCACCAAGCTGACTGCCGAGTTTGCCCGTGTGGAGCATGTCCTAACCAAGCCGGTGGATCGCAGGGCCTTCTCCAGCATCCTGCGGAACCTTTCCCAGCAACAGCCCAGCGTTTAGCCAAGCCTTACCCGGTTGCCATAGGATACCCCAAGCCAATAGCGGCTTCCAAAATGACCCATCGAACCTCGTCTGGACAATATCCCAGGAACGGGTTTGGTTACCTTTGGGCAGAATCGGTATTACAAACGCTCTAATCTACGGCTGCTACACTAACCTTCGTGCGTAGATTGCTCCAGATTGTGCGGGTTGTGTTCATTGCGGGATTTTTGGGGGCTACGGCGGCGGCGGGGTATGTGGCCTGGCTGCTGCTGCGTGATCTGCCCAGCCTCGAGACCCTCGACGACCTGCGGTTTACCGCGACCTCGACCTTCTATACCCGCGATGGTATACCGATTGCCGACCTGGCCTCGGTGGAGGATGGGCGGGCCATTGCCCGGCAACTGGTTCGGCTGAGCGAAGTGTCGCCTGCGGCGGCTGTGGCGGTGGTGGTCTCGGAGGACCAGCGCTTCTTCAAACACTATGGCATAGACTTCATCCGCCTGTTTGGGGGCCTGTACTACTCCTTGCGCGGCGACCTGCAAGGGGGCTCGACCATTACCACCCAGGTGGTCAAAAATACTTTGCTGCGCGACCTGGCTTTCGAACGCCGAAGCATCAGCGGCCTCGAGCGCAAACTCAAGGAGTTTCCCCTGGCGATCCAGATTGAGCGCCGCTACTCCAAAGAGGAAATTCTGGAGATGTACCTCAATGTGGTGCCCTGGGGGGGCAATGCCCAGGGCATCTGGGCAGCCGCTCAGGCCTACTTTGGCAAGGAACCCTCCGAGCTCAACCTGGCCGAAGGGGCCTATCTGGCCATATTGTTGCCAGCGCCCAACCCCCGCTATCTGGACTACCCCTCCACCCGGCGCCGCATGAAGGTGTTGCTCGGCAACATGGTGACCGAAGGTTGGGTCAGCCAGGCCGAGGCCGACGCGGCCTGGCGCTACAAGCTGGTGCCCAAGGGCTGGGAGGTGGCCTACGACGACAACGGCAACCTCAAGAGCGCCAAACTGATAGACCCCAGTGTGCGTATTGTGCCGGAGCGAAACGTTCGGCTGGCCCCATATTTTGTGTACGAAGTACAGCGCTATCTGAAGGAAAAAATTGGTTCCGACAAGCTTCGGGAACAGGGGGGGCTGCGTATCATCACCACCCTCGACCTGAAGATGCAGACCGCTGCCGAAAAGGCCGTGGTGGGTCGCCGCCTGCCCGACCAGGCCCAGTTGGCGATGGTGGGCCTCGAGCCCAACTCGGGCGAGGTGCTCGCCATGGTAGGGGCACGTCCCGGTACGGAGGGTGAGTTCAACCGGGCCACCCAGGCCTGGCGCAGCCCCGGCTCGGCCATCAAGCCCTTTACGTATGGCGTTGCCCTGGAAGCAGGCTGGACCCAGGCGACCACTGTGCGTGATTCCCCCGTAGAGTTCCCCACCCCACGCGGGGTCTGGCGGCCCAAAAACTTCGATGGGCGTTTCCTGGATCGCCCGGTCAGCCTCCGCTACGCTCTGGATCGCTCCCTGAACCTGCCGGCCATTCGCACCGCCGAAGCCATTGGGGTACAGCGTCTGGGGGACAAGCTGCGGGCTGCTGGGTTCCGCCTGACCGGCAATATGGCGGTGCTGGCCAATTCAATTGGCGGGGGGGCGGATATCACCCCCATCGGATTGGCGGCGGCCTACGCCAGCTTTGTCAATGGTGGCTATTGGATTGAGCCACGTCTGGTCTTAAGGGTTGAAGATAATAATGGCCGGGTGATCTACCAGCCCGAAACCAAAAAGGTACTGCTCTGGACCCCGCAAGTGGCCTACCAGATCTGGGACATGCTCAAGGGCTACGTCTACGATGTTCCCCCTGGTTTTCGCACCAGCCTGGCCTGGGAGGCGCGTATTCCAGGGCGTATTGTCGGGGGTAAGACCGGCACCAGTGACGATGCCATTGACCTGTGGTTTGCCGGAGCCACCCGGGGACTCGTGGCCACACTCTGGGTGGGCCGCGATGACCACAAACCCCAGCGCATGGGAGGTGTCGAGCCGAGTAGCTCGATGGTCAATCCTCCCATCTGGCGTGATTTTGTGGAGCAGGCCTTGCGCGGCCGCCCTGCCGGCGACTTTCCTCAGCCCTCGGGGCTGGTTCTGGCCAATTTCGACCTGCTAACCGGTAACGACAGCTCGAGTGGGGTTGCTGCGCTCTTTCCAGCCCGCCAGGTGCAGCGTACCCAGGCGGTTGTGCGGGATGCACCCCCTCAGCCTACCTACATCTCGCGGCCTGGCCCGGTGGTTGCCAGCACCAACGCCTATCAAACCATTGCAGTGGACCGGGGCACCGGCTGCCTGGCCTCGCCCCAGACCCCTACCGAACGGGTGGTATGGCTGCAAGTACCGGATAGCCGCGTCAGCGACTATCAGTGCAACTAGTACGGGGCTCCCGTACCAAACCTACCCGGTTTGACATTTGCTTCGGTTGCATTTATTGTTTCCTCAGATGGTTTGGTATACCACTACCACTACCTGAGGCGGCAACTCCCTCGAGTTGTCGCCCCTGCCTGCCTGCCCTGGCGGGTTTTTTGTTTCCCAGAGGAGAGGCCATGAGAATCGGAATTGTTGGAGCTACCGGAGCCGTTGGCAAAGAGCTACTGGGTGTACTAGAAAAGCGTAACTTTCCCGTTTCTGAACTGCGATTATATGCTTCGGCCCGCTCGGCGGGCAAAAGCCTCAAGTTTCGCGGCAAAGAAGTGAACATCGAAGCCTTACCGGAGACCCCCTTGCCGGTGGATGTGGTGCTGGCAAGTGCGGGGGGCGCTATCTCCAAGCAGTACGCCCCAATCTGGGCCAAACAATCGGTCGTAATCGACAACTCCTCGGCCTTCCGCTACGACCCCGAGGTGCCGCTGATTGTGCCCGAGATCAACGCTCACGCGATTCGGGGCCACAAAAACATCATCGCCAACCCCAACTGCACCACCGCCATCCTGCTGATGGCGCTCTATCCCCTTCACAAAGCCTTCGGGGCCAAAAGAGTGATTGTCAGTACCTACCAGAGTTCATCGGGTGCGGGTGCAAGTGGCATGGAGGAGCTCCTGCACGGCACCCGGCAGTACCTGGCAGGGCAAGCCGTAGAGCACAAAACCTTCGCGTATCCGCTGCCTTTCAACGTTATTCCGCAAATTGATGCCTTCCAGGAAAATGGCTACACCAAAGAAGAGATGAAGGTGCTGTGGGAAACCCAAAAAATCATGGGGGACACAGAAATTAAGGTTTCCTGTACGGCGGTACGGGTGCCGACCCTGCGCGTGCATTCCGAGGCCGTGACGGTGGAGTTTGCACGCCCGGTGAGCCCCGAAGCGGCGCGGGAAGTGCTCAGAAGCGCCCCCGGGGTAGACCTGGTGGACGATCCGGCCAATAAACGCTACCCCTTACCGCTGACCGCAACGGGCAAGTTCAACGTGGAGGTGGGGCGTATCCGTAAGAATCTGGTGTTCGATAACGGGCTGGATTTTTTTGTGGCGGGGGATCAGCTGCTGAAGGGTGCGGCCCTTAACGCGGTGCAGATCGCGGAACTGCTGCAAAAGCCGGTAGCCAGCTAATACCAACTCTGCGCATGAGCGGTGCTAAACGCGCCCCTCACTTGCCGCGCCAGGGGGCGCGACCGAGGGACTTGTATATCGCTTTTGGGTTACTCCTGAGCAGATTTGCTATAACAGCAGGTCGGATGACCCTTTGTGCCGTGCAACACTGGGTTTGTCAAACCTGTGGAGCACATTGCCCTGGCTCCACGTCACGAGCGCAGGATCCAGGTACACACTGAATCCGCAACTCGAAAACTGGCCATCCATCACAGCAACCTGCCAGAAACGACCCTTATACTCATCCCGGAGGTTTGGCTATGCGTAAATGGATTGTTCTGATGGTCTTGTTGCTCACCCCGGCCTTCGCCCAAAGCGTCCAGGTAACCGCTGGTAGCCCTTTTGGGGTCAATGCAGGTATTCGCCTGCCCCTGGTGCCTTTCGTGCTGGATGGGCGGGTGTATGCAGGGGCCAACTTCTTCACCGGTGGCCCGGCCTCGCTGGGTGGGGGTGCCGATGTGCTGGTAACGGTGCCCCTGACTGACCTGTACGCAGGTGCGGGGTTGTTCTATGCAACCGGTACAACCGTATCGTTGCTTGCCCAGGGTTCTACGGGTGGGGGTTTGGGGGCCAGAGGGGTGATTGGCACCTATTTGAACGTGGGGCTGCCCTTAATCGGTATTTTTGTCGAGGTACACCCGATGTTGTTTTTCTCTGGCTCCAGCACGTTTGGGCTGGGGGGTGCGGTGGGCGTCAACATCGGTTTTTAGCTGTGCATAATACCCAGTGGGCTGGCATTGTGCCAGCCCTTGTTTCTTTCTGGCGGGTATGGCTTCAAACTCGAATATTGACCCGTGCTCCGCTTTCAAACAGGTGTATGGAGTCAATAAAACGCACCACCTTGGTCTTGTAGCCCATCACGATGGAGTGGGTACGGGCCCCGCCGCCGAAGTAGCGTACCCCCTCGAGCAGCTCTCCATGCGTAATGCCGGTGGCCGAGAAAACAATCTGTTTTCCAGGGGCCAGATCGTTGGTGCGATAGATTTTCTTTTCGTCGGCGCCCATGGCCTTGAGGCGCTCGAGCTGTTCTTCGTTCTCCGGCAGAAAGCGCCCCTGAATTTCGCCGCCCATGCACTTGAGGGCGGCAGCGGCCAGCACCCCTTCGGGCGCGCCCCCACTGCCCATCATGGCATGGACCCCAGTGCCCCGCACCGCTACCGAGACCGCGGCCACCACGTCGCCATCGGTAATAAGCTTGACCCTGGCGCCGGCTTCGCGCACCTCTCGAATCAGTTTTTCATGCCGGGGCCTATCCAGGATGACCACCACCAGGTCTTCTACCTTGCGCTGCAAAGAGTCGGCGATGATGCGCAGGTTGGCCTCTACCGGAAAATCCAGGCTTACCTTGCCCGCTGCCGGGGGCCCCACCACCAGCTTTTGCATGTACATGTCTGGTGCGCCCACCAGCCCACCCTTTTCGCTGATGGCAATGACCGTGATGGCGTTGGGAAGCCCTTTGGCAGTGATGGTAGTACCCTCGACCGGGTCTACAGCGATGTCCACCTCGGGGCCGCCGCGCCCGAGTACCTCGCCGATGTAGAGCATGGGGGCTTCGTCCATCTCCCCCTCGCCAATCACCACCCGGCCCCTGATGGGCAGCTCCGAGAGCACCTGGCGCATGGCCTCGGTCCCAACCCCGTCCACCTCATCTTTTTTGCCCATTCCGGCCAGCCGGCTGGCGGCCAGGGCGGCTTGCTCGGTGACTCGAGCAATCTCCAGCACCAACAGCCGTTCAATGTCCATCTCGGTCTCGAGTTCCATACGCAGAGCTTACCAGGGTTCGAAAGGGGTATGGGCCTGGAAGCACTACCAGACGAGGCTTTAGGGCTTGTGTCGGCTCCAGAGCGTGCGGGCGAGGTCGGCGGGGGTAATGCCCCGCTCGGCCAAAACAAACATCAAATGAAAGAGCAGGTCCGAAGCTTCCCACTCGAGCTCCTTGCGGTCGGTGTTTTTGGACGCAATAATTACCTCGCCGGCTTCCTCCCCGATTTTCTTGAGTACCCGGTCCAGGCCGGCCTGATGCATCTTGGCCACGTAAGAGCCCTCGGGAAGTGTTTCGATGCGCTGCTGAATGGTGCGGTAGACCCTCTCCAGCACCTCTCCCAGGTTAGGGTCAGCGGAGGGGGTCAGGGGGTGGTGGAAGCAACTCTCGGCGCCGGTGTGGCAGGCCGGGCCGTGGGGGATGACCCTGTACAACACTGCGTCCTGGTCGCAGTCGAGAACCACTTCAATAACCTCCTGGGTGTGCCCAGAGGTGAGGCCCTTGACCCACAACTCGCCCCGGCTGCGGCTCCAGAAGGTACTCTGTCGGGTCTCTAGGGTTTGTTCCAGGGCTTCGCGGTTGGCATAGGCCAGGGTGAGTACCTGGCCGGTGTGGGCGTCTTGCACAACCACCGGAACCAGGCCGCTGGCATCGAACTGCACATCCTCGAGGTTCATGGGTACCTTTTCCTTTCGTTGGCGGGGTGATTTGGATTATGCCTGCTCATCGGCCAGAGGTGGCTCAATCCGCATGGGTATGCCCTCTTGGGCCAGGTAGTTTTTGAGTTCCGGAATGGGAATCTCGCCAAAATGAAATACGCTGGCGGCCAGGGCTGCGTCGGCGATGCCGTCCTGCAGAACTTCCGCGAAGTGTTCTTTGCGTCCCGCACCCCCCGAGGCAATGACGGGGATTCCTACCACCTGCGAAACGGTGCGGCAGAGCTCGAGGTCAAAACCTGCTTTGGTGCCGTCGGTGTCCATGCTGGTTAGGAGGATTTCCCCGGCCCCCAGGCGAGCGCCCTTCTCGGCCCACTCCAGCGCATCCAGGCCGGTTGGGGTGCGGCCTCCGGCCACGTACACCTCCCAGGCGGTTCCTTTCCGCCGTGCGTCTATGGCCAGCACCACTGCCTGGTTGCCAAAGTGGTCGGAAAGCTCCTGTATCAGCTCGGGGCGCTTGACCGCCGCCGAGTTCACCGAGACCTTGTCGGCCCCGGCCTGGAGCAAAGCCCTGGCATCCTCGAGGCTGCGAATACCCCCGCCTACCGTAAAGGGAATGAAGACCTGCTCGGCTACCTGGGTGGCAATCTCGAGCAGGATGCCCCGTTCTTCGTGGGTGGCGGTAATGTCCAGGAACACCAGCTCATCGGCGCCGGCCAGGTTGTAGGCCTTGGCCGACTCGACCGGGTCGCCTGCATCGCGCAGGTTCACAAAATTGATGCCCTTGACCACCCGTCCGGCGTGGATATCCAGGCAAGGGATGATGCGCTTGGCTAACACGAAGACTATTGTCGAAGATTAGGGGGCAAAGTGCAAGGGTGCATGTGCTTCAATCTGACCGCGATAGAAAGCTCAAGACCTCCACGTGGTGGGTAAAGGGGTAAAAGTCGTAGGGCCGAACAAAGCGCAATTGGTAGCCTGCCTGCACAAGCCTGCCCACATCGCGGGCCCAGGTGGCGGGGTCGCAGGCGATGTAGAGAATCTGCGTCGGTTGACCCTCTACCAAACTCTTTAGGACTTCGGGTGAAAGGCCGGCCCTGGGCGGGTCTACCATGACCAAATCGGCAGGCAGGTGCTTTGGGAGCACCCCGGCGTCGTCTTGCTTGAAAACCAGGTTTTGTACCCCCAGCCGATCCCGGTCGGCCTCACCGCGCTTCACAGCGTTGCGGTTGATTTCGATGGCCACCATTTCCTCAAAAAAAGGGGCAAGGTGCAGGCTCAGCACCCCACTGCCCGCATACAGCTCCACGGCCTTGCGGCCTGGGGAGACGATTCGGGTGGCTTCCTGAAACAACAGCCCAGCCGCCTTTGGA
>CALFDH010000033.1 GCA_937950405.1 uncultured Meiothermus sp.
AAGCTTCCGGAGGCTTCGTGAGCACCGTCATCCTCACCACCGTAGGCACCAGCCTGCTGCTCAACGCCCGCCGCGATAATTTTGTGCAAGACAGCGAAATTCTGGCCTATATAAAGCAAGACCCCATCAAGGCCAGCGCCGAAACCAACTCGCTCAAGCGCATTCTGCACAAGGGCGACGAAATTGTGCTGCTGCACAGCGACACCGAGGAAGGCGCACGGGCTGCCGAGTTTTTGGAAATGTACTGGCAACAACAAGGCGTGGCCTGTAGTCGGGTACGCATTCCCGGCTTGGCCTACGAGGCGCAGGGGTTTGTGGACTATGGCCTCAAAAACTTTGTGCGGGCCTTAGCAAGCCAGATTCGCAAGGCTTTCAAAGCCCAAAAAGAAGTGATCATCAACGCTACTGGCGGCTTTAAGGCGGAAATTTCCTACGCTACCGTCCTGGGGCTGGTCTTCAAGGTGCCGGTCTGCTACATCCACGAGCAGTTCAAAGAGATTGCTACTCTGCCCTCTACCCCCATCAGTTGGGACTACGGCTTATTTGTTTTGCACGGGGAGTTTTTCGACTGGCTGGGTCAAGGCGAGGGTAGGGTTCGCCCCAAATCCGAGGTCATGTCCAGAATGGCCGCCTTGCCGGAGGAGGCGCTGCTGCTGCTGGAGGAGTTCGAGCTAGACGGGCAACCGTACATAGGTCTGTCGCCGCTGGGCGAGGCCTACTATGAGGCCTTCCAGGGCGAGCTCGAGCAGGTCCAGTCGGTGCCGATTTATTTCTCTGCGCAGGCCCAGAAGACCTGGCAGAGCCTTGAGCCTTCTAACCGAGAGAAATTCAGAAGGGTTTTGCGAAATCTGCGACTGCCCAACCGGGCCTCGCAAAGTGAGCGAAAGAGCGGCGGCGGCGATGCCCTGGTCTACCCCATGGGGCATGTAGACGAGCGGGTGTTTTATGCCGAACGCGACGGGAAGCTCTATGTGTTTGCCCTCACCCGGCACGGCCCCGAGTACGACCGCATGTGCCAAAAAGGCTTTAGCTGGAGCGATCACATGCCCGAAAACTTCGCCCCTTGGGAGGGTTAGGTGGAAGACCAAGATGACTATCTGCCACAGTACACGGCCAAGGCGAACCCCGAAGAACCCCTGCCCCTGAGCGCCCTGGCCCAGTACTCCTACTGCCCCCGGCGGGCGGCTTTGATACTGCTGGAGGGCGAGTGGGAGGACAACGAGTACACCTTGCGCGGCGCGCTGGCCCACGAGCAAGCCGACCTGCCCGAGGGCCTGTTGCGCGAGGGGGTTTGGGTGGAGCGTGCCTTGCCGCTTTGGTCGGAGCGGCTGGGGCTTATTGGCCGGGCCGATGTGGTGGAGTTCGAGGACGAAAAGCCCTACCCGGTGGAGTATAAGGTAAGGAAGAAGTGGCCTAAAGAACTGGCCCGCCGGGCCGCCGAGGTGCAGCTTTGCGCGCAAGCCCTGTGCCTGGAAGAGATGTTTGGTCAAAGCGTGCCCGAAGGCGCAGTTTTTAGCAAGGCCAGCCGTCGTAGACGGGTGGTGCGCTTCACCGCTGAGTTGCGCGCGGCTACTTTGCTCACCATCAGCGCTTTGCGCAAGCTGCTGCGGGAAGAACGCCTACCCCCGCCTGCTGCCGACGACCGCTGCCAGCACTGCTCACTTATTTCGGTCTGTATGCCCCAGGTGCCGCAGGCCCTGGCAGCCTGGCGAGCCCAACCGACATGACCAGCGAGCTGCTGAACACCCTTTACGTGCAAACCCAAGGGGCTTATTTGCGCCTCGAGGGCGATACCTTGCGCATTCAGCACGAGGACATCACCCTGCGCAACGTGCCCTTGCACCATCTGGGCGGGCTGGCGTTGTTCGGCAATGTGCTCATCTCGCCCTTTTTGTTGCACCGCTGCGCGGAGCAGGGCCTCGAGGTCTCTTGGTTTGCTGAGTCGGGCCGCTTCCAGGGCCGTTTGTCGGGGCCTGTTTCTGGCAATGTGCTGTTGCGCCGGGCCCAGTATAAAGCCCTCGATAATGCCTCGATGTGCTTGTACCTGGCTACTCGGTTCGTGGAGAGCAAGCTGAAAAATAGCCGCATGGTGCTTCAGCGGGCGGTGCGTGAGCGGGGTGAGACCGAGACCCTTGCCCGGGCCCTGGCTGAGCACGAGCTGGCTTTGCGCATGCTGCCGCAGGCCCGGTCGGTGGACGAAGTGCGGGGCCTCGAGGGTCAGGCAGCCAGCAGCTACTTTGCCGCCTTTGGCGATTTGCTCCTATCGGGCGAGTTTTATTTCGCCGGACGCAACAAGCGCCCGCCGCGCGACCCGGTTAATGCGCTGTTGGGATTTGTTTATGCCCTGATTGCTACCCAGTGCACTGGTGCCTTAGAAGCTGTAGGGCTCGACCCCCAGGCTGGTTTTTTGCATGCGCTTAGGCCAGGCCGCAATGCGCTTGCGCTGGACTTAATCGAGGAGTTTAGGGCCTGGTGGGCCGATCGCCTGGTGTTGTCGCTTTTGAACCGAAAACAGCTCGCCCCAAAACACTTCGATGAGCGCACTGGGGGAGCTGTAATGCTCAAAGAGGAAGGTAGAAAAATCGTCATTGCGGCTTTTCATAGCCGCAGGCAGGAGACCGTGCAGCACCCCTTATTCAAAGAACCTGTGCCGGTGGGGCTCTTGCCCCATATTCAGGCCCGCATGCTGGCGCGTTATCTGCGCGCCGACCTACCGGAGTATCCTCCCTTTGTGGGCAGGTGAAAATGGATCGCTTGGACATTTTGGTCACCTACGACGTCAACGTGACTTCGGAAGAAGGGCAGTCGCGCTTGGCCCGTGTGGCCAAGGTCTGCAAAAACTACGGACAACGGGTCCAGATGTCGGTGTTTGAGTGCCGAGTTACGCGCGGGCAATTGGTGGAAATGGAAGCCAAACTGCTAAAAATCATCGAACCCGACAAAGATAGCCTGCGTATTTACACCCTGTTGGGCGGCAGAGATAAGTGCCTTAGGGTTCACGGACAAGACCGCTACACCGACTTCGACGACCCCTTGGTGCTCTAGTGCGTCTGACACTTGCTTTGCGCGAACCCCAAGCAAGTGCCAAAACCCGGGGGGTTCGCGCAAGCCGATAAATTGGCCAAGGGACATTGAAAACCCAGATTCCCCCCACCGTGCGTTACCCTGCGTCGGAGGTATTTTTAACGAGGTTCGCGCAAACCGCCCCTTGAAACCTGTCCAGAACGCACGCTAAGATGAGGCTGTTGCACTCGGGCAGAGGCTCGAGTGAGGATTGAAACGTCATCGCCGCTATCCCAGCCCATGCCAATAATGTTGCACTCGGGCAGAGGCTCGAGTGAGGATTGAAACCTCAGCGGATAGCAGCTCACGGGCTTTTTTGCGGGTTGCACTCGGGCAGAGGCTCGAGTGAGGATTGAAACTTCAAAATCGATATAAACAT
>CALFDH010000034.1 GCA_937950405.1 uncultured Meiothermus sp.
CTAGAGCGCTCTTCGCGAACATCGATCCATCCGGGAAAATCCTTTGTCCTGGACAGAACAGTGACTGCCGACTCAGGCAGCCACGTCTGTGAAGGGCGCGATAAAGCCCTGCGTATTGAGAATTATACGTTTGCCACTAACTGCTCGGTTTTTAGCTCGGACAAAACCGGTTCCCCCAACAAATAGGCTACCACATCGCGAGCGCTGTACCGGGTGCCAAACTGCTTGACGAAACGACCGATACGTTCCAGGTCATCTCCGCTCGTTACCAAAGGCAGCTCGAGGTCGCCATTTTTCTGCACCTGGCCCTGCCCTACCGCCGCCAGAAGCGCATTGCACAGGCACTTACGTCCCTCGGTCTGGGCAAGGTCGCCCCCCTTGGCCAGGTACTGGTCAATGGGCTCAGAAGCGCATCGAAAACCGATTTTTCCCTCGGTTGTCTGGTAGGCTTCCCGTAGATAACCCAGGTCGCAGACTCGAGTACGTCGGCGGTAAACTTCGGTTTGCGAGAGGGTGCCCTCCAGTTCTGCAACCTTGAAGGGAAACCCGGTGGGCGAGGCTTTGGGGTCGGTAAACACCCGCACCTCACCCTTGATGGCCTTTTCCAGCACCGTTGCTTTGAGGTTCGCTTCAAAGCCCGATTCCTGACTGTAGGCAAAAAGCGTACCTACCTGAATGCCGGCTGCACCTTGCTCGAGGGCTTTTTCCAGCGCTTCAGGTGAGCCGGTACCGCCTGCCAGCCAGAAGGGTAGGCCCAGGGCCTTGATCTGCTCGAGGTCGACCACATCCCGCTCGCCATATACTGGCTGCCCCCGCTCATCAAAAACCGGCGCCCCCCGGGGGGGAGCATTGTGCCCGCCCGCCGTAGGGCCTTCAATCACAAAACCTTGGATGGTTCCCGTCACCTTGCGGGCCAGTAGGGTGGCCAGGGAGTTAGAGGCGATGATGGGCAAAAAGCTGGGGCGTTTGAGGGTTTGGGCCCGACCGGCGATCTCACTCGGATCGAACTGCAAGCGGGGCGCTTCGGGGGCCGTCCAGCCGGTTACGTCGAGTTTGAGCGAGGCGGTCTCCCCTGCGGCCAGTTTATCCAGCGCCTCGGGAATCTCGCGGGGAATACCTGCACCCATTAGGACATAGTCCACCCCGGCCAGCATAGCCCCATACAGCGTGCCCAGGGTGGGGATTTGTAGTTTGGTGAGGAGATTGATGCCCACCAATCCCCCGTGCCCCTCCTTGGCTAGGAACACCTCTACATAACCCCCCAGTACGTGCATGATTTGCGAAGCGGTATCGCCCAGGCGGCTGGGCATAGGGATGCGTTTGTAGGGCTGTCTCCCCCGACCTTCAGGCTGGAAATATTTGTCCAGCACAGGCTTAACCCATTGCTGAAAAGGGAACGCGGCCAGCGCTCGGCGCACCAGTTCACCGGGGTCGCCGTCTTGCAACCGCCGCACTATCACGGTATCCATAGCTGTACCCGATACCACCCCTAGTTGTCCCAGCATCGAGACGGTGCGGGCCAGGCGCCAGTTGGAAACAGAGACGCCCATCCCGCCCTGGATAATGCGCGGTAGAACTGTACTAGAAACATTTTGCACGCGAACAAACCTCCAAAAAAGCACCGCGAGAAGGAGACACGACACTTGATTGTACGAGTAAAGGCCCCGAAAAGGG
This sequence comes from uncultured Meiothermus sp., assembly GCA_937950405.1. Classification (GTDB taxonomy): domain Bacteria; phylum Deinococcota; class Deinococci; order Deinococcales; family Thermaceae; genus Meiothermus. Next base: position 1,675 of record CALFDH010000034.1, read on the forward strand.
GGCTCGAGCACCCAATACCCGGGGTCTATACTGAGTACAGAAATACCCCTATCGGCTGCGTTTAAATTGGGGATCCGAAAAGAATGCAGTGTTGGAGGATGCGGTGGATGAGTGCTCGAACCTCGAGGCCCAGATTGTCACCTGCCGGGCCTGCCCCCGGTTGGTGGCCTGGCGCGAGCAGGTTGGGCGGGAAAAACGCGCTGCATACCGGGATGTCGAATACTGGGCCCGGCCCGTACCGGGTTTTGGCGACTTTGACGCTCGTATTCTGGTTTTTGGGCTGGCCCCTGGCGCCCACGGCTCCAACCGCACCGGACGGCCCTTTACCGGCGATGCCTCGGGCGACTTTTTGTACCCGGCCCTCTACCGCGCCGGGCTCGCCAACCAGCCCAGCTCCTCGCACATAAACGATGGCCTAGTACTGCACAACGTTTACATCACGGCTGCCGTGCGCTGCGCCCCCCCGGGCAACAAACCAAGCCCCCTCGAGCTAAACGCCTGCGCCTCCTGGACCCGGCAAGAACTGGCCTTGCTAAAGAACCTGAAGGTCTACCTGGCCCTGGGTCAGATTGCCCACCAGGCCCTCCTGGACTATCACGGCCTGCGCCGGTCGGCCCATCCCTTCGCACACGGCAGCGAGTACCGCTTGGGTGAGCGGGTCTTGCTGAGCTCGTACCACGTCAGCCGCCAGAACACCAACACCGGCAAACTGACCGCTGCCATGTTTGACGCGATCCTCGAGCGGGCCAAAAGGCTTGCGAGCATCCCCTAGCTGCCGGCCCCTGTAAACCTATCAGCTTTCAGCCTTCTTACCGTACAAGAAGTCGTACAGCAACGCGGCCAGCCCCGCCCCCACCAGCGGACCCACCCAGTACACCCAGTGGGCATTCCATTCCCCACCAATGATGGCAGCGCCCAGCACGCGCGAAGGGTTCATGGCCGCGCCCGACACCGCGCCCCCGGCCAGGATGTCCATAACTACGGTCAGTCCAATGGCTAGTCCGGCAAAGCTGTAATTATTGAAAACGGCCGAGCCAAAAATCACCGAGACCAAGAAGAAAGTTAGAAATACCTCCATCATGAGGGCCTGGATGTCCGAGTGATTGGCCCCGGGCACCGGCGTTCCATCGGCCACGGCGGTTCCCCCATACAGCGCGCCGATAAAAAAGGCTGCCGCCAGCCCCCCCAACAGTTGGGCCGCCCAGTAGGCTGCCGCGCCTAACGGGGTAATACGCCCGGTGATGAGCATGCCAAAGGTGACCGCCGGGTTGAAATGTCCCCCAGAGACCGCACCCAGCGCCACCACCGACAACCCCAGGGCCAAGCCGTGGGCCAGGGCAACGGCCACTAGATCGCCCCCCTGGGTAGCAGCAATAGCCCCAATACCAATAAAACTTAAAGCAAAAGCCCCCAAAAACTCCGCAACTAGAGCGCGTATATTCATGCTTTCCTCCCGCCCATACGTTACCCCAGCCCCTGGGGTTCCCACAATTGGCCGGATTTGACAATTCAAGCCTGCCCAAATACGTAGGATAAATACGTGTGGTTGCGTCTGAAGCGATTGTATAAAGCCTTTACGCCGGCTCGGGCCGCCCCGGACGATGCCTGGGCCCTGGCCGAGCTCAGCATCGAGGAGGCCCGCCTGTATAAAGCCATGGATGTGCGCGATCGGGAACACGCGGTATGGGTGGCCCAGCGGCTGCTACAACGCTACCCCGAGGCTCCCAGCTATGCGGTGCGGGCCGCCCTGCTACACGATAGCGGCAAGGCTATGCGGCCCTACCGACCTTTAGAGCGCATCCTGACCGGGCTCGTGGGCCTCGAGGTGCCCATCGAACCCCTGGACAAGGGGCTGCGCGGGGCCTGGCAGATCCGCCGCCACCACCCCGAGTATGCGGCCATGCGCATCCTCGACCCTCAGGTTGCCCAGATTGTGCGGGAACACCACCAGCCCGAAAGCCTCTGGGCCAAGCGGCTGCACGAAGTGGATGAAGAGTTTTGATAATGCCCTGGGCGCGTCAGGAAATGCTAACGCTAGGCGTATAACCAACTTTCGGGTACACCCCAGGGTAGCAGTGGGTGGTGGGTTTCCAACCCCTGTCCCCTACCCCCTGCTCCCTACCTCCCCTTTCCTACGCTGTGCAAAGTGTCTAAGCGAAGAGGGTGTAACACAAATATAACGCTCCCTTTTCTACCCTCACCCACTGAGGTAATTCCCATGCCCTCGAGAACCATCGCTAAAGAATGCCGGCGTCTGCTGGCCTGCGGTATGACCACATAGGAGAAATCTGGGTCGCTCAGGCCAAGGTTGCCGGGGCCCTGCTCGAGCTCCCCACGCTTCACCCCAGCGAGCAAGAGGAAACCGTGCGGCACATTCACAACCTGCAAAGCCGGCTGCTCGCCAGACCAGGGCTGCGGGCCCTGGGTTGGGATCGGTAGGCTTGTATAGAACGAGCGTGAGCCCCACCGCAACCTGGGACATCCCTACCCATTTGGGCAAACTAAAATAAGGTTTGCCCAGAAAGGAGGCGCTTTATGCTCAGGCCCAAACTACTGCTGTTGTTTGGACTGGGTTTGGGATTGCTGGTATTGGCGGCAGCACTGCCCACCTTTGTGATCAACGGCAAGACCGTCAAGGTAGACACCCTAGAAAAAGGAGGGAAGTATTACGTAGAGGTACAGGGCTTTGCCAAGGCATTGGGGGTCAGCCTCACCTACGACAAGGCCAAGAACCAGTTTGTCATTGTGAGCGTAGGCCAGTCCGCCCAGACCCAGGTAGCCGGTACCGCCCAACTGGCGGGGGGCGAGGGCGAATTCGGCAAAACCTATACCCTCGGCCAGTCGAGTCCGCTTAACTTCACCCTACGCAGCGCCGAGTATACGGTGAGCCGGGTCACGGTGGGTACCAGCGTCTATGCTCCTGAAGCCAACGAAAAGCTGCTGGTCCTGCACTACACAGTTCAGAACCCAAACCAGCAGGATAAAAACGTCGATTGGAATAGCTTCAAGTTCACCGTGGTGGATACCAAAGACTTCAACCACGTTTTTGACAACTACGTAGCCCGCGAAGGCACCACAGAAGTCTATGATGTCAACCTCAAACCGGCCCAGAAGGTGGATCTGGTAGCCGCCTGGGCGGTGCCAGCTTCAGGGGTCATGCCCAAGCTCATCGTGGAGCGCGAGCGGGGTGCGCCGGTTCTGCGCTACGACCTGCGGGGCAAGGTCAAACCCCTCCCGGCTCCCTTTGCCGACCCGGCAGACCCAAGTGGGGCCACGGCCCTCGAGGAAGTGCCCGCCAAGGCCGGAACCTACTACCCCATGCTAAAGTTTGACATGAGGCTCGAGTCGGTGAGCTACAGCACCGAGCCCATGGATAAGCGGCCTCCTGCCGAAGGCAAACGTTATTTGGTCGCCACCTTCGCTATCAAGAACGCCTGCGCACCTACTGCGCGAGAAGCAAACTACAGCTACAGCTACTTCAAGTTCGAACTCAAGGATGCCGATGGCGAGAAGCAAGAGTTTGACGGGTATCTGATCAAGGCAGCCCGCGACGAGCACGCCGAAGGCAAGCTCAAACCCGGTGAGGAATACAAGTTCCGTATCTATTTTGAGCTGCCCCAGGAGGTGAAGGGCCAGACCCTTTATGCAGCTGAGGGCAAATCGAGGGTCTACGCCTTTGATCTGAGCCAGTTCCAATAGAGCGCTCTTCGCCTATTCATACCAGATTCGGTTAGTTCGTCACCGAATGGTGGCGAACTAACCCGACCGAAGGGAGTACTCTAGGATTCAAAAAGATAGCCTCTGGATTTTTTGTTTAGGATTACTATCTTTTTGAATCCGGTATCAGAGCCATCCGACTTCAAGATAAGCTTGTCCTGGACAGAACAGTGGCCGCCTGGATGGGTGGCCACGTCCATGAAGCGTGAGATAGGCCGGTCAAGACCCCCAAACCAGTGGAGCAACACCGGCCAGTACCCCATCCACAAAAGCGCGGATGGGTTATTGAGCTTCACAAGCTGCTTTGTAAAGAAACCCCGATTAATCAGAAGCGCTCAGTCACGCTCTTCATCTGCAGGAAGTTGAGCAGGTAATCCGGCCCCCCGGCCTTGGTATCGGTGCCCGAAAGGTTGAAGCCGCCAAAGGGCTGCACGCCTACCAGCGCCCCGGTAATTTTGCGGTTGAAGTACAGGTTGCCCACGTGGAACTCGCGGCGGGCCCGCTCCAGGCGCTCGCGTTTGCGCGAGAACACCCCACCCGTTAAACCGAAGCGGGTGCCGTTGGCCACCTCGAGCGCGGTGTCGAAGTCGGGTACGCGAATCACCGAGAGTACCGGGCCAAAGATTTCTTCCTGGGCAATGCGGGCATCGGGAGAAACCTGCTCGAACACGGTAGGCGCGATGAAAAATCCACTGCCCTCGAGCTTGCGCCCCCCCAGGGCCAGCCGGCCCTCTTGCTGCCCTATCTCGATGTAGGACAGCACGGTTTTTTCCTGCTGGGCGCTGGCCACCGGCCCCATATCGGGGTTCTCCTCGGCGGGGCCTACAATCAGGCCCTCGGTGCGGTGCAGAATCTGCTCCATCAGGAGGTCGTGTACGGCATCCACCACAATCAGCCTCGAGGCCGCCGAGCACTTCTGCCCCTGGAAACCATAAGCACTCTGCACCGTAGCCTGGGCTGCCGCGTCCAGATCGGCGGTCTCGTCTACAATCAGGCCGTCCTTGCCCCCCAACTCCAAGAAGGCCCGCTTAAGCCAGATCTGCCCCGGCGAGAGCCGAGCCGCGCTTTCGTTGATGCGGAGGCCCACCTCGAGGGAGCCGGTAAAGTTGATAAAGCGGGTGCGGGGGTGCTGCACCAGATAGGCCCCCACTTCGCTGCCCGAACCCGGCAGATAGTTAGCCACCCCTGCCGGCAGACCGGCCTCTTCCAGAATCTCGAAGAGTTTGGCCGCAATCACCACGGTGTCTTCGGCGGGTTTGCAGACCACGCAGTTGCCCACCGCAATGGGGGCCACGGTCATGCCGGTCAGGATGGCCAGGGGGAAGTTCCAGGGGGCAATCACCACCCCCACCCCCAGCGGGATGTAGAAGGCTTCGTTGTCCTCACCCGGATAGGGCACCACCGGGGCCCCGTCTTTGTACTTGAGGGCCGAGATGGCGTAGTAGCGAATAAAGTCGATGGCCTCGGCCACATCGGCGGCGGCCTCCACCCAGTTTTTGCCAATCTCGTAGACCAGCCAGGCCTCGAGCTCCCGCTGGCGGCGCTTCATAATCTGGGCTGCTTTGAGCAAGACCCGGCTGCGGTGCTCCTGGGGCCAGTCTTTCCAGCCTTGCGCAGCGCCTTGGCGCGGCGCGAAGGCGCGCCAGGCCGCATCGAGCGCGGCATCGGCCTCGGCAATACCGGCCTTGGCGCTCACCCCAATCACCTCAGAGGGGTTGGAGGGGTTGGTGGAGGAGATGGTGGCCTGGGTGTGTACCTTCTCACCGCCAATAATGAGGGGGTAGTGGCGGCCAAACTGGGCCCGTACCCCGGCCAGGGCTTTGCGCATAGCCTCAAAGGCTTCGGGGCTCTGGAAGGTTTCGATGGGTTCGGGGCGGTAGGGTTCGGGGGTCATACAAGCTCCTTTCGTTGATGCATGCACTCAAGGCTTTTGCTTCACACCATGCACCACATGTCCGGCCTGCTCGAGGGCAGCCACAGCCCGCTTTAGCTGGTGGCCTTTGACCAGCACATAGTCGGTATTGAAGGTCGAGACTGCAAAGATGCCAACCCCCGCTTGTGCCAGCGGGTTCAGCACCGAAGCCAGAATTCCGGTGAGGGCGAAATCAAAGGGGCCCGCCAGAGAAAGGCAGCGCCAGTCGCGCTCAGCTTTGACCTCGGGGGGCACGCGGTTCTGCAGGCAGACCACGCTCAACTCCTCGTCGCTGTGGCTGATGCTCACAAAGCCCTCGCCCAGCGCCCAGGCCGGGATGGAGGCGTTAGCCTCGAGCCAGTAGATCGCATACAGGCCTTCCAGCAGGTGCAAATCCAGTTTGGCTGCCATATCTATCCCTGAATCAGGCTTCGGGCCACAAACAGGAGGTTCTCGGGCCTTTCGGCAATGCGGCGCGAGAAGTAGGGGTACCAGTCGGTGCCGTAGGGGACGTACGCCCGCACGGTGTAGCCCTCGGCGGCCAGTTTTTTCTGCTCATCGCGGCGCACCCCGTAGAGCAGTTGGAACTCGAAGCGGTCACGCCCGATGCCTCTTTCGGCGGTCCAGCGCTTCATCTCCTCGAGGATGTAGGGGTCGTGGCTGGCAATGGCGGTATAGAGGCCGTTTTCCAGGGCTTTCTTGCACAACACCACAAACTGGGCATCCACCATGCGCTTGTCCTGGAAAGCCACCTCAGGGGGTTCCTTGTAAGCGCCCTTCACGATGCGTACCGGGGTCTTTAGGGGTATGAGGTCTTGCAGGTCTTGCTCGGTACGTTTGAGGTAGCTTTGCAGCACCACCCCGGTGTTGTTGAAACCGGCCTCGCGCAAACGCTTGTACAGCCGCAGCGTGGCCTCTACCCGGGGGCTATCTTCCATGTCAATCCGCACGAAGCAGTCCGCCTTCTCTGCCTCGGTCAGAATCTCCTGCATCAGGGAGAACGCCAGGTCTTCGGAGAGATCGAGCCCCAGTTGGGTGAGCTTGAGGGCCACATACCTGGGGTAGGGCAATGCCCCAAAGGCGGCTACCAGGCGAAGAATCTCGCTCTGGAATTTTCGCGCTTCGGCTTCGGAAGTAACCATCTCCCCCAGCAAATCCAGGATGGCATGTATCTGGTCGCGCTCGAGGGCCTCCACCGCCCGCAGGGCTTCCTCCAGGGTATCGCCGGCAATGAAGCGGCGGGCAAAATTGCGCCCCCGGGTCAGCACCAGGTTTTTGACGCTTTTGTTCTGGGCAATCGCCAGCACAAACGAACGATAGCTTTGATTGAAATCCATAGACCCTCCTCTACTGCCAGACCTGCTCCCGAAGGCTTTGCATCACCAGGTCGCGGAAGTAGTACACGTGCACCCGTGCTGCCTCAGCGGCTTGTTCAGGGTTGTGGGCCTTTAGCGCCGACAGAATGGCCTGATGCTGCCGACGGGTTTTGGGGTGTTGGGAGAGGGTGGGCTGGAAGGAGCGAATCAGGGTCAGGCTCGAGCGCAGGTCGGCATAAATCCGGGCCAGGGTTTTGTTGTGGGCCGCCTCGACCAGCGCCGTGTGAAAGTCGAAGTCTACCTGCATCTGCTGGTTGTAGTCGTCTTTGGGCAGCGCATCCAGGGCTTTCAGGAGCCGCTCCAGGTTATCCAGTTCTGCTGGGGTAGCATTGCAGGCCGCCAAAGCCGCCGCCTCGCCCTCGAGCAAGGCCCGTACATCGTAGACCTCGCGCACCTCGTTTGCCGACAGAACGCGAACCCGCGCCCCCCTGTTGGGCAGTAGCTCTACCAGGCCCTCCTGCGACAAACGCTGCAAGGCTTCCCGCACAGGGGTACGGCTAACGCCGAGTTCCTGGGCCAACCCCGGCTCAGAGATGCGCGTCCCTGGCAGCAAGGAACCGGCCAGAATGGCCCCCCGCAGGTGCGCGTAGGCGGCTTCCCGCACCGAGTGGGGTCGTTGGAAGTGGGTCATAAGTGTATACAGTATACATCTTTGGGCTAGCCAGGTCAAATCAAAAAGTCGAATATCTGTCAGGGTCGCATAGATGCCTGTACGGGTAGATTTGTCGCGGCGCTGTAGATCGACAGAATCCAGATCGATCTATGCGATGCCCATGAGCGGAAATCGCCAAACCTTTGGCTGCGTCGTTCCTCCCCTACTGTGTAGGGAAGGCTAGGTGGGGTTGCAAACCCACGCCAATACGCAACCTGTCGGTTCAGGGCCTTGCCCAATACGCTCCCCCACCCTCCCTACGCGGTAGGGAGGGAGTCAAGCGGTAATCTCTCACAGAAACCTTTTTGAGATAAGCCCAATCTGAAAGGACTGCCACCGGGCCGTCCGGAGCAATGTATTTTCGGTCAGGAAAAGATCTGGCGCAGTGCTTCAACCTTGTCGGTGTTTTCCCAGGGGAAGCCTTCGCGGCCAAAGTGGCCGTAGGCCGAGGTGGGGGTGTAGATGGGGCGGCGCAGGTTGAGGTTCTCGATAATGGCCCTGGGGCGGGCATCGAAAACTTTCTGGGCAGCTTCGGTCAGCTTTTCATCGGGCACAATTCCCGTGCCAAAGGTCTCCACCCGCATTCCCACCGGACGGGCTTTGCCAATGGCGTAGGCCAGCTCGATGAGCGCCCGTTTGGCCAGCCCGGCGGCCACGATGTTCTTGGCGATGTAGCGGGCATAGTAGGCTGCCGAGCGGTCAACTTTAGTGGGGTCTTTACCGCTGAAAGCTCCCCCGCCGTGAGGCACAGCACCCCCGTAGGTGTCCACGATAATCTTGCGCCCGGTAAGGCCGGTGTCGCCGTGCGGCCCGCCAATCACAAACTTGCCCGAGGGGTTTATCAGGTACTGGGTTTCCTTGCTCAGGTACTGCTCCGGGATGGCCTTCTCGATAACCTTGGTGCGAATGTCGTGCTGGATGTGGTCGGCCTCGACCTCTTCGGAGTGCTGGGTAGAGACCAGCGCCGTACCCACATACAAAGGCTTCTGACCCTCGTAGACCACGGTCACCTGGGCCTTACCGTCCGGGCGCAGGTAGGGAATTTCGCCGGTTTTGCGGGCTTCGGCCAGTCGGCGGGTAAGCCGGTGGGCGAGCGAGATGGGCAGCGGCATCAGTTCGGGGGTCTCGTCGGTGGCGTAGCCAAACATCAGGCCCTGGTCGCCAGCGCCAACCTGGTCAAACTCGTCCCTCGAGCCCAACACCCGCCACTCCCACGACTCGTTGACCCCACCGGCAATGTCGGGCGACTGCTCGTCTATTGCAGTAAGCACCGCACAGGTATCACCGTCGAAGCCGTACTTGGCCCGGGTGTAGCCCACCTCGAGCACGGTCTGGCGCACCAGGCGGGGAATGTCCACATAACTCTCGGTGGTAATCTCGCCGGCTACCATCACCAGGCCCGTGGTCACCAGGGTTTCGCAGGCCACCCGAGCCTGGGCATCCTGGGCCAGAATAGCATCCAGCACCGCATCGGAAATGCGGTCGGCCAGCTTGTCGGGGTGCCCTTCCGTCACCGATTCCGAAGTTACCAGTCGTTGCAACTTTATCCTCCTGTGGCACGCTGCAAAGCCGCGTCAACCGAAAAAGTATAGCACCCCCATGACCCGTTCGCTCCACGGAAGCCTGAACTCGAGTACCTCGATGAACATGCGAAAGGTCGTTATTACCTGCGGTTGAGAGTACAACCCTGGGCTCTAAGTTGCGCTTAAGGCTACTTGCCGGTTCGCACCTGCTCATTAATGAGGGCAATGAATTCCTGCACGATGCGAGCATCGAGGGTATCGCCTGCTTGTTTGCGCAGCTCGCGCAAGGCCTCTTGCTGGCTCCAGGCGGCCTTATAGGGGCGTGACTGAAGCAGGGCATCGTACACGTCCACTACAGCAAAAAGGCGGGCCTCGAGGGGAATTTCGTGGTGGGTCAGGCCAAAGGGGTAGCCGGAGCCGTCGATCCGCTCGTGGTGATAACGCACGATGTTGCGGGCAGTCTGGGATAAGAACCCCAGGTTTTCCAGCATGCCGAATCCGATATCGCAGTGGCTTTGCATAATGCGCCACTCGGCATCGGTGAGGGTACCGGGTTTGAGCAAAATCGAGTCCGGAATGGCCAGTTTGCCCAGGTCGTGCAGGTAAGCCCCCATGCGCAACCCCTCGATATCCGAAAAACCCAAGCGCTTGCCCAGGGCTTCGCTCAAGGCCACTACCCGGTCGGTGTGGCCCTTTGTCTCGAGGTCGCGCAACTCCAGGCCCAAGCCCAACGAACGCAGCGCATCTTCGCGGGTACGGGTGATTTCCTCAAGATGGACAACCCGCTCCAGGGCACGCTCGAGGCGCCGGGCTACCGCCTCGAGCAAGGAGATGTGCTCCTCCGTTATAGAGGCTTTGTAATCAAAGCTGGCCAGGGTAAGAGCGCCATAGGGCATTCCCCGCAAGTAGAGGGGAGCGGTCAGGAGCGTCCGCAGGTTGTGGGCTTTCAGGGTGGGCCAGGCTCCATCCCAGGTCTGGTAATCGTCAATGTACTGGGCAGTTCCCAAAGACAGCGCAAGGCCCATGAAGCCCCTGCCAAGCTCCACGGGAAGGGTCGTGAAGTGGTGGAGCCGGGCCTCGCCCGGCTGCTCATAACCCAGCACCAGCCGCATCACCCCCGTACCTTCGTTTGAATCCTGCAACTCCAACTGGTAAAAACCCCCGGCGCTCAAGTTGGTGAGATCCAGCAGGGTTTGAAGGGCCCGCCGGGCCATGTGAGGAGGGTCATCGAGGGTCTCGAGTTCTGCCGACATCTGCACCAGCCGGCGATACCGTTCGGTTTCGCGCTTGGCTTGCTCGAGGGCTTGCAAACGCGAAAGCATCACCCCGGCCACCTTGGCCAGGGCCTCCAGGGCGTAGCGATCCTGCGGCCTCAGCACGCCACCCACCCCCGCCGTATCTACCGAGAGCACCCCCACCGTTCGGCCCTCTGGGTCGCCCAGCGGCACCCCTAAATAAGCAGCCTTAACTCGGTTTCCAGAGACAAAAACCACCTGAGTTTCGTTCGAGACATCGGGAAGGTATAAAGTACTGCCCTGCTCCAGTACCCGCCAGGCCAGGCCTTGCCCCCGCGGACGCCGCAAGCCGACGGCCAGCTCTGCTGCATAGCCTGCTGCTGCCACTACCTCGAGCACATCTTCTTTGGGGCGGTAGAGCGTGACCAGGCTGGTCGAAGTCTTGGTCTGCTCCAGGGCTTCTTGCACAATCCGTTGTAACAGCTCTTCGGTGGTTTGCGCAGTGGTCAGACGTTGGCTGGTGTGGGTCAGGGTCTGCAAGCGGGCTAGCTCGCGCTCCTGGGCAGCCTGTGCTTCCAGCCGCGCCAACACCTGCCCAACGCCCCGGCCAAAGGATTCCAAAACTGCGGCATCCTCCGGTTCAAACGCGGTCTGCGCATAGGCAATCACCACCCCAAAGCCCTCTCCGTGAGCATCCTGAACGGGTACAAAGGCCGCATACTCCATGGAGTCTGTGGCTACATTGAGGTGCAAGCGAGGGTCGTCCATGCGCACCATTTGTACCCGGCGATCTTCCAGGGCCAACCAGGAAACCCCTTCTCCCCGCGGCACAGTAAGGCCCTGTGCATCTTCCCAGTTTGCAGTTGCAAAAACCTCGAGTTCATCG
>CALFDH010000035.1 GCA_937950405.1 uncultured Meiothermus sp.
TTGAGTTGACATCAGGAAGCCTCCTATGGCGCAAACTGTTCTCTAGAAGGCGCGGAACTCGTTGGCGTCAGCACCCAAGGGGGGATTTACCGTTTGGGTTCATTTGGTTGTTTTTGGGACACACCCTAGAAATGTTCATACACTTCCAAGTTTTTGAGAGGGATTGACCTAAAGACCCCTCCCTACTGCGTAGGGAGGGCTGGGGAGGGTATTGGGCGAGGGCCTGAATCGCTCCACTCCACGAAGGTGCTGCTCCGCAACCCCACCTAACCTCCCCTACGCCGTAGGGGAGGGACAACAAGCCATCAGATTCGGCTTTCATCACGCAGCGCAGCTAGAGCCGTGACGTCGCCTTCGACCCTATCATGTATCTGTATAAGCACTTCTACGACATATATAATTACTTCGTCGGTCTTCAGCCTCACTGTGATGACAGCGGTTCATAAAGAGACGGATTGGCGAGACTTTTCACCAGCTTATGTTTCGGGGTCGAATTTAATTACAGGAATCGAGCCCTAATTAAGCTGCGCCAGAGCCGCCTGGAGTTGCTCCGGGCTCATGTAACCCCGCACTTCCCCGACCAGCTTGCCCCTGGAGTTATAGAAAAAGTTCGAGGGATAGCCGTTCACCCGCAGTGAACTGGAAACCGCGCGAAGCGCATCCTGGTACACCACTGCGCTGGAGAAGCCCCGGGTATCGTGAAACTGTCGCACCAACTGGACGGGCTCCCCATCGTTTACAAAAGCGAACTGTACATCGGAACGCTGGCGGGCCATCGCCTCGAACTCGGGCAACTGACGCTGGCAGTAGGTGCACCAGGTGGCCCATACGGTCAGTACGGTGGGCTTGCCACTTTGCAACAACACGCTGCTACCGTCCAACCGAACCAACTGGGCCTGTGGCAAATCTCCCGCTCGTTGGGGCGGCGACGAGAGCAGAGCAAGCGCAATTAGGCCAAACACGATAACCCCTACAAAACCCAGTTGCAGCGCAGGGGATAGTTTTTTGGGTGTCGCTTCCATCTTTTCAAGTCTAGCAGGGTTTGCTTACGGCAAATGTTCGTAAGGTCGGAAATTGCGATATGCCCCCCTAAAAACCAAGCGTATACTGCGCTTGTGTCCGCGCGACCCAGTTCTCAAGCCCACCCCGAAGTGCCCATTCCACCCCTGGTCAGGAAAAACACCTGGCTGTTGGCCATGGCCCAGGCCATTAATGGCGCAGGGATGCAGCTAGTACCCACCTTTGGGGCGATTCAGGTGGTCATGTTGCTGGGCAATGCGGCCTTTGCCGGGGTGGCAACCAGCATTATGGGGTTGTCCCGCATGATGACGGCCTACTTTATAGGGCGCCTAACCGACCAGCGGGGGCGCAAAGCGGGGATGTATCTGGGGCTGTGGCTGGCGCTGGTAGGGGCCCTGATTATCGGTATGGCCACCCTCCAGGGTTCGTTTGCCCTGTTTTGTGTTGGGGCGCTCACGTTTGGCAGTGGGGTGGGGGCCGTACAGCAGATGCGCGTGGCGGCGGCTGATATGTACCCACCCAGCCGACGCGGCGAAGGCATCAGTCTGGTGGCGATGGGCTCGCTGTTTGGCTCTGGTATCTCTCCGCTCCTGGTCACGCTGGCAGAACGGTTGGGGAAACTCCTGGGCATGAATGAAATTGCCCTGGCCTGGTTGCTGGTTCCGCTGCTGATACTACCCTGCTTCTGGCTGGTTTGGAGCATCAGCCCCGACCCGAAGCAGATGGCCCTCGAGCTGGAAAAGTACTACCCCGCCTGGGCCCTGGACAGGGCCGGTTCCAACCCCAGCCTGCTCGAGCCTAGCGACCTCTCCCGTGTGCGGGTAGCGGCCATTCTGTCTGCCGTAACGGTGCAGGGGCAGATGGTCATGATGATGGCCATGACCGCCCTGGCCCTGAAGGCGCTGGACTGTAGTCTCTCGCAGATTTCCTTTTCAGTGGCGCTGCATGCAATGGGGATGTTCGCCTTTTCCTGGCCCATTGGCCGGCTGACCGACCGGATCGGGCGCAAGCCGGTGATCCTGGCAGGGCTGGTGGTGGCGGGACTGGGGGCGCTCTTGGTGGGGTTGGGCGAGGGGTACTGGGTCATTACCGCCGGAACCTTTCTGGTAGGTCTGGGCTGGTCGGGAGCTTTTCTGGGTTCCAATACGGTGGTGACGGATGTCACCCACCCCACCCGGCGGGGGCAGGCCATCGGGGTGCTCGAGCTCTGGTCGAACGCGGCGGGCATGACATTGCCCCTTCTGGGGGGGCTCATCGTAGAAGGGTTTGACCTGCGGGTGCTGGGGTTTTTTGGCGCGTTGCTGGTGCTCATTCCCATTTACGCGATGGTTCGGGTGCGCGAGCAGAAGCCCGGAAACTACAGCTAAGCCAGAGAGTCCGGCGCTATACCTCGATGCCAGGCGCCAAAGGTACACCCCTCATTCCGCTATACTGCCGACCATGAGGGTGTGCGGTGCAACCCACACTAAAGACATCCAGAGACCTGCTCGACCGGCTCTCAAGGTGCTGAGCAGCAAGACCCAACCGCCCCCGCGCCGCGCCACGGCGCAGCGCTGAGAACCAAGGTGTTACCCAAAGAACTGTTGCCCTACAACTCCTACGCCGACTGGCTGCGCGACACCGAAGGCTATGCGGGCCAGCTTGGTTTCGTACGGGTACTACCGGCAAGGCCCCCTGGGAGCGCAGATTACAGCGGTATCTTCTCCGGCGTGCTGATGGCCCTGGGGATACAGCCCTATAGCCACCAGGCCGAAGCGCTCGAGCATTTGCAGCGCGGTCAGCATGTGGTGCTGGCCACCTCCACGGCTTCGGGGAAAAGCCTGGTCTTCCAGGTGCCCGTGCTCAAGGCGGCGCTCGAGGGCAAAACCGCCCTGCTGCTCTACCCCACCAAGGCCCTGGCCCACGACCAACTGGGGCGACTACAGCAGATGGCCGAACCCCTGGGGGTAAAGGACCGCATCTACACCTATGACGGCGATACCTCCGATAGTGAGCGCAAAAAAGCCAGGGGAAAAGGTCGGGCCCTGCTCACCAACCCCGACATGCTGCACTTCGGTCTGCTGCCCCGCCACAGCGACTGGGCCGGGTTTTTGTCACAACTGCACTACATCGTGGTGGACGAACTCCATGCCTATCGCGGGGTGTTTGGCACCCATGCGGCGCTGATTTTACAGCGGCTTCTACGGCTGGCCTGGCACTATGGGGCCACCCCCCAAGTGATCGCGGCAAGCGCCACCATTGCCAACCCTGCCGAACATGCCCACAGCCTGACGGGGCTGAACTTCCATGCGATTAATGCCAGCCCCTCGAGGGCCGAGCGGGAGTTTGGCGTCTGGATTCCCAAAGCCCTCGATAAAGAGGGCAAACACCGCCGCAGCCCGAACCTCGAGGCCGCCCTGCTGGCCCGTCATGCGGCTGAGCAGGGCCTGCGAACCCTGATCTTTACCAATGCCCGCCGCACCGCCGAGCTGGTAGCCCGCTACGCCGCCAACGAGCAGGTGCAGCCCTACCGGGCGGGCTACACGGCGGCGGAGCGAAGAAAGCTGGAGCAGGCCTTGCAGGAGGGTACGGTGCGGGTGCTGGTGAGCACCAGTGCCCTCGAGCTGGGGGTGGATATTGGCGGCCTGGACGCAGTAATTTTGCTGGGCTATCCGGGCTCGGTGAGCTCCTTCTGGCAACGCGCCGGACGGGCCGGGCGCTCCGGGCGGCGGGCGCTGGTGCTGTGGATACCCCGCGAAGACCCCCTGGACGCCTACTTCGAACAGCACCCCGACCTGCTCCTGAAGAGCCCCCCCGAGTCGGCCATTGCCGACCCGGATAACCCGATCCTATACCCGCTGCATGCCCACTGTGCGGCGCGGGAATTGCCCATTCTGCTCCCTGGGGCAGCCAGTCCAGGCTCTGGGGCCGAGGGTCAGCAGCCTGTAAAACTTGACCCCATGTACAAACCCTGGCTCAACATCCAGCCCCCACTGGTGGAGAAATACGGGCGGCTTTTCACGCCCAAGCGCTCCCCGCACCAGGACTTGATCCTGCGAGGGCTGGGCCGGAGCTTCAGCCTGCGCGACAACACCGGCAAGCTGCTGGGCACCCTGGACGAGCGGCAGGCCTACTGGGAGGCCCACCCAGGGGCGGTGTACCTTCACCAGGGCGAGAGTTACCTGGTTCGCAACCTCGACCCCGAGAAGCGCGAGATTGTGCTGCTGCCGGGCCTCGAGGACTACTACACCCAGCCCAGGGCCGAGACCGAGGTTGAGGTGTTGCAGGGCGAGGAAATCCTGAGCGGGATCTGGGTGGGGCCGGTGGTGCTGCGGGAACGGGTCACGGGCTATGTGAAAAAGCGTTTCGTGAGCGAGACGGTGCTGGACGAGGTGGCCCTCCTGATGCCCGAACTCAGCTTCCAGACCGAGGCGGTCTGGTTCCACCCCTGCGAGGGTCTCTCGGTACTTCCCACCCTGGAAACCGACGGTCACGTGGAACCCCGCTGGCTCGACCCCACCTTCCTCACCGAAGCCCAGGTGCCCTCGGCCATCCACGCCCTCGAGCACACCCTGATTGGCTTGCTCCCCCTGTTTGTGCTGGCCGAGCGGCAGGATATTGGAGGGGTCTCGTATCCCTTCTACCCCAGGCCCCTCCCTTCCGGCAGTGGCCCGACCATCTTCATCTACGATGGCTATCCGGGTGGGGTAGGGTATGCTCGAGCGGCGGCGCAGCAATTCCCCCGTTGGGTGGCCGCCGCCCGCGATCTGCTGCAGGGCTGCCCTTGCAAGGAAGGTTGTCCCCGCTGCATCCTGTCGCCCAAGTGCGGCAACGGCAACCAGTTCCTCGACAAGCCCACCGCAAGGATGCTGGCCGAAGCACTTAGCAGCCGCTACAGCTCCGGAAAGCCCAACTGATGGATCACGTGATTGCCCAGGTTGTAGAGCGACTCAAAACCGACCCCAAGGTGATGGGGGCTCTGCTCACGGGCTCCCGCGCCCGGGGCGATGCCACCCCCGGCTCCGACGTGGACTTCTGGGTGCTTTTGAGCGGGGTCAACGAGCGCAAATTCCGTAGCGAGGAGCAGCACGGGTGTTTGATCGAACTGCACTTTCGCAATCTGGTGCAGGCCCAGGACAGGCTGCGTCGCAATCCCATGGAACTCTATAGCCACCTTGACGGCAAAATCCTCCATGACCCCGAAGGCAAGCTGGCCGAGTTGCGGCTCGAGGCCCAGGAGCTTTTCGACACCTACCAGATGCCCGAGGCCGAACGCAAAGGCCTGGCCTACTGGCTGGAAAGTGCCCGGCGCAAGCTCCGAACCGCGCTCTACGAACAGGCTCAGCTCAAGATGGGTTACCTGGCCAGCACCCAGAGCTGGAAAATCCTCGAGGGCCTGTGGGCAGCCAACCAGAAGCCCATGCCCCCTGCCGGCGCCGTGTTTGCCCACATCACCCGGCTCGAGGCCCCCCTCCCCCACTTCGAGCTGATGAACGGCCTCTTCAGCGCCGACCCCTTGACCCGTAGCAAAACCGCCCTGACCCTCATTGACTGGATTCTGCCTCGAATAAACTAGCATTTTGTGGGCCTGCCTTCGCTTAACGACGTAATTGCCGCCATCGCCACACCCCCCGGCAAGGGTGCGGTGGGGGTCCTGCGGGTCTCGGGCAGCGGCAGCCTGGAGCTGGTCTCGAGGCTCTGGCAGGGTAAGAACCCCTGCAAGCTCAAAGGTGGAAGATTTACTTTTGGCAAAATCCAGGACCCCCAGACCGGGGAGGTACTGGATCAAGCACTTTTGCTGGTTTTCCGCAGACCCCACTCCTACACCGGCCAGGACTGCGCCGAGCTGCATACCCACGGCTCCCCAGCTGTGCTGCGCCGGGTTTTACAGACCCTGTTCGAGCTGGGGGCCCGCCCAGCCCAGCCCGGCGAGTTCACCCTGCGGGCCTACCTGAACGGCAAGATGGACCTGGCCCAGGCCGAGGCGGTGCTGAACCTGGTGGAGTCCGAATCGGACGCGGCCCGGCGGCAGGCTCTAAGGGGCCTGAGTGCGGGCTTGTCGCAAAAGATAGCGAACCTTTCCGAACAGCTCTTCACCCTGCTGGCCCACATCCAGGCCTGGCTGGACTACCCCGAGGAAGGCGTGGAGCCAGTTCAACTTCAAGCAACCCTGGAACCCGTTTTGCAGGAAGTCCAGCACCTGCTGGCCACCGCTCCCGCCGGACGCATCGCCCAGAAAGGCGCTCGCATCGCCCTGGTAGGGGCTCCCAATGCAGGTAAGTCCAGCCTGCTCAACGCGCTCCTGGGCTACGAGCGGGCCATCGTTACCCCCATTCCCGGCACCACCCGCGACTACCTGGAAGCCCCCCTGGAGATTGCCGGGGTGCCTGTAGTAGCCATAGACACTGCGGGTGTGCGGGAAACCGAAGATGTGATCGAGAAAAGTGGGGTAGAACGGGCCTTGCAAATCGCCCAGGAAGCCGACCTGATCCTGTACCTGGCCGACCAGAGCCAGCCACTACCCCATCCGCCAGGCCTGCCCTGGGAGCGCACTTTGAAGGTTGCTACCAAGGCCGACCTGCCACCAGCGTGGCTGGACGGTGCTTTTGTGCAGGTCTCGAGCCAGACCGGGCTGGGCCTGGAGACCTTACGCCAACACATCCACCACCGGCTTCTGGGCAAGGCCCCCGAGGGTGAAATCTGGATCAGCAACGAGCGCCATGTGGAGGCCCTGCGCCGGGCCGAGGCCCATTTACAAGAGGCCCTGGATGCCCCCGAAGACCTGGCAGGGGTTTCTATCGAGCTGGCCTTGGATGCCCTTGCCGAAATCCTGGGTAAGGATGTATCCGAAGAGGTGATTGATAGGGTGTTCCGGAACTTTTGTGTGGGTAAATGAAGGTGATCGGTCGGGATAGTTCGCCACCGTTCGGTGACGGACTAACCGAATCCGGTATAAAGCCCTTGTATGCAGACGATTTCCTCCGTACACTTGCGCCGATGTCCGGGGTTCAGAAAATAACTTCTAAGCGCAGTGTGCAAACCTACCTTGTAGCGGTGGGGCTGATCATCATGGGCCTGGCATTGTGCGCGCTTAGTGTAGCGGCCTGGTTTCAAGGCGTCGAGCCGCTCTGGTCGGTCATCCTGTTTGGGTTGCTGGGGCTTTACATGGTTGCTCTGGGGGTGGACGAGGGCTGGCTGAGTGGCCTCGAGGTCAGCCCCACACATCTGCGAATCCAGAGCTTTGGTCGCTGGAGTGAGCAAGCGCTCGGTGAGATCGAAGCCGTAGACGGGCTGCGCGATATCCTGGGCGGCGGCATCTTGTTGGTGCTGATGAGCTCCAGCGGCCAGGCTACCCGGGTTCCCCTCCGGCGTTACGCCAACGCCGGCCCCCTAGCCGAGGCCCTGCTGGATGCCCTCTGGCTAAAAAACCGCCACCTGGTGCTGATGCCCCGCCTGGCCCGGCGCTTGGGCCACCCCCCCTTCGGCATCTTTGCCGCGAGGAAATCTGGCAGATAGCCCCTATGATTAAGCTATGGAGTTGGCCTGGGTAGCTGCGGCGTACGCCCTGGGGCTGCTGGCGAGCCGATTTGGACTTCCGCCATTGGTCGGCTATCTCGGCGCGGGGTTCGTGCTGTGGGGCTTGGGATATCCCAACAGCGACCTACTGGGCCAAATCGCCGATGTGGGCGTACTGCTGATACTGTTCTCGGTTGGCCTCAAGCTGCGCTTTAGCAGCCTGGTACGGCCGGAAGTGTTGGGCGCAGGTGGCCTTCATCTGGTGATTTTTACCTTACTGATCGGTCTGTTGACCCTGCTGCTGGGCATGGCCATGGAAACCGCGGTCTTTGTGGGCATCGGGCTGGCTTTCTCGAGCACCGTGCTGGCGGTCAAACTTCTGGACGACCGCAAGGAGCTCTCTACCTTTCATGGCCGGGTAGCCGTGGGCATCCTGGTCTTGCAGGATCTGGTCGCCGTAGGGCTTTTGGCCTATGCCGGGGTCAAGAACCCCACCCCTTGGGCCTTGCTGCTGTTGGCCATGCCGATGCTGCGCCCGGTGGTGGGCTGGGTTCTAGAAAAAAGCGGCCACGACGAACTCCTCCTGCTGTACGGGCTGGGCTTGGCGCTCAGCGGTGCCAACCTGGCGCATAGCTTGGGCGTCTCCCCCGAGTTGGGCGCTTTGCTGATGGGCGCGGCCTTGGCCGGACATCCCCAAAGCGCCGAGCTCTCTCGCACCCTTTGGGGCCTCAAGGAGGCCTTCCTGGTGGCTTTTTTCCTTCAGATTGGCCTGATGGGCCTGCCCAATCTCTCTGCGCTGCCGCTGGCGATCGGGCTGCTGTTGCTCCTGATACCCAAAGCCGCGCTGTTTTTTTCGCTCTTCGTGGCCTTCGGTTTACGGGCCCGCACAGCATTTGTGAGCAGCATCTCGCTCACCAGTTACAGCGAGTTCGCCCTGATTACCAGCGTGGCTGCCGTGGAGGCAGGCCTGCTGCCAACGTCTACCAGCCAACTCATGGGGCTGGTAGTGGCCCTCTCCTTGGCCCTTGCAGCACCGCTCAACCGCGCGGTGCATACCCTGTTTCAACGCTACGAGGGCTTTCTGTTGCGCTTCGAAAAAAAGGGCCTGCACGCCGACGACGAACCTACCAGCTTGGGCGGGGCGGAGTGGCTGGTCGTCGGAATGGGGCGCACCGGCGGAGCCGCTTACAAGATGCTCGAGGGCCAGGGCCAGCGGGCGCTGGGCCTGGATGCCGACGAGGGCAAGCTGGACGCCCACCGCGCCAAAAAACGCCATGTGCGCTACGGCGACGCCGAAGACCCCGAACTATGGGAGCGGATCGACCTGAGCGGCCTGAAGGGCGTGCTCCTCACCCTGCCTGACCTCGAGTCCAAGCTTCGGGCCATCCGGGGCCTAAAAGAGCGCAACTTCCCCGGCACCATCGCGGCTACCAGTTACCACCGTGAAGAGGACCCCATCCTGGAGGCTGCCGGGGCCACCCTCATCTCCCACCCCTTTGCCGAGGCCGGTGAGCGGCTGGCCGAGCGGGCCCTGGGCCTCAACCTGGTCGAAGAAACCGAAGCCTCCAAAGAAGCCAGCCTGAAGTAGGCTTATGGCCGCCGGGCCTTTGTCCAGGCCCTTTTACCCACTCCAGGCACTTTATCAACGCAAAATCCTACGGCTTGGAGACTGCGTCGAATCTGCCCCGCCACCGAATAGGTGGCCAGGTAGCCTCCCGGCTGCATGGCCGTAAAGAGTTGCTGCAACACCGGCAGTTGCCAGGGTTCGGGGTTCACCTCCGGGCTGAAGGGGTCGAGGTAGACCGCGCTAGCCCACCGGGCCGGAAATTTCGCACCGAGCACATCTTCGAAGCAGACGCCGAGACGGCCCCAGGCCCCCTGCAAAACCAGCGGCGCCTCAAAAGAGGTAGGCCAGTTCGTGAGCAGCTCCTCCCATACCCGCCGGGCCTGGGTGCTAAGGGGTACCTCTACCGATGCCAAGACCTCCCTCGAGACCGGCAAAAACTCATAGCTCAGAAACTCCAAAAACACCCCCCGCTGTAAGCAGTTTTCCAGCGCGGCCCGGAAATTCACCCCTAGCCCAAAGCCGATTTCCAGCACCCGGGGCGCGGGGTGTTGGTGGGTCTGGGTCAGTTTTAGATATAGCTCGTTGGCCTGCATCCAGGCCCCGTGACAGGAGCTGTAGGCCTCGCCAAACAGCGGATGCACCAGGGTCGGCGAGCCGTCCTCGGTTCGCAGTGCGCGGTAGGAAAGGGGGCGGTCAGGTTCCAATTTCTACCTTCTGGGCTTCTTGTCGCATTAAGGCCCACAGGGCTTCCACGTGTGAGCGCTCGGTGGCCTCAGCCCCAATGGAGACCCGCACCATCCAACGCCCCTTGAGCAGGGCCGGGGTCAGAAAAGCCCGGCCCGTGCGGTTGAGGCGGGCGACCCAGTCCTGGGTGTGCCGGTCGAGCTGCTCGGGGCTCAGACCCCCTGGGTTGTAGCGAACACACACCGTTTGCAAGGGCACCGGGGCCAGCAGCTCCCAGCCGGGGGTCTGCTTGACCTGGGCCTCGAGCCACTTCGCATTGGCCAGGTCGCGACGAAGCCGCGCCTGCAACCCCTCCACCCCCAGTTCGCGCAGCGCGAACCAGATCTTGAGGGCCCGAAAGCGCCGCCCCAGTGGAATGCCCCAGTCTTTGTAGTTTTTCACCTGCCCATCAGCAGCCGAGTGGAGATAGGAAGGGTTGGTGGACATGGCCCGGATCAGGTGCTCAGGCTCGCGCACGTAGTAGAGCGAGCAGTCGAAGGCCACCCCCAGCCACTTGTGGGGGTTGATCACGATGGAGTCGGCATACTCGATGCCGTCCCACATCCACCGGCACTCCGGCAGAATCATGGCAGAGCCCGCCATGGCCGCATCCACGTGCAGCCAGATGCCGTGTTTTCGGCATAGCTCGGCAATTTTTCGCACCGGGTCAATGGCGGTGGTGGCGGTAGTACCCACAGCAGCAACCACCACACAGGGCCTGCGCCCTTCAGCCAGGTCGCGCTGCAGGGTGGCCTCGAGCACGTCCAGACGCATGGCGTGGGCCTCGTCGGTTTCGATCAGGCGCAGGTTTTCGCGGCCAAAACCGGCCAGCAAAGCGGCCTTGGGCACCGAGCTATGGGCCTGGTCGGAGACATACACGGTGAGGGGCCTGGCCTCGGCCTGGAGCCCGCCCCGGTCTTGGGACTGGTTGGTGGCCCATTCGCGGGCGGTGAGCAGCGCTACCAGGGTGCCGGTGGAGGCGGTGTCCTGAATCACCCCCTGGAACGCCTCGGGCAGGCCCAACATCTGGCGCAGCCAGTCGGTCATGACCTCCTCGACCTCGGTCAGGGCCGGGCTGGCCTGCCAGGTGATGCCGGTCTGCCCCAGGCCCGTGGCCACCAGATCGGCCAGCACCGAAGACAGCGGGGCGTTGGAGGGAAACCAGGCGAAAAAGTGCGGGCTCTGCCAGTGGGTCAGGCCGGGAAACAGGGCCTTTAGGTCATCTTGTAGGCTATGCCACCCTGTTTGCTGCTGGGGCGGCGTGGGCGCGAACCAGGCTTTGATGGCCCCTGGCTGGGCCTGCGCCATCACCGGCTGGGCCCCCAGGCTGGCACGGTATTCGGCGATGAAGTCAATCAGTTCGTATCCCAGGCGCTTAAACTCTTCCGGCGTCATGAAAATAGCCTACCCCAAAGGCGAGGGCCTGGCCCCTGGAAGCCAGAGCCTGGCGAAACAACCCAGATGGGACTGGTTTGGTAGGGGTCAGGGGTCAGGGGTTAGGGGGTAGGTGGCAGGTATTGTAGACCACGACCCGACTCCGACTGCCAACTCTCTCGTTGAGAATCGTTTGAGGGCTAGATTTAGGAAAAGGTCGGTGTGATAGCCCTGGTGCTGTGCAGAGGCACGATGCAGCCCTTTAACCCTGCCGCCGAGCGTGTATTTTTGGGTTTCGGACGGGCACTCAAGCTTTTATCATTTTCCCTTTTCCCTCTCCCCTTGCGGGAGAGGGTGGCGACAGCACACGCTAGTTTGGTACTCCTTCTGCCCAGAAAAACATTCTGGCGGTAACCGCTGTCACCGGATGAGGGGTTGAAACGACGATACCCGAGCAAATACTAAGAGCCTAGCCGGGCACTTTTGGCTTCCCCCTATGGGAGGGTTAGAATGGCTTCTATGGAGATTACTCCAGAGCTGGTCAAAAATCTGGGCAAGCTCTCGCGGCTGGCGCTCACCCCGGAAGAGGAGGCCAAGCTCGAGGGCGAGCTGCGCTCGATTGTAGGTTTTTTTGAAAAGCTGGGCGAGCTCGATACCGAAAACCTGCCGGAGATGGCCCGCCCGGTGGCCATTACCAACCGCCTGCGGGCCGATGA
>CALFDH010000036.1 GCA_937950405.1 uncultured Meiothermus sp.
GGTTCGGCCTGGGCAGCCCGCAGTACCAGATAAAATAGCGGTAACATCACCGCAGAACCCACCAGCAAAGCCATGGCCAGGAGTGATTTGGGAATGGATTTGGTCGGGCTGGGAATCATTGCCAGATGGAGCGCAACATGCAAGCCGGGCAGTTTACCTTCTGCGAGAAGGGGGATTTGGGCATGAAAAAGGAATGGGCATACAGTGGGGAATAGAAATAGAGTGTTGCTGCTACTGGCGATGGGTGTCGGATAGTGGATAATGCCTCAACCTTTCGCCCATAGCATGCACAAAACTATCAAGCTATAGAAAATAAATCAAGTATGTTTGTC
Source organism: uncultured Meiothermus sp. (assembly GCA_937950405.1). Taxonomy (GTDB): domain Bacteria; phylum Deinococcota; class Deinococci; order Deinococcales; family Thermaceae; genus Meiothermus. Next base: position 333 of record CALFDH010000036.1, read on the forward strand.
GGAATTTGTAAGTATTGCAAACGAGAACTATTATCGAGACACCAGGACGGGGCGGGCCAGGCGTTTCAACAGCCAGTCAGCTACTTCAGGATAGGCGGCGTCCAGCATTAGGTAGTGTCCGCTCTCGAACTCCTCAGCCGGGCTGTTCCAGGCCACCCCCCAGGCCCGCACCCGTGGCGGGGGTATTACATTATCGTAGCGGGCCAGGGCCAGGTGCAGGGGAATCTGCAACTTTACCAGCTCCACGTTGTTGCGTACCAGCAGGGCCTGGCGTTCGGGCAGAAAGCCATCGTCGGCCAGCAGGCCGGGCTTCTCTACCGAGTAGGGCTTGGAGGCGTGGGCCTCGAGGTAGCGCTGCATCTGGGAACGGGCCAGAAACATGCCCTTGAAGCTATCGCCGGCCCGTCCGGCCTCGAGCACCCGCCGCACGATGGGCCGGATGACGTTGGGATAAAAAAACCGTTGGACGGGGGTATAGGCCAGCGGCAAGACTGGGGCCAGCAGGGTGACGGAGGCCACAGCTTCGGGGTTGGCCAGGGCGGTGGCAATGGCTACCGGCCCGCCCCAGCTATGCCCGACCAGATGGATCCGTTCCAGCCCCGGCTTGCGCTGCCGGATGGCTCGCAGGACCGCTCCTGTATCGCGCGTGAAGAGCTCGAGGTTGCCCTCCCGAGCCTCGCCCGAATCGAAGTGGCCGCGCCACGAGAGCGCATAGACATCAAACTGCTGGCGCAGGCGGGGCAGCAAAGCCTCCCAGACCCAGGCCCCGCCCCCTGCACCATGCACCAGCAACAGAGCCTCGGGGCGGTTTGCTGCGGCGGCCCATACCCGGATTTCAATTCCGTCGGACTCCACCGCAAAGCCCTGATAGCGCTGGATGGGGGGGTAGCTGGGCAGTTGGGCCAGCCGGGCCTCTGCAGCCTGACGGGCCTTGCCCGAGGGGCGCACCAATCCGGACTGCAGCCGACTGATATCCCAGGCCAGATAGCTTCCCAACCCAAAGAACAGTACCAGACCTGCCAGCAAAAAGATTCGCGCTCTCATTTGACTCCCCTGGAGGCTTGCCCACGCCACACATCCTTGGGTATGGCCGCACGCATGTCTAGCAGACTACCAGCCAGGAGAAGAAGGGTGTGCTACTGGGGGTGCAATTCAGCAGGGCTTTTCTGCACCCTTACGGGTGTAGTAATACCAGTTGAGCCCAATGTTGAGGGCATAGAACACGGCTGCACCGTAGAAGAATCCGGTGGCCGCGCCCGTGCTGGCAATCACCGCGCCAATCAGCGAGGAAAACACAAACGGGCCGTAGGCTGCGATGGCCGCCGTCCAGCCGATTACCCCGCCTGCCTTGCGTGGCTCAAAGATCATGGGCATCTGCTTGAAGGTGCTGGCGTTGCCAATCCCGGCAAAGAGAAAAACCAGCAGCATGAACAGCACAAACCAGGGAAACTGCTCCAGGGAGGTCGGGCGCAGGAAAAAGGTTACCCCAAGAGCCGAGAAGAGCAAGCCAATACCGCTCACCTGCGTCCAGATGGCCCCGCCGTAGCGGTCGGTCAGGGGGCCCATCAGCACCCGGATCACAGAACCTACCAGTGGCCCCAGGAAGGCAAAGGCCAGGGGGTCGGGGGCCCCTTCAAACCTGCCGTACACGGTGCGAATCAGGAGCGGGAAGGTGGCCGAAAACCCAGAGAAGGAGCCGAAGGTCATGATGTAGAGGCTGGTCATGAACCAGGTGTGCTTGTCGCCGAAGATGTCGAACTGCTCGCGGAAGTTGGCCCGCACCGGCACACTCTTGAGCCAGAACCAGGCCAGCACTGCTCCCAATAGCACCAGGGGCACGTACACCAGGGTGGCGTTTTGTAGCCAGATGGGCTTGCTGACCTCGCCTCGAGTGAAGGTCTGGGGGTCGCCCAGTAGCGAGCCCAGCAGGGCAAAGCCGATGATCCAGGGGGTCACGAACTGCACCACCGAAACCCCAAAGTTGCCCACCCCGGCCTGGATGCCCAGGGCGGTGCCTTGCAGCCTTTTGGGGAAGAAATAGCTGGTGCTGGGCATGAAGCCCGAAAAATTGCCCCCGCCGATGCCGGCCAGGAAGGCCAGAAGCATCAGGAGCCAGAAGGGGGTGGCGGTATTTTGCACCGCCCAGGCCCAGCCGAGCAGGGGTACTAGCAGCAGCAAGGTTGAAAAGGTGACCAGGTGTCGCGTGCCCAGCATGGGGGGCAAAAACGTCCAGATAATGCGCAAAGTGCCCCCGGCCAGGCCGGGCATGGCCGCCAGCCAGAAAAGCTGCGAGGTGCTGAGCTGAAAACCCACATTGGGCAGGCGTACCACCAGCGCACTCACCACAAACCAGGTGATGAAGGCCAGGGTCAGGTTGAAGGTGGTAATCCAGAGGGTGCGCCAGGCCCGGGTTTTGCCCTGGGTCTCCCAAAACTGGGGGTCTTCGGGCTCCCATTGGGCAAGCCAGGTAGAAGGAAAGGGTTTGGAAGGGTTCATAGACTCCTCTCGAGGCTCATCAGTTGGTTTGGGTAATCCAACAAGGTTTTTTCCAAGCATTCCAGGCGGTGGTCTTCTACCCGGTATAGCAAGGGCACCACGGGTATTCCCAGCCGCTCGCCAAGCCTCCGGGCCTGCCGCCGGGTAAAAAACTCCACCTCACCAATGGCCAGGGCGGCAATCTGGGCGCGGTAGCGCCGGATGTGTTCTTCATCGGTGGGAAGGTGGTTCAGCACATAGGGGTCGGGGTACTGCATGGCGCAGTCGGTATGCCCAATCAGGGCAATGGCCCCGATGCCCATCCGGGCCACCGAATAGGCCAGGTAGGGCTCCACGGGCTCGGGGTTGGCCCCACCGGTTCGCAGCACAAAGGCGAAGTTCTCTGGCATCTGAAGGTGGATGCGAAAATCCATGCAGGTCACCACGGCCAGTTCTGGGCGGGTGAAGGGGGGGAAGACTACGCCGCTGTTGTGGCTTTGCAGCAAGGTTTCAACGGGTTCGGGCAGCATGGAAAACCTCAGTGCCCCTCGGGATGATGTTCGAGCTTATCCCTCAGATGGGGCGTGGCTTTGTTGAGCATGGCGATCACCGTGAGGTGCATCCAGATGGCGCTGATGGCGGTCAGAATAAAGAGCACTACAAAGGTCATCTGGGGTAGCCCTGTCCAGGCCTGGGCGTAGGCGAAAAGCGGGGGCAAAAAGAACCCGCCCAGTGCCCCCAGCATCCCCACCAGGCCGCCCACCGCTCCAACGTCCTTGGGGAAGTACTCGGGGATGTGTTTGTACACGGCGGCCTTACCGATGCCCATGGCCACCCCCACGATGAAGACCAGCAGCGTGAAGGGCCACACGGTCATGGTGTAGTGCATTACCTCGCGCATCCCGTCGGGCTCGAGGCGGCTCGGCAGGTACAGCACAATGTGACCATCAGGCATGGAAAGGAGCCAGGTGGCAAAGAGCATGGAGCCGAAGGTCCAGTACATCACCCGCCGGGCTCCGTAGCGGTCGGAGAAATAGCCCCCCACCGGGCGCAGCAGGCTGGCCGGGAAGATGAACAATGCGGTGAGGAGGGCCGCCTGGTACAGGGGCAGGCCAAACACGTCCACGTAGTACTTGGGCAGCCAAGCCGAGAGCGCCACATAGGCTCCGAAGACCACCACGTAGTAGAGGCTGAAGCGCCAGACCCGGATGTTCCGCAGGGGGCGCAGCATCTCCAGGAAGGGCCGCCCCTGCCCCGGTTTACGGTCCACGCGGGGGGTGAAGAGCCACATGGCCAGGGCCATTAAGACCAGCAAAACGGCGTACAGGAAGGGCACAAAGCGCCAGCCGCCCGGCACCAGGCCGCCCAGGTAGCCGGCCACGGGCACCGAGGCGATGATGGCAGGACCGATGAACTTGGTCACGCTGGCCCCCACATTGCCCGCCCCAAACATACCCAGGGCGAAGCCCTGCTGCTCGCGGGGGAACCAGGCGGCGTTCCAGGCGATGCCCACACTAAAGGCGTTGCCTGCAAAACCCACCAGGAAGGCGTAGAGGAGCAGCGCCTGGTAGCTGGTGGCCTGAGAGACCAGGTAGGCTGGGATGGAAGTAAAGAGGAGCATGACCGTGAAAACCACCCGGCCTCCGTAGCGGTCGGTGAGGATGCCAGCCAAAAGCCGCCAGAGGGAGCCATTCAGGATGGCTACCGCCGAGAGCCAGCTCAGCTGCACGTCGGTCAGGCCGAACTCCTTGCGGATGGGGATGCCCAGTACCCCGAACATGAGCCATACCGCAAACATCAGGGTAAAACCTAGGGTGGAAAGGGTCAGTACCTCCAAACGCGCTTTGCGCTCGGAGGCGTTTGGCGTGGCGCTAGTCTGAACCATATGCACCTCCTTTGTCTTGCAAGGCGGCCTGGGGCTTGGCTGATGTTGGGTATGGTGGGGCAGCAGGTGGAATTGGTTGTAACCGGCGGTGCTTGCGTACCCAGATTACGAGCTGCCAGGGCCGCCACAGGTAGCCCAGCGGTACAGTGATGATGTGGATCAGCCGGGTGAAGGGAAAGACCGCCAGCAGCAGCCAGAAATTGAAGACGTGCAGTTGAATCCAGAAGGGGAGATCGGCGACCAGCTCGGGGCGAGGGCGCAGGGTGAAGATAGACCAGAGGTAGGGGGTGAAGACCGAAGGAAACCAGAAAGAGCCGTAGCGGTACATCACGGCGGTAAGGATGCCGGTGAGGATCGAGACCAGGAGGAGCAGCAGCACGATCACATCGGTGGGCCGGGTTACGGCCAGGATGCGCCGATTGGAAAGGCGGCGGTAGAGCAGCACCAGCAGCCCCCCCAGGGTCCAGAGGGCCAGGGCCAGGCCGGTAATCTCGAGCACAAACAGCCGCATCGGCACCGCGTTCCACAGTAAGAGCCCCTGGGGCAGCAAGAGTGCCAGCAAGTGCCCCAGCAGGATGAACAGCACGCCCCAGTGAAAGGGCACCGAGCCAAAGTAGAGCAGCTTGCGCTCTAAGAGCTGGCTGGACAAGCTAGAAACGCTAAAGGGTTTGCCGCGCATCCGCTGAAAGCTGACGATGATCAGAAGGGCCAGGGCCACATAGGGAAACACCTGAAACAGGAGGATATTCCAGTTCATTCGTTACCTCCCTTCCAGAACGGGAGATTGCGTACCAAGGAGCCCATCACGATGGGAAGCTGAGAGGATTGCTCGGGCATTGCAGCCTGCTGGGTATAGGTTTTGACCGCCTCGAATGTCCCTTCCAGAAGTAGCAGATAGGGGTTTTGGGGCTCGAGGGTCTTGAGCGTGTGGGCGATCTGGTGCAGGGCCGGCCCCAGGAGTTGCAAAAGCTCGGGTAGGGGGGTTTCGGCCGCGGCCAGATAGCGCAGCACCGGGATCAGGTGGTCAGGTATCTCGCCTGCCGTGTCTATGCCCAGCCCCAGGTACGCCGCGTTGAGCTCGGCCATCAAGCGCCCGCGCCGGTAGTCCTCACCATAGACCGCGTAGCCGATGTAAGGCGCGGTGAGGGGGGTGAGCTCGAGGGTGCGGGTATAAAGCTCCTCCCGCTCCGAGAGCTTTAGTTCGGAGATGGCCTTTAGGAAGCGCTCGAGTAAATCTTTGGCTCGAGTCTTCGGCAAAGCGTCGACCCGCTCCCAGAGCGCTTTTGTAGAGCCAGCAGTGGGGTATTGATAAGCATGCGCCAGGGTTTGCAGCAGAACTTTCACGGCTAATCCCCCCTCACGGGTAACTCGATAAACCCGACCCCCGTCTCCCCCTTGTGCGCCAGGGGGTCGTTCCAGACTTCTGTGGCCATCTCGCGGTGGTAGGGCGGCACCACAAAGCGCTCCTGTAGGGTGGGTTTGGTGGTGAGCTGGTAAATGGCCTCGATCTCCTCGGGGGTGGTGCCTGCCGCCTCCACGATTTTCAGGGTGGCTGGGTCTATGCTTCCCTCCACACTCTGACGGCGCTTGTAGATGCGTACTGCCAGCAGCTTGCGCAGGATGGGTTTGATTACCTCCACATTGCCCGCCGCGAACAGGTTGGCCAGATACTCCAGGGGCAGGCGGGCTTTTTCCAGGTGGTTGAACAGCTCAAAATCTACCTTTTCGGGCGGGAGCTCGAGCCGCACCAGCCCCTCTTCGATGCTGCTCACGATGGGCGAGAGCGGGGGGATGTAGAAGAGCATGGCCATGGTGCGGTACTCGGGGTGTAGCGGCAGGGCCAGCTTCCATACCTTCACAAACTTGTACACGGGCGAGGCCTGCGCGGCCTTGATCCAGTCCTCGCCCAGGCCGTTGGCCCGAGCCGCCGCAATCACCTGGGGGTCGAAGGGGTCGAGGATCGCGTCCAGTTGGGCCTGCACCAGTTCCTGGGTCTCGGCGTTCGCAGCCGTGGCAATCCGGTCGGCGTCGTAGAGGATGGCCCCCAGGTAGCGGATGCGGCCCACGCAGGAGTGAAAGCAGGCCGGGGCCTGGCCGGTCTCGAGGCGGGGGAAGCACAGGATGCACTTCTCGCTCTTGCCGGTGGCCCAGTTGTAGTAGACCTTCTTGTAGGGGCAGGCCGCCACACACATGCGCCAGCCCTTGCATTTGTTCTCGTTGACCAGTACTACCCCATCCTCGGCGCGTTTATAAATGGCGCCGCTGGGGCAGGCCGCCACACAGGCCGGGTTCAGGCAGTGATTGCAGATGCGCGGCATATAGTTGAAGGCCACCCGCTCAATCTCGGCCATCTGGGCCTGAATCTCCGGGGCCACGCCCGCCCAGTTGGGGTCGTTCTGGGCGTACAGGTTGCTTCCGCCCAGGTCGTCGTCCCAGTTGGGGCCCGCTTCCAGGTTCAGGGGTTCGCCGGTAATCATCGAGACCGGGCGGGCTACCGGCTGGTCGTCGCCCTCGGGCGCACTGAAGAGGTGCTGGTAGTCGAAGGTGAAGGGCTCGTAGTAGTCGTCGAGTTCAGGCAGGGCGGGGTTATAAAACAGGTTGGTCAGGCCGCGGGCGCGGGAATGAAGCCGGAGCTCCAACTGGCCGTTTTTCTTCTCCCAGCCGCCCTTGAACCGCTCCTGGTCTTCCCAGCCGGTAGGGTAGCCGGTGCCGGGCCGGGTCTCGACGTTGTTCCACCACATGTACTCGGTGCCCTTGCGGTCGGTCCAGAGATTTTTGCAGGCCACCGAACAGGTGTGGCACCCGATGCACTTATCGAGGTGGAAGGTCATGGAAACGTGTGCGCGTACATTCATGGGTTCCTCCGTGGGCTTACCACTGGGGCGCCTCGATGCGCCGGACATAGACGAAGGTGTCGCGGTTGACCCCCACCGGCCCCCAGTAGTTGAAGGCGTAGGTGAACTGGGCGTAGCCGCCGCTCATCAGCACGGGCTTCAGGCGGGCGCGGGTGATGGAGTTGTTCATACCGGCCCGTTTGCCCCGCAGGGGCGATTTGGGGATGCTCAGGGTGCGCTCGGTAGCGTGGTAGACGAAGACCGTGCCCCTGGGGATGCGGGCCGAAACGATGCAGCGCTGCACAAAGACCCCGTTATCGTTGAAGAGTTCCACCCAGTCGTTGTCGCGGATGCCCATCTCGGCAGCGTCTTTGTCGTTGAGCCAGATGGGGTAGCCCCCCCTCGAGAGGGTCATCATGCGGTGGTTGTCGGAGTAGGTGGAGTGGATGCTCCACTTGCCGTGCGGGGTTATGTAGTTCAAGAGCTTGCCCTGGGCCTGGGCTTTGGAGATTTCGGTTTCCAGCAGCATGGAGTGGTCGGGGCGCGGCTTGTAGGTGGGCAGGTGCTCGCCCCAGGCCAGGTAGTTCGGGTGGTCGAGGTAGAAGTGTTGCCGTCCGGAAAGGGTGCGCCAGGGGATGAGCCGCTCGACGTTCAGGGTATAGGGGCTGTAGGCCCGGCCCTGGTTGATGATGGCGCTCCAGGTGGGGGTGGTGAGCTGGCGACGCGGCTGGGCTACCAGGTCGGAGAAGCTGATGCGGGTATCGCGCACCGGCTCTGCCAGGTCGGAGAGCTTTACACCGGTTTTCTTCTCCTCGTCTTTGAAAGCGCGGTAGGCCAGTTCGCCGTTGGAGACCGGGTCCAGGTAAAGGATAGCCTCGGCGACCTGTTTGGCGTCCTCGAGGCTGGGGTACACGCTCCCGTTTAGCCTGCGGCCCTGGCGTTGGCGCAGGTCGTCGTAGAAGTCGGCTGCCGGAATGGTCAGGCCGTGCATCCCCACACCGTTCTTTTCGATGGCGTTGCCCAGCGAGATCATCTTCTCGTACACCAGCGGATACTGCCGCTCGACGATGCGGAACTTGGGCATGGTCTTGCCGGGGATGGGCTCGACCTGGCCTTTCTTCCAGTCGCGGTCATCGGGCTGGGCTAGCTCGTCGGGGGTATCGTGCTGGAGCGGAATCATCACGATGTCCTTGACGGGTTTGGAGAGGTGCGTTTGGGCTAGCTCGGAGAACTTCTGGGCTATAGCTTTGTAAATGTCCCAGTCGCTTTTCGATTCCCACAAAGGCGGAACCGCCGCCTGCATGGGGTTGATGTAGGTGTGCATGTCGGTGGTGTTGAGGTCTTCTTTTTCGTACCAGGAGGCTGTGGGCAGCACGATGTCGGAGTAGAGGGCGCTGGTATCCATGCGGAAGTTCAGATCCACCACCAGGTCAAGCTTGCCCTGGGGGGCTTCCTTGCGATAGCGCACCTCCGAGACGTGCCCATTGGCCTGTTCCTCGGCCACTGCATTGGTGTGCGTACCCAGGTAGTGCTTGAGGAAGAACTCGTGCCCCTTGGCCGAGGTGCCGATGGCGTTGCCCCGCCAGATGAACCAGACCCTGGGCCAGTTGGCGGGGGCATCGGGGTCGTCTATGGCGAACTCGAGCTTCCCCTCCTTGAGCTGCTGAACCACGTAGGCGATGATCTCCGCTTCGGTCTGGGCCCCGGCTTTCTGGGCTTCCTCGACTACCTCGAGGCTCGACTTGTTGAACTGCGGGAAGAAGGGCAGCCAGCCCTTGCGCACGGCGCGAGCCTGGTGGTCGATGGTGTGGTCAGTCTTGGGGCCTACGGTCTTGTCGTAGTCCTTGTAGCCCCGCTCGTAGCGCCACTGGTCGGAGTGTACGTAGTGGAAGCTGGGGGTGTTTTGCTGGCGGGATGGGTAGCCCCAGTCGCCTGCAAAGGCAATGGGCCCCCAACTGGCCTGGTTGGCTAGCTTCTCTTGCCCTACGTAGTGGGCCAGCCCGCCGCCGTTCACCCCCACCGCGCCGGTGAGCATCAGCGCCACGATGCCCGCCCTATAGAGCAGGTTGTTGTGGTACCAGTGGTTAGCCCCGGCCCCGATAATAATCAGATTCTTACCCTGGGTCTTCTCGCCGTTTTCGGCCCATTCGCGGGCGTAGCGGATCAGGGTGTCGCGGTGGATGCCGGTGTACTGCTCCTGCCAAGCCGGGGTGTAAGCGCCAACTTCCTCGTAGGACTTGGGATAATCGCCGCCCAGGCCCCGATCCACGCCAAACTGGGCCAACAGCAGATCAAACACCGTGGTGACAATCACCTGCTCACCGTCTTTGGTGGTGACTTTCTTGACGGGCACGCCGCGCCGGGTCTTCTGGTCCGCCCCGAAGTCATCGAATTCCAGCCGCACGACTTCGTCCGCCGCCTCTCTAAAGCTGAGCAGGGGGTTGATTTCTTGGCCTGTTTGGGCATCCTTGAGCTCGAGGTTCCATTTTCCCTTCTCGCTCTGCCAGCGGAACCCAATCGTCCCGCCAGGCATCCTGGGTGAACTACTCAGCTCATCCCAGACCAGGAGTTTCCAGTCGGCGTTTTCCTGATCGGCGTACTCCGAAAGCTGGCTTGCCCGCAGGTAACGTCCCGGCCGGCCCTCCTTCACCTCTACCAGCATGGGGCTGTCGGTGTAGCGCTTGAGGTAGTCCACAAAGTACGGAACCTGCTTCAGCACGTAAAACTCCTTCAGGATGACGTGATTCACCGCCATCCAGAAGGCCCCATCCTGGCCTGGATTAATCGGCAGCCACCAGTCGGCGTACTTGGCCACCTGGTTGAAGTCCGGGGCAAAAACCGTGAACTTGGCCCCGGCGTAGCGCCCCTCGGCGATGTAGTGGGTATCGGGGGTGCGGGTCATGTTCAGGTTGGAGCCCACCACTGCAATAAAGCGGGCGTTGTACCAGTCAGCGGCCTCGTGCACGTCGGTCTGCTCCCCCCAGATTTCGGGAGAAGCGTTGGGCAGGTCGCAGTACCAGTCGTAAAAGCTCATCGGCACCCCGCCCAGGAGTGAGAGGAACCTCGAGCCCGCCGCATACGATATTTGCGACATGGCGGGAATGGGGCTGAAGCCGATGATGCGGTCGGGGCCGTACTGCTGTATGGTGTGCACCAGCGAAGCCGCAATGATTTCCAGCGCCTCGTCCCAGCTAAACCGCCGGTAGCCGCCCTTGCCCCGCGCCCGTTGCCAGCGCTTGCGCTTCTCGGGGTCACTCACCAGGCTTTTCCAGGCCTCTACCGGGTCGGGGTGTTTCTCCTTTGCCGCGCGCCACAGGTCTAGCAGGGCCCCGCGCACATAGGGGTACTTGACCCGGATGGGGCTGTACAGGTACCACGAATAGCTCACCCCGCGCTGGCAACCCCGGGGGGTGATGTCGGGCAGATTGGGATCAATGGCGGGGTAGTCGGTGGCCTGGAGCTCCCAGGTCACAATGCCATCCTTGACAAAGACCTCCCAGCTACAACTGCCGGTGCAGTTGACCCCGTGGGTGGTGCGGACCCGCTTGTCGTGGGTGAAACGGTTTCGATAAAACTCTTCCCACTTGCGTTCGATGGGGGCTTCGATTTCCTTAATCCAGTCGCTCATGCGCTCCTCCTGCTGCGTATCCGTTCGGCCAGGCCCACCCGGCGGTTGCTCCAGAACAGGTACATCACGCCAAAGAGCCCCCCAAAGCCAATGAGCCCGGCAAACAACATGCGGGCCATGTCCATCTGGTTGTTGTTGGCAGGCTGGCCTGCTGTCCGGGCAAAGAATGCAGTAAGGGCCGAAATTTCTTCGGGGGTGAGGGGTTTGCCCTTGTAGCTTTCGCGCATCACCGGAAAGGCGATGCTGGTG
>CALFDH010000037.1 GCA_937950405.1 uncultured Meiothermus sp.
CAGCTCAATCAGGGTGAAACCGGACTTCTTCATGGTTCTTCTCCTAGGGTTCCGCACCGCTTGGAATATGGGTATGGGTGCGGCATTGCGTAGTGCATCTAGAGGGCTTTGGGCTTCGTGGGAGCGGGCCGTTTCCCGAACTCCAAGGGTTAGTATAGCCCCTGGTTTTGTAGGGTGTGTGGAATTTGACCCAAGCTAGCCCCCCTTTGCGTTACGTGCGTGGTAACCTGGCCAACTTTCGCTTTTGCTGTCCTGGACAGTAAAAAGCCCTAAAATCCCGTCATTGCGAGGCGGCCACGCCAACGAAGCAATCCAGGAGGGGCCATGGTTATATCTGGGCGGGGTGAGCGGGCAGGCTCCCAATTGCTACCTGGAGATGAGCCTGAACCTGGACGAGTTATACGAAGGACTGGACGTTTTTTACAGCGCCCAGTAGAAGATTGGTTTGCTAAACTGAAGCGGTGGGCGCCCTAAGAGATTTGCAACGCATCAGCTTTGAGGCGTACCTGGCCCTGGAAGAAAAGGGACAGGTTCGGCACGAGCTGCTAGATGGGTTGCTGTATGCGATGGCAGGAACCACCCTCGTGCACAACCGAATTTGCCGAAACCTGGTAGTTCTCTTGCAGCAACAGGCTCGAGGCAGCGGGTGCGAGGTGTTTTTTGCCGATGTGAAGCTGCGGGTGGACTTTCAGACCGCCTATTACCCGGATGTTCTGGTCTGTTGTCAGCCGGAAAATCATGCGCAATATGTGGAGCACCCCTGTTTGGTAGTCGAAGTTTTGTCGCGCAACACCGAGATTGTGGATCGGCGGGAGAAGCTCGCCAAGTACCGCCAGATTCCCAGCTTGCGGGCGTATGTGTTGGTAGACTCCCTCTCGCGCCGGGTCGAAGCCTACTACCGCGAGGGCCAGCACTGGCTGTACCTGGACGTGGCGGGGGAGGGCAGTGTTCCCATTCCCTGCCCAGAGATGAGCCTGAACCTGGACGAGATTTACGAGGGTGTGGAGGTTCCCTACGAGCGCCCCACCGACGAGGCTTGACGAGACCGGCCTTGCCCCCTATACTTTCCCTTGCTGTTTGTGGGGCTGTGGCGCAGTTGGGAGCGCGTCTGAATGGCATTCAGAAGGTCAGGGGTTCGAATCCCCTCAGCTCCACCAGAAGAATGAAACCCGTGGATCAACGCCACGGGTTTCTGACTTTTGAGGTTCGCTAGATTCTAATACCAACTCTGCGCGTGACTGGCGCTAAACGCGCCCCTCCCTTGCCGCGCCAGGGGGCGCGTCCGTGGGACTTGTATATCGCTTTTGGGTCACTTCTGAGCAGATTGGGTACAAGGAAGCGCTAGCGAACCCGGTGGGCCAGCAGGCGCAGCCCCACCAGCACCACGAAAACCGTGCCGCCCTCGTGGGCCACCACGCCCATCGGGAGGGGCACTTTCCCGGCCAGGGCAAAGGCCCCCACAATGACAATTACCCCCAGGGCAAAGCTCAGGTTGAAATAGACGGTGCGGGCGGTGGCGCGGGCCAACCTCTGGGCACCTACCAGGCGATTCAGGTCGTTTTTCATGAGTACCAGGTCGGCGCTCTCGAGGGAAACGTCGGAGCCAGCGGCCATCGAGACCCCCACTGCGGCTGCGTTCAGGGCCGGGGCGTCGTTGATGCCGTCTCCCACCATCACTACCGGGCCTTCGCGACCTAGCTCCTGGATGCGCTCGAGCTTATCCTCTGGCAAGAGCTCTGCGTAGACCTCCGGGATCTCAACCTGCTCGGCAATATGGTGGGCCACCGCTTTGCGGTCGCCGGTGAGCATAATGACCCGTGCGCCTTGCTGCTTGAGGGCTTGAATGGCGGGCTTGGCATCGGGCCTAGGGGTATCGGCCACCCCCAGCAGCGCGATGGGGTGATGGTCGGTGCCCAGGATGGCAGTGGTCAGCCCGCGGTTTTCTAAGGCTTGCATCTGGGCTTCAACATGGGGTGCGAGTGAAACGCCCAGGCTTTCCAGCAAGCGCCGGTTGCCCACCCAGACCTGGGTACCATCGGCCAGGACGCCCAGCACCCCGTGGCCTCGAACCGCCCGAATTTCACTTACCTCCGGGGTGGGGCCATCCCAGCCCTGGGCAATGGCCTGCGCAATGGGGTGTTCGCTGTAGCGTTCAATGCCGGCAGCCAAGGCCCGGGCCTCGGCCTCGGTTCCTCTTAGCACCCCCACCTCTACCAGCTTCATGCGGCCTTCGGTGAGGGTGCCGGTTTTGTCGAACACAAAGATGTTAGCCCTGGCTAGCGACTCTAAGGCGGCCCCACTCTTGAACAGGGCCCCGGCCCTCGCGCCCGCCGCCATGGCCGACAGCACCGCCGCGGGGGTGGCAATCACCACCGCACAGGGGCTGGCCACCACCAGAAAGGTCATGGCCCGGTACCAGGCCTGGGCGGCCTCGAGGCCAAAGACAAAGTGCGCCACCACAAACACCACCGGGGCCGAAAGCAGCACCGCAATGGTGTAGGGCCCCTCGAAGCGCTCGGCAAACCGCTCGGTGCGGCTTTTGCTGGCCTGGGCGCTTTCCACCAGTTTGATGAGTTTGGCCAGGGTGCTTTCGCTGGCGGGGCGCTCCACCCGCACCCGCACCACCCCATGACCATTGAGGGTACCGCTCTTGACGGGGTCGCCGGGCTTTTTGTCTACCGGCACACTCTCGCCAGTGAGGGCGCTCTCGTCCACGTCGCTATAGCCTTCCAGCAGGGTGCCATCGGCAGCGAAGCGCTCGCCGGGGCGCACCACCAGCAGGTCGCCGGGCTGCAGGGCTTCCAGGGGCTTCCACTGCTCGCTACCATCCGGCAGCAGCACATTGGCCCCCTCGGGGTGCAGGGTCATGAGCGCCTCAATGGCCCGTCGGGTGCGGTTCATGGCCCAGCTTTGCAGGGTGTTGGAGAGGCTGAACAAAAAGAGCAAGATGGCCCCATCGCCCGCCTGGCCCACCGAGGCGGCGCCCAGCGCGGCCACTACCATGAGCAGGTCCACGTCCAGCTTGCGCTCCTGGACCAGGCTACGCACCGCTTTGATGGCCGAGGGAACCCCCCCGGCCATAAAAGCCAGGGCCCACAGGCTATTCTGGAGCCAGACCAGCCCGTAGGCCCCCGCTACAAAGCCCCCCACCACCCCCAGCAGGGTCAGGCCAGAGAGCAGAAAGCCCCGCTTGACTTCGTGGTTCCAGAACAGCAGCCAGGGGTTTTGTGGAGGGGTGGTTGATACCGCGATAGTGCTCATCGTTTGTTCCTCGGATTTGAAGCGTTGTTGAAAACAGTAATCATTACTAATAAGAGTATTCCATTCCAATGGATTAGATGCAACCCCAATCCCGAGTGATTTAGTGCGGATTCTTCCCGTTCCGCACGTAAATTCTACCGCTTTACCCTCAGGACATTCAGCATCCTGGCAAGCGTCGTGGGTTTTAGGTCGTACTAAACTGGGGAATCAGCCCTGAACACACCTTATCGGTGAGCGGGCTATGCAGTTCTGCCCTGAACTGCTTTTTCGGATTGATGACGTTTTACCGCGTTTCCCACATTTACGCTACACGCGGTGCAGCGTAAATTACCCCACATGCCATAGCTTCCAAAGGATGCTGTAGGGGGTATTCGTGGGAACCGCTCTAATCGTTTAGCACACAGTCGGACAAATGCTTTTACAGATGTATCCATCTCAGTTGAGTTGCACGGCTATGCTACGGCCCATGCTGTGTCCTCTGGCAGAAGCCGAAGCAGACGCCTTTTCATTCCTCCCCTACCGTGTAGGGGATGTTGGGTGGGGTTGCTGAAGAGCGCCTTCAGACAGCAGATCAGTTCAGGGCCTTGCCCAATACCCTCCCCTACCCTCCCTACGGGGTAGGGAGGGGGTTTCGGGGCCATAGCTCATGGAACCTATCGAAGTGTATGGGTATCTCTACGACGCGGTATTTATACCGAATCTGCTCAGAAGTGATCCAAAAGTGATATCCAAGTCCCTCGGATGCGCCCCCAGGCGCGGCAAGGGAGGGGTACGTTTAGCGCCGCTCACGCGCAGAGTTGGTATTAGATTGGCCGCTTGACAACGGAGAGGGCCGAGAGCAAATCTTCTTCGCCAAAGGGTTTGGGGATATGGGTGACTCGAGCGTTTTTGACCCAGAACCCCCTGGGGGGCTGCTCCGCAACCAGCCAGATGGGCAGGAACCGCCCGTTGGGTAAGGCCCGCAGTTGGCGTACCTTGTCGGGTAGGTCGGCGCCCTCGAGCAGCACGCC
Source organism: uncultured Meiothermus sp. (assembly GCA_937950405.1). GTDB lineage: Bacteria > Deinococcota > Deinococci > Deinococcales > Thermaceae > Meiothermus. The sequence continues at coordinate 4,272 of CALFDH010000037.1, forward strand.
GTGGAGCCGGTGGTGCTCCAGGATGCGTTTGGCGCTCTCCAGGTCGGGGGGCAGCATGACCCGGTAGCGGTGGCGCTCGAGGGTGACCAGCAGGAGCCGCCGGATCAGGTTGGAGTCGCACAGCACCATCAGCAGGGGGTCGTGGGGGCGCACGTCGGCTTCCATCAGAATGCCCCGGCTTTTGAGTTCGTAGAGCAGATGGTAGACCTGCTCCTCGGGCAGGTCGCATTCCAGCGCCACCGAGCGGGCCCGCTTGACCCCGTCTATGGCTTCCAGCACCGTCCAGGCATCGGGCGAGAGGGCGTGGCGGGTAGGGTCGCCGGCCAGTTGTAGCACGGTTTCGGGTTCTACCTTGCCCCGCATCCACTCATCCAGGCGGCGCAGGGCCTCCATCAAAATGGTGCTGGTATCGGTGATGCCCGGCAGCAGCACCTGCGAGGCGTCTATGGGCGGGCTCTCGGCCACCAGCTCGCCTTCCGGCTGGCTCAGGATGGTGGCCAGGGCCTCGAGGATTTGGGCGTGTAGCACGTCGTTGAGCTCGTCCTCGGTGACCATTTTCTGCTGCAGGGCCAGAAAGCCCAGGGGGGTTCCGGGGTTCTCCTGTTGCTGGTATTTGACCAGCTCCTGAACCTGCTCGAGGGTCAGGTAATCGAAGCGCACCAGGTATTCGCCTAGGTGGGGGCCGGGGTGGGTCTGGATATAGGCGATTTTGCCCTCGCGGATGTGAATACGCCCCTTCAACTTGGGGCAGGTAATATTGATGACCGCATTTTTGCGGCCTGCCTCGAAGGCCCGCAGCAGGTCTCCGAGTTCAATTTCGTCTAATCTGGCCCGAATCACGGCGAAGTATCCCTGGCGACTGCCACTGGCAATCCCATTTCAGTATGGCACTTCCAGAGGGGACAGGGGGCAGGGCCCAGGGCTCAGGGAAAGCTGGATGATCGGGCTGGATGCAGTGCCGGATGTGTTTTTCCTAGTCTTCTGGCGTTTCAAAGGGGGAATCGCGGGGCGGCCCTGCCGACTCCGAACCCGGCTCTCTGAACCCTACCTCCCCGGTCGGGGCTCGGTTCCCTGTCCCCGAACCCCTACTCCAGCAGGCGGCTTTGCTCGGGTAGGGGATAGCCGAAGTGGGCATAGGCCCGTTCAGTGGCCTGGCGGCCTCGGGGGGTGCGTTTGAGCAGGCCAAGTTGAATGAGAAAAGGTTCGTGGACTTCCTCGAGGGTTTCGGGGTCTTCGGAGAGGGCGGTGGCGAGGGTCTCGAGGCCCACCGGCCCCCCGGCAAAGCGCTCGATTACGGTTTGCATGATGAGGCGGTCGCGGGTATCGAGCCCCAGGGCATCCATGCCCAGCGCGTCCAGGGCCTGTCGGGTGCGCTCGAGCCGCACCACAGCCTCGCCGGCTACCTCTACAAAATCACGCACCCGTCGGAAAAGCCGCTTGGCAATACGCATGGTGCCCCGGCTGCGATGGGCAATTTCCAGGGCGGCCTCGGGCTCGATGGTCAGGCCCAGCAGCCTGGCGTCGCGTTCGACCCCCTGGGCCAGCTCGGCCTCGGTGTAGAACTCGAGGTGCTCGATAATCCCAAAACGGCTACGCAAGGGCCCGGAGATGAGCCCTGGGCGGGTGGTGGCCCCCACCAGGGTAAAGCGGGGCAGATCCAGCCGCAGGGTGCGGGCGGCGGGGCCGGCGCCAATCACGATGTCAATCTTGAAGTCCTCCAGGGCCGGGTACAGGTGCTCCTCGGCAGCTTTGGAGAGGCGGTGAATCTCGTCTATGAAGAGGATGTCGCCCTCCTCGAGGCTGTTGGTCAGGATGGCGGCCAGGTCGCCGGGTTTTTCGATGGCGGGGCCGCTGGTTATACGGATGTTCACCCCCAGCTCGTAGGCCACCACATGGGCCAGGGTGGTCTTGCCCAGTCCGGGCGGCCCAAACAGGAGCAGGTGGTCGAGGGCCTCCCCCCGGTTCCTGGCGGCCTCGAGGTAGACCCGCAGTTTTTGCTTGAGTTTGGCCTGTCCCACGTAGTCGTCCAGGCTCTTGGGCCGCAGGGTCAAATCCGGTTCCACGCTCACCATCATACAAGTAGCGGGCGGTTGCGTTATGTTCACTGCGTAACCCTGGACAAGGTGGTGATTGGGTTCGATACCCACTTCAGGCGTGTATCCAGAAGGTTGGTTTTACCCTAAAGCTGGCATGAGAACCTGTTTCCCTATCGTTGCCAGGCTAAAAGCTCCCAGGCCACTTTGCACAGCGAGCCATCCTCTACAATGGCCCATGTGGTGCGTTTTTCTGCCAGCGGGGTTCGCCTGGATCAGGCCCTGGCCTTCGAGGCCAATACCTCCAGGGCCAAAGCCCAGGAGTGGATTGCGGCGGGGCTGGTTCGGGTAGGCGGCAAGGTGATTAGCAAGCCCTCCTACAAGCTCCGGGGCGAGACGGTGGAGGTAGAGCCGCCTCCGCCTGCGGCTGCTACGGTCGCCGCTGAAGATATTCCGCTCGAGGTTTTGTACGAGGACCCGGACCTGATTGTGATCAACAAACCAGCGGGTATGATTACGCATCCCGCACCAGGGGTGTACTCAGGAACGCTGGTCAACGCCATCCTGGGGCGGTTCGGGCTGGATGTCTCGCTGGGCGAGAGCGAGGAGGCCGACGAACTGCGCCTGTCGGCCCCCAGGCCCGAGCTTGTGCGCCCCGGCATTGTGCACCGGCTCGACAAGGATACCAGTGGGGTAATTGTGGTGGCCCGCCACGAGGCAGCCCACCGCCGTTTGTCCGAAGCCTTTGCGGGGCGCAGCGTTTACAAGCGCTACCTGGCGCTTACGGTGGGGATTCCGCCGGAAGGCATGCTATCTGCGCCCATAGGCCGTCATCCGGTAGACCGCACCCGCATGCACGTGGGCGGGGTGGCGGCCCGGCACGCCCAGACCGACTTCGAGGTACTCGCTTCGGTGGCACAACACGCCCTGGTCTCGGCCATTCTCCACACCGGGCGTACCCACCAGATTCGCGTCCACCTCAAGCACCTCCACGCTCCCATTCTGGGCGATGATGTGTACGGAAAGCCCTCCGATTTGATAGCGCGTCAGGCGCTGCACGCCTACGAGCTACGCCTGCAGCACCCGCGCACCGGCAAATATCTGCACTTTGTGGCCCCCGTCCCTGCCGATATGGTACGGGCCTGGAGGCTGTTGGGTGGGGTCTGGCCTGAAGATGTACAAACCGAAGCGGAAAAGGCCCCCGTGGTAGGGCCACCCCGATAAACGTTCCCAAATTCTCGCATTTCACCTGCGTTATCCAATAGCCCCAATCGAGCTCTCTGACATCGGCTATTGACCATGGACTATAGACCATAGGCTATCAGCTCGGCTTGAATTGTGGGCTTTGCTTGGGAATACTGTGGAGCAAACTCCCGGAGGTAGGCATGAATGTCGTTTTTCTCTCTCCCCATTTTCCCCCAAACTTCTGGCCTTTTTGTGTGCGTCTGCGCGAGGCCGGACATACCGTGCTGGGCCTGGCCGATGCTGAATACGACCAGCTCCGCCCCGAATTGAAGAACGCTCTGACCGAGTATTACAAAGTCTCCGACATGCACAACTACGACGAGCTGGTGCGGGCGCTGGGCTACTTCACGCACAAATACGGCAAGCTCGAGCGCCTGGACTCCATGAGTGAGTACTGGCTCGAGACCGAGGCCATGCTGCGTGAAGACTTCAACATTTTTGGCCTCCGCCCTGCCGACATGGATCGGGTCAAGCGCAAGTCGGTGATGAAACAGTACTTCCAGCAAGCCGGGTTGCGGGTCGCGCGGGGTAAGGTCTGCCGCACGGCGGTAGAAGCCCAGGACTTTGTGGAGGAGGTGGGCTACCCGGTGGTGGCAAAGCCCGATATTGGGGTCGGGGCGGCCAAAACCTACAAAATTACCAACGATGCCGAGTTGATGGACTACATCGCCAGCAAGCCCCCGGTGGACTACATCATGGAGGAGTTTATTCCGGGCCGGATTATAACCTACGATGGCCTGACCGATATCAAAGGCAATGTGGTGTTTGACAGTTCGCTCGAGTACTCCAAAGGCGTGATGGATGTAGTCAACGAGGACACCGACATCTACTACTACATGGTGCGGGAAATCCCCGAAGACCTGCGCGAGGCTGGCCGTAAGGTAGCCAAGGCCTTTAACGTGGTGGAGCGCTTCTTCCACTTCGAGTTCTTCCGCCTGGACGATGGCTCTTTGGTCGCCCTGGAAGTGAACATGCGCCCGCCTGGGGGTCTCTCGATAGACATGTTCAACTATGCCAACGACATAGACATCTTTCGTGAGTGGGTGAACGTGCTCACGTACGGCAGCGTGAGCCAGCAGGCCAAACACCCCTATTTCTGCACCTATGTGGGTCGCAAAGACCACATCCGGTACAAGCGTTCGCACGAGCAGGTGATGGCCGAGTTTGGCCCCCTGGTAGCCCACCACGAGCGCATCAGCGGCATTTTTGCAGGGGCCATTGGCAACTATGGCTACATTCTGCGCCACCCCGACCTGTCTACCCTGCTCCAAGCTGCCCAGGCCATTCAGGAAAGAGCCTAGAGTCGAGTGTCGAGGGTCAAGTGCTAAATCCAAATAGCTCTTGACTCTGGGCGCTGGACTCTCGACGAGGTGAATATGCACACCGAATATCACAAGTGGTACAGCCCCGCCCTGGGGCAGGACATGGAGCTAAAGCTATACGGCCACTACGGCCAGCCGATTATTGTATTCCCGGCCCAGAACGGACGCTGGTACGACTGGGAAGGCCATGCCGGGATGGCCCAGGCCCTTGCGCCCATGATCGAGGCGGGGCGGGTTAAGTTTTTTTGTGTGGACGGCATAGACTTTCAGAGCTGGACGAACAAGAGCATCCCCCCCTGGGAACGGGCCCGCCGCCACAACGACTACGATGCCTACATCATGCAGGAGGTGGTACCCTTCGTGCAGAAGAACACCGGCCTTCCGACCATGTGGGTCACGGGGTGCAGTATGGGGGCGTTTCATTCGGCCAACTTTTTCTTCAAATACCCCGAGGTGTTCGATGGCCTGATTGCTTTATCGGGGCTGTATCAGGTGGGGGGCTTTGTGGGCGATGAAGGGGGCATGGATGCCTACTTCAACTCCCCCCTGTGGTACTTGCGTAACCTGACCGACGAGGACAAGCTCAACGCCTACCGGCGCAACAAGATTGTGTTTGCGGTGGGGCAGGGGCGCTGGGAGGAGGAGTGTATCCGCGACACGCGCGAGATGCAAGCTTTGCTACACGAAAAGGGTGTGTACGCCACCTTCGACTACTGGGGCCACGACGTGGATCACGACTGGCCCTGGTGGCAGAAGATGCTACCCTACGAGCTCGAGCGCCTGGGCGTTTGATGTGAAGTAACTGATAACGGCTGCGTCAATGGCACAAGGATTGTCGAATCCAACAACCAGTACACCCGTCATTCCGAGGAGGCGTGAGCCGACGAGGAATCCTGTACTGCACAGGGCTGGTGAATGTTGGGGAAGTTGGCGTATCGGATTCCTCACCGCGCTAGGAATGACACTTTTGTTGGAGGGTTTCTTGCGAGGAGGCTATTGGCCTACGAATACCAAATCTGCCCAGAAGTGAACCAAAAGCGATATACAACTCCCCCGGACGCGCCCCCTGGCGCGGCAAGTGAGGGTCGCGTTTAGCGCCGCTCACGCGCAGAGTTGGTAGAAGTAATCCAGAAGGGTGTCGCCCATGCGGGGGCTCGAGGGGTAATCTGAGCTTGCCCTGTGGTTTTGCTTCAGGGTCGCAATGGAAAATACGATGATCTGAACGGCTTTCTTACGATTCGGTGTGACTCGTCGGCGCGGGCTTCTCCACCGACTCGAGCTTGTGGTTTTTCTGGTAGTGCCCGGCCAGTTCGTCAATGTAGGTGTCCCGGCAGGGCTTGACCCCCGAGAGGTAGGCTGCCCGGCCCAGGGCGTGGGCGGCTACCGGCGCGGTCAGGATGATGAAGGCCAGGGCCGACAGGGCCCGGGCCGCCACCGAGAGCTCCTGGTAAAACACCGCCACTGCCACCAGAATCAGCCCCACCCCCAACGTGCCCGCTTTGGAGGTGGCGTGCATGCGGTTGTAGAGGTCGGGCATCCGCACCACCCCAATGGCCGCGATGAAGAGGAAGAAAATTCCCACGGAAACCAGCGCATACACCAGCAGATCTACCATGCTCAGTCTCCCTTGTGGCCCCGGTACTCGATGTAGCGGGCCAGGCCCAGCGTGGCCAGAAAAGCAAACAGGGCCAGCGCGATGGCCACATCTAGAAAGGCGGTCTGGCCGCTGACCAGGGCATAGAGCGCGGCCATGGCTACCGCCACCGAGGTAATCAGATCGAGGCCCACCACCCGGTCGGGCAGGGTGGGGCCCTTGACCAGCCGGTACAGTGCAAAAGGCAGGGTGAGGGTCAGGGCCAGCAGGGCCCCTTCCAGAAAACTCATTGGGTCACCTCCAGCACGGCTTTTTCCAGGCTATCGTGGGTGGACTGGATCACCGCCTGGGGGTCGTCCACGAACATCCCGTGCACGTAGAGCACCTTGCGGTCGGTGGAGACGTCGAGGCTCAGGGTGCCGGGCGTGAGGGTAATCAGGTTGGCCAGCAGGGTGATTTCCAGGTCGCTCTTGACGGTGAGAGGGTAGGCGATGAAGCCGGGTTTGATGGGCATGCGGGGCGATAGCACCGCCTGGGCTACCCGCACACTCGAGAGCACAATCTCCCAGAGCATCAGGGCCACAAAGCGGGGGAGCTTCCAGGCCAGGGTGAAGTAGCGCCTCGAGGGGGCATCGAAGAGGGGGCGGGCTAGCAGCAGAATCAGGAAGCAGATGGCAAAGCCCACCAGGAAGTTGGAGAGGGTGAAGCTCTCCGTTACCAGCATCCAGAACACCGTCAGCACCACGTTGTACACGAAGGCCCTCACCGGCTCACCCCCAGTACAGCTTCAATATAGCGGCTGGGCTCGAGGAGTTCCTGAGCCGCTGCCTGCGAGAGACCCAACAGCGGCTCGGCCCACAGCCCAATGCCCAGGGTGAGCAGGGCCAGGAGCGCCACCGGCAGCACCAGCCCCGGCGGGGTTGCCGAGGGGCTAAAGGGTTTGGGAGGGTTTTTCCAGAAAGCCTCGGCAAAGACCAGGCCCATCGAGAGCAAGGTCAGGAGGCCCACCAGTAGGGCCACCGTCACGATGGCGTACTGCCCGGCCTGCAAGCCTGCTGCTACCAGGGTGAACTTGGCCCAGAAGCCCGAGAAGGGCGGCAGCCCGGCCAGCGAGAAGGCCGGCAGCAAGAAGAGCACCGCCAGCCAGGGGTGGCTCTGGTAAAGCCCGCCCATCCGCACCAGCACCGTGGTGCCCTGCAAGCGCTGCAAAAGCCCCGCCAGCAGGAACAACGCCGCGATCACGATCATGTGATTCAGGGCATAAAACACCGAGCCTGCCAGGGCCAAGGGGCTCAGGATGCCCAGACCCATCAGCATGTAGCCGATGTGGCTCACCAGCTGGAACGAGAGCAGCCGCTTGAGCTCCCCCTGGGCCAGGGCCAGCAACACCCCCAGGAGCAGGGTTAGCCCGGCCACCCAGAGCAGCACCGTATGGGTGAAGGCGGTGTCCTGGGTAAAGAGCAGGGTGAAGACCCGGATGAGTGCGTACACCCCCACCTTGGTCAAAAGGCCCGCAAATAGGGCCGAGATCATCACCGGCGGAGCCGGGTAGGAGGCGGGGAGCCAGAAGAAGAAGGGAAACACCGCCGCCTTCAGGCCAAAAGCCCCCAGGAAGAGCATGGCCAGGGCCGAGAGCAAGCCCGGCGCAACCGAGCCCACCCGCGTGGCAAGGTCGGCCATGTTCAAGGCTCCGGTGGCGCCATACAGCAGCCCTACCGCCACCAGGAACAAAATTGAAGAGAGTAGCGAGACCGCAAAGTACTTGACCCCCCCCATGAGCTGGGCCTTGCTTCCGCCCAGAATCATCAGCACAAAGGAGGAGAGCAGCAGCACCTCGAACCAGACGTAGAGGTTGAACAGGTCGCCGGTGAGGAAGGCCCCGTTTACCCCAAAGAGCAGGAAGTGGCAGAGGGCGTAGTAGCCCAGTTGTTCGCGGGGTTGGTCGCCCTCGGCCAGGGCATAGAGCGCCACCACCATCGCCACCACGCCGGTAATCAGCACCATCAGGGCCGAGAGGTGGTCGGCCACGAAGGTAATGCCAAAAGGGGCGGGCCAGTTGCCCACCTGTACCGCCTGGATACCCCGCTGATTGACCTGCACGAGCAGGGTGATGGCGGCGGCCAGCAGGCCCAGCGCCCCCACCAGGCCCAGCACCCGCTGGGCAGGGCGGCTGGCGACCACCAGGCACAGGATGCCGGTGGTGAGCGGGATTAGCAGGGGAAGCACCAGAAGCCAGCTCATGTGCGCTCCTCTCGAACCTCGTCTACCGGCGAGGGGGCGGGGGCGGCCTCGAGGGTCTCGGGCATGGCCTCGGCGTTCAGGGTGTGCAGCACCGCCTGGGCCCGGAAGAAGAGCACAATGCCGAAGGCCGCCAGGGCAAAGCCGATCACAATGGCGGTGAGGATAAGGGCCTGCGGCAGGGGGTTGGCGATGGGCTCCAGCACCGTGCCGCTGGGCTGCACCAGCGGCGGGAACGAACTACCCAGCCGACCCGCGGTGAAGATGAGCAGGTTGGCGGCGTTGCCCAGCACCAGAAAGCCGATCAGAAACTGGATCAGGTGGGGCCTGAGCATCAGGTAGACCCCGACCGCCGTAAGGCCGCCCACCAGAAAGGCCATCCAGATCTCCATCAGGAAGCCTCCTCGGGGGTGCGGTCGGCGGTCTCCTCGAGGCCAAAAATGGCCGACAGGAGCGCCCCAAACACGGTCAGGTAGACCCCGATGTCGAAGATCACCGGGGTGCCAATCTTCACGCCGAACAGGCTGAACCAGACGCCGGTCATGAGCGGTTTATCCAGGAAGAAGGCCACCAGCGCGCTCACCAGGGCGACCAGCAACCCCCACCCTACCAGCCGCAGGGGGGGCAGCGGCAGTAGCTTGCGGGCGGCGCTAAGCCCGTGGGCCAGGGCAAAGAGCGCATAGGCTCCCACCGCCACCAGCGCCCCGATAAAGCCTCCGCCCGGCTCGTTGTGGCCGCGCAGCAGCAAGAAGACCGAAAGCAAGAGCAGCAGGGTGAAGAGGAACCTCGAGGTGGTTTTCAGGATGAGGGTGTTCATGGCTTTCCCTCCCGGCGAAGGCGCTTCAAGAGGGCATAGACCCCCAGACCGGCCAGCCCCACCACGGTAATCTCGCCGAAGGTGTCCAGCCCCCGGAAGTCCACCAGAATCACGTTCACGATATTGCGCCCGAAGCCCTCGGGCAGGCTTTTCTGGGCAAAAAAGTTGCTCAGGTGATGCTCCATCGGCTCTGTGAGCATCCCCAGCATCAGCAGGGTCACGATACCCCCAAACAAGAGCGCCACCGCCTTGTCCAGCCAGCGGCCCCTGGGCACCTCGCCGATGTTGCGAATCTGTAGCAGTACCAGAGCAATCAGGATGGCGGTCAGGGTCTCGACCAGGAACTGGGTGATCGAAAGGTCGGGGGCGTTTTGCAGCAGGAACAAGAGGGCCACCCCGGCCCCCACAATGCCCACCCCCACCACCATGCCCAGGTGCGAGCGCAGCCGCAACACCAGCAGCGCCCCCAGCAGCATCAGGGCCATCAGCACTGCCTTGGCCGGGTTAACCACAGCGGTCTGGCTGGGCCAGGGCAGCGTGCCGCTTTGCAGCAGGGCCAGCCCCACCAGCCCCGAGAGGCCCCCAAACACCCAGACCAGGTAGGCCCGCAGCGAGCCGCTTTGCAGAAGCCGTTCGGCTCGAGCCGCCAGCCCCATCAGCCCCCGCAGCAGCGCTACATAGGCGTTCTCGGGGCCGGGGACGGGGTCTTTGGCCATCCAGGCCTGCAGGCGCGGGTAAAGGAAGTAAAGTCCCACCCCCACCGCCACCGTTAGCAGACTCAGGAGCAGGGCCAGGTTGAACCCCGGCCAGAGCTTCAGGTGGTAGCTGGCGGGCGCACCCTTGACCGCCGTAGCCACTGCATCGGCCAGGGGGTTGTAGAGGCCGGGGAACAACCCCACCAGCAGGCCCAGCCCGGCCAGCACCAGCGGCCCCAGCCAGAGGCTCGGGGGCCCCTCGTGGACCTCGGCGGGAGGGGGCCCGCGGAAAAAGGGTACGCTCAGGATCAGGGCCAGGGTGGCGCCCACTGCAAAGCCCAGCACCGCCAGCCCTATCATCCAGACCGGTGCCGCCTGCAAGGAGGCCAGGTAGAGCACCTCCTTACCGATAAAGCCCAGCACCGGCGGTAGCCCCGCCAGCGAGAGCGCGGCCAGCACCACCGCCACCCCTGTGATGGGCATCACCCGAAAGAGGCCCGAAAGCTGGTTAATATCGCGGGTTCCGGCCTCGTGGTCTACCGCCCCTGCCGCCATGAAAAGGCCCCCTTTGTAAAGCGAGTGGGCCAGCAAAAAGGTGGCAAAGCCCACCGCCCCGTAGTAGCCGGTGAGGGGTACCATCCCGATTGCAAAGACCAGGGCCCCCAGCGCGGCCACCGTGGAGTAGGCCAAAAGCCGCTTGAGGTCGGTGTGACGGAAGGTGAGGGTGGCCCCGGTGAGCAGCGTGGCCAGCCCAAAGGCCATCAGGGTGCTGCTCCAGACCTCGGTGCCGCCCAGGGCGGGCTGGAGCCGGGCCAGCAGGTACACCCCGGCCTTGACCATGGTGGCCGAGTGCAGGTAGGCCGAGACCGGTGTGGGCGCTTCCATGGCGTTGGGGAGCCAGAAGTGGAAGGGAAACTGGGCCGACTTGGTAAAAGCCCCAAAGAGCACCAGCACCAGCGAGCCCAAGTACAGAGGATGTTCCCGCAGCACCTCGCCCTTTGTAAGCAGCTCAGAGATTTCCCACGAGCCCCCCATGCCCGCCAGCAGGATGAGCCCCGCCAGCAGGGCCAGCCCACCGCCCGCCGTGACAAACAGGGCCTGGGTGGCGGCGCGGCGCGAGCGGAACTCGGTGTGGTTGAAGCCGATTAGCAGATAGGAGGTGAGGCTGGTGAGCTCCCACATCACAAACAGCGTCACGATGTTGTCGGCCAGCACCAGCCCCAGCATGGAGGCCATGAAGAGCAGAAGAACCAGGTAAAACTTGCCCAAGTCGGGGTGGCCTTTCAGGTAGCCCCCGGTGTAGATCACGATGAAAGTGCCGATGCCCGTGATGAGCAGGGCGAACAAGAGCGAAAGCCCGTCCAGGTAAAAGGAAAAGTTGACCGAGAGGGTGGGCACCCAGGCCGCACTGTGCCGCACTGCGTTGCCCGCAATCACCGTAGGCAGCAGACTGGCGAAGTACACCGTGAGACTTAGGGGCAAAAAGGCCAGCCCCCAGCCTGCCAAACTGCCCAGCCAGCGGTACACCAATGGCGCGAGCAGGGCACCCAGGAAAGCCGATATTATCGCAAGTGTCATCCTCGAGCTCCAGAGCGATCGTAACGCCGCATAGTCTACCCTGACACAACAAAGAGCGGAGACCGTTGACCGTCTCCACCCTTGCAGCTACCGGAGGCTGCGCTCCTGCTGCCTGAGCAGCAAATTGTTACAGAAGTGTATTACATCGGCACGCCGAGGGCAAATCGGTTAGACCACCGGCTCTCGCCCCAGCATCTGGTGCACCGCTCGGCCTAGCCGCTTGATGCCTTCCTCGGTCTGCTCGTGGGTCGCACTCGAGTACGAAAGTCGCAAGGTATTCTGGCCGCTGCCGTCGGCGTAGAAGGGCTGGCCCGGCACGAAGGCCATCTTCTCTTCCACCGCCCGCTTGAGGAGCTCGAGGCTGTCGAGGCCCTGGGGAGCCGTGAGCCAGAAGAACATGCCCCCCTGCGGCACAATCCAGCCCATATCCTCGGGCATGTACTTTTGCAGGGCCTCGAGCATCCAGGTGCGCCGGGTCTGGTAGGTCTGGCGAATCTTGCCAATCTGGGCCTGGAACCACGCCCCGTCTTGTACCAGCTCGTAAACCAGCATCTGGTTGAGGGTGGGGGTGTGCAGGTCGGCTCCTTGTTTGGCATACACCATCTTCTGGATGACCGGCTTGGGCCCCACCACCCAGGCCACCCGCAGCCCTGGGGCCAGGGTCTTGGAGCTGGTGGACAGGTAAATCACGTTGCCACCCCCCAGCTCGAGGTCGAGGGCGTAGAGGGTGGGAAGGGGCTCGCCGCTAAAGTAGAGTTCGGCGTAGGCGTCGTCTTCCAGGATGGGGGTCTGGTACTGTCGGGCCAACGCCACAAGGGCTTTGCGTCGCTCCAGACCCATCAGGCGGCCCGAGGGGTTCTGGAAGGTGGGCAGCACGTACATGAACTTGATGCGGTAGGCCTTGAGGGCGGCCTCGAGCTCCTCAAGCCGCAGCCCCTCCTCGTCCATGCCGACCGAGATGTAGTGTGGTTCGTAGGGGTTGAAGGCGCTCAGTGCCCCCAGGTAGGTGGGGGCTTCGACCAGGACTTTCGAACCGGGGTCTATGAAGACCTTACCGATTAGGTCGAGCCCCTGCTGCGAGCCCGAGACAATCTGCACGTTTTCGGCGCTGGCACCGGGCATCCGGCCTGCAATCCACTCCCGCAGAGGCAGGTAGCCCTCGGTGGTGCTGTACTGCAGGGCTTTGTCAGCGTGTTCGGCCAGTACCTTTTGGGTGGCCTCGCCGATGCGCTGGATGGGAAACAGGTCGGCGGCGGGCAGCCCCCCTGCAAAGCTGATGAACCCCGGCTGGGTGGTGAGCTTCAGGATTTCACGGATGGTTGAAGCCTGGATGCGCTGGGTTCGGGCCGCAAAGCGGCTCTGATAGTAACTTTCAAGGTTGTCCACCCGTTCAGTTTACTCTGCAAATATGACGCTTTGTATAGTTTCTGCCGCAAATGCGTTGAATGAATGAGGGTGTAATACCAGATTTGGTTAGTTCGTCACCTTTTGGTGACGAACTAACCCGACTAAAAGGAGACGCTTTCTTCGCCGACCGAAGGGAGGGGTGTGCTCTAGGATTCAAAAAGATAGCCTCTGATATGTCGATTAGTATGACTATCTTTTTGAATCCGGTATAAGGTTGCTTCGCTTCAACCAATGAAGCGCTTTAGGTCGAGGGTTGAGCGTCAAGGGCGGAAAAACTTTTTCGGGGTGTACCTTGAAAGCCTTTGAGCCGTCAGCTTCTGGCTTTGGACTACGCTTTCAGCGATGAAACTCCGGCTCGAAGAGGCGGGCGTACTCGTCGAGGGCAAAGCGGTCGGTCATGCCGGCGATGTAGTCGCAGGCTGCGCGGTAGATGCCCTCGGTCTCGCTGGCCTGCTGAACCTGGGGGGGCAGAATGGCGGGATCGTGAGTGTAGGCCTCGAAGAGCTTTTCCAGCACCAAGCGCGACTTGCCTACCTGCCGCACCACGTAGTAATGCCGGTAGAGGTTGGCGTACAAAAACTCCCGCAGTTGGTTTAGCTGCTGGGCCATGGCCTCCGAATAAACGGCTAGGGGTGCCGGGTGGCTGCGGATGGCCTCGAGGCTTTCAATTTTCTGATGCTGCAAAAGTACATGGGTAGCGTGAATGGTGTCGGTGATGAGGAGCCCCAGCAGCTCGCGGATGAAGATCCGCCGGCCCATCTCGTCGAAGCGGTCTGGCTGTAGGCCAAGTTCACCCAGCAGGTCGCGCAGCAGCTCCACCTCCCAAAGCTGGCCGGGCTGCAAAAGCCCTGCGCGCAGGCCGTCGTCAAGGTCGTGGGCGTTGTAGGCGACCTCGTCGGCCAGGTTCACAATCTGGGCCTCGAGACTGGGGCGCAGATGAGGTTCGTAGCCTTCGGCGTTGGGCATGTCGTAGCGGGTCTCGTGCTTGATGATGCCTTCGCGGGACTCCCAGCACAGGTTGAGGCCTCGAAAGCCCGGGTAGCGCTGCTCGAGGTAGGTCACGATGCGCATGGACTGCTGGTTGTGGTCGAAGCCGCCGTGTCTTTGCATTAGCCCGTCTAGCACGGCCTCGCCCGAGTGGCCGAAGGGCGGGTGGCCGAGGTCGTGGGCGAAGGCGATGGTCTCGGCGAGTTCCGGGTTCAGCCCTAGCGCCCGGGCGATGGAGCGGGCTACCTGGGCTACCTCCAGGGTGTGGGTCAGACGGGTGCGGTAGTAGTCGCCCTCGAAGTTCACAAACACCTGGGTTTTGTACTGGAGCCGCCGGAAAGCGGTGGTGTGGTTCACCCGGTCGCGGTCTTTCTGAAAGGGAGTGCGGTAGCGCGACTCGGGCTCGGGGTGTTCGCGGCCCCGGCTCTCGCCAGACTTGACCGCATAGGGAGCGAGGTTCTGGGCCTCGAGGGCCTCGAGGCGCTCTCGTCCAAATAACATGCATTCAGTTTACGCGTGCCGACCTCATCGAGCCAACGCCGTTCCGGCTTTGGAGCGCTCCTCATGCAACTTGGCGGGCCCGCGTGGTATCAACATCTGGATGCGGCCTGAATTGCTTTTGGTCTTTTTTTCGCTCCTTTTCAGCGCTTGCGCGCCGACCAATAGCCTCAACCCTCGGCGCTTTGATCTGATTGTGCAAAACCAGTGCACTGGGCCCAACCAAACGGTGTTTTTTTATATCAACGGGGAGTTCATCGGCACCGTGCGGGGCTCGAGGCTCTTCCCCAGCCTGCGCGAAGGCCGCTACGAACTCCGCGCCGAGGGCACCCAGCCCGGCCAGCCAGGGCACCTGCGCTTCACCCGCGCGCTGACGCTGGATAAAGACACCGTCTGGACGTTGTGTCCATAAATAGGTGTAGCCTAGTCGCTCCCCTGTAATCCTGCAATGAGCTTGTCCAGGTCGGTCTGGGTGGTGTAGTGGGCAATGGAGGCCCGAATGGCCCCGTTGGGCCACAGCCCCAGGGCTTGTATGGGCATGGTGGCGTAGTAATGCCCTGCCGCGACCCCTACTCCTACCTGGGCCAGTCGTTCGGCCACCCTGAGCGGGGACTGGCCCTCCAGGTTGAAGCAAAACGTACCCACCCGGCCCTTGGGGGAGGGTATGCCATAGAGCTTCAGGCCCGGAATCTGCTGCAGGCGCTCCAGGGCTTGCTCGACCAGGGGCTGCTCGAGGGCCTCGATGCGCCGGTAGGCTGCCTGCAAGCCCTTGCGCCCGGGTAGGCCTGCGCCTAACTCGTCCCGCAAATACGACAGGCTGCCCAGCCAGCCGGCCAGCCCTTCATGGTTGTTGGTGCCGGGCTCGAACTTGAGCAGGCTGTCTTCGGAGATGAACCATAGCTTGTCGGTGGGCAGCCGGGCAATCAGTTCCTCGCGCACATAGAGGAAAGCCAGGTGCGGCCCAAACACTTTGTAGGCCGAGAAAAAAGCCATATCCACCCCGCTGGTTTGGACGTCGGGCAGGTGGTGGGGGCTAAAGTGCACCAGGTCGGTAATGCACCAGGCCCCTACCGAGTGGGCAATCTCGGCGGCGGCGGCCACGTCCGGGGTGGTGCCCAGCGAGTTGGCCGCTGAGGTAACGGCTACCAGCCGGGTTCTGGGCGAGAGCATCGTTCGCAGATCGGCGGGCTCCAGCCTACCGCCCTCGTCCCAGCGGGCTTTCCAGACCCGTACCTGCACGCCCTTTTCTTGCAGGTTGCGCCAGGGTGAGGTGTTGGCCTCGTGCTCGAGCTCCGAAATCACCACCTCGTCGCCCTCGCCAAAAAGCCGAGAAAAAGCCCGCGAAAGAATGAAAGTCAGGGCGGTGGCGCTGGGCCCGATTGCCACCTCTTCCGCTTTACAGTTGAAAAACTGCGCGGTTTCCCGGCGGGCCTGTTCGCGCACCAACGTAGCGGCCTGGGAACCAGGGTAGGGCATGCCCACGTTGCAGCTATGGGTGGCCAAAAACCGGCTTATGCCCTCGATACACTGCCGGGGTACCTGCGCGCCTGCGGCGTTGTCCAAAAAACTGAAGCCGGCTGCCAAAGCGGGAAAGTTTTGCTGAATCGCCATAACTGATTCTAGCGGTTTCTGTTGGTTGACCCTTTGCTTCACCGGGCTCTTATCATTTGCATGAACACCGTTGTTGCAACCCCTCATCCTTACGACACCGGACTGCCGTCAAAGCTGTTTCATACTAGATTCGGTTAGTTCGTTACCGAATGGTAACGAACTAACCCGACCGAAGGGAGGGGTGTGCTCTAGGATTCAAAAAGATAGCCCCCTGGGGGCTTTTGGTTTTGCAAAGTACCTTTTTGAATCCGGTATTATTCGGCAATACAAGTACCAAACTTGCCGGCAGTGTCGACGCCCTCTTCCACAGGCAAAGGGGAGAACGATAAAAGCCCGTTCGTTTCACTGTAGGGACATTTGAATCTGCCTTTATGGGTGAATATCAAAGTGTTAGACATCACAGGAGGTAAGTATGCCCAGCAAGGTTCTCTTTGGCGCAGTTCTGATAGGGGTGTTGAGCTTTTTTATGGTCGGGGCACAGCCGTCGGCTTTGCCTGCATGGCCAGGTGTGACCATCCCCGACGACAAACCCAACGGGTGCGTAGACTGCCACCGGCAGACTGCTAACCGTGATCTCCGGCTTTCGACTACGTTGCGGCTCTGGGCCACGCAAGGAAGCCCTAAGGAGGCCATCAACGTCGCGGAGGCGGTCTTCCCCAGAGCAACCACCCTAATGGGCCGCCACCCCGATGTCACCCGGATCATCACCACTGGCGCGGTGCCGATTCCAACCCAGTGCATCACCTGCCACCGTAGCCAAGGACGACCCATCACCACCGTCATTCACCTACTCCATCTGAGCCAGAACCCTGAATTTGTGTCGAACCGGTACACCTTTACCGAGCGATCCGGCAACAACTGCACCAGTTGCCATGCGATTAACATCAACACCGGGGCCATGACCATCAAAGCCGGCTCCGAAACGCGGTAGTACCGGGTGAATTTGGGCTGCCTCGCCCTGGTGAGGCAGCCGGTCATTTGTGCTCGAGCCAGCCGCTAGCTCAATGGCGTATTCCGAATGCCGGAGTCTTTATTGCGCTCATAATTCCAAATTCAAAAAGATAGTCATTCATACCAGATTCGGTTAGTTCGCTACCGAATGGTAACGAACTAACCCGACCGAAGTTATCCGGGTAGCGGAGGGCGATACCGCCCCTTGGAAGAAAGACGCTTTCTTCGCCGACCAAAGGGAGGGGTGTGCTCTAGAATTCAAAAAGATAGCCCCTGGGGCTTTTGGTTTGGTGAAGTATCTTTTTGAATCCGGTATCAAACGGTATCACACCCGCCTAAACAGCAGCGTGGCGTTCATGCCGCCAAAGGCAAAGGAGTTCGAGAGGGCGTACTCCACCTGTTTTTCCTTGGGGGAGTTGGGCACGTAATCCAGGTCGAGCTCGGGGTCGGGGTCGTCTAGGTTGATGGTAGGCGGCAGCACTCCGCTCACCAAGGCCTGAACGCTGGCAATGGCCTCGATGGCCCCTGCCGCCCCCAGCAGGTGCCCAATCATGCTCTTGGTGGACGAAACCGAAAGCTTGTAAGCGTGCTCACCAAAAACCTTCTTGATGGCCAGGGTCTCGGCTTTGTCCCCAACCGGGGTTGAGGTGCCGTGCGCGTTGATATAGCCCACCTGTTCGGGGCTAATTTTGGCGTCCTTCAGGGCGGCCCGCATGGCCAGGGCTGCGCCAGCGCCCTCCGGGTGCGGCTCGGTGATGTGGTGGGCGTCGGCGCTGCGACCAAACCCCACCAGCTCGGCATATATCTTGGCACCTCGGGCCTTGGCCCGCTCATACTCTTCCAGCACCAGGATTGCTGCCCCCTCGCTTAGGACAAAACCATCCCGGCTTTGGGTGAAGGGGCGGCTGGCTTTTTCGGGCTCCTGGTTGCGGGTCGAGAGCGCCCGCATGACCCCAAAGCTCCCGATGGCCATCTCGGTCACCACCGCTTCGGTGCCCCCGGCTATCATCACATCGGCCTCGCCCAACTGAACAACCCTGAAGGCGTTGCCGATGGCGTCCGAGCCGGTTGCACAGGCGGTTACCACCGTAGACGAAGGGCCCATCAAGCCGTACTTCATGGCCAGTTGGCCTGAGGCCATATTGGCGATCATCATGGGGATAAAGAAAGGGGAGAGGCGGGTGCCGCCCTTCTCGAAGAGCACCCGGCTTTGCTCCTGCCAGGTAATCATGCCCCCAATGCCGGTGCCGACCAGGGTGCCGATGCGGGTGCGGTCTTCTTTTTCAAGCTCTAACCCCGAGTCTTGTAAGGCCAGATGCCCCGCAATCAGGGCCAGTTGGGTGAAGCGGTCGAGGCGACGAAGCTCCCGCTTATCAATGTACTCTTCGGGGTTGATGTCTACCTCGCCGGCAATCTGCACGGGGTAGCTCGTGGCATCGAACTGGGTGATTCGCCGGATGCCCGACTTTCCGACTAGCTGGGCTTTGTGGAAGGCTTCGGCTCCTATACCGTTGGGGGCTACAGGGCCAAGGCCCGTGACAACGACACGACGCATGAGCGCCATTATAGAGCATGGCAGGGTTTGTTCTCAGTATAAGCAATAAAATAAGCTGTCTGGATCGCAGGCGGAGCAAAGAGTGGGTCTTGGTGAGCAGGGCCTCTTGCGCCTCTCGTATACTAGGGAACGGTGATTTATGGCCGGACATAGCAAATGGGCACAAATAAAGCGAAAAAAGGCTGCTAACGATCTCAAGAAGGGCAAGGTGGTGAGCAAGTACCTGCGCCTGATCGCAGCAGCGGCCAGGGCTGGGGGTAGTGCAGACCCTGCTGCCAATGTCAACCTACGCAATCTGATCGAGGCTGCCAAAAACTCAGATGTTCCCAACGACAACATCGAGCGCCTTTTGAAGCGTCTGGCTGGTGGTGATGACGAGGGCAGTCACTACGAGGAAGTGGTCTACGAGGGGTATGCACCGGGAGGGGTGGCAATTATAGTGAGCGCGCTCTCGGACAACCGCAATCGCACGGCCTCGGAAGTGCGCCACATTTTCACCAAGCATGGGGGGAGCCTGGGGGCTACGGGGTCGGTTTCGTGGCAGTTTGACCGTCGGGGTTATATCTGGATTGAACCCAATACCGAAGCCGCCCAGGAAGCGGCCATCGAGGCGGGTGCGCTGGACTTGCAAGAAAGCGACGAGGGCCTGGAAATCTACACCGACCCTCAGGAGGTCTATGCGGTCGCCAATGCCCTCAAGGTCAGAGGCTTCAAGCCGGAGGACACCGAGATCACTATGGTGCCCCAAAACACCATGCGCTTGAGTCAGGAAGAGGCCGAAAAGGTGCTGCGCATGGTGGAAGCGCTTGAAGAACTTGACGACGTGCAAAATGTGTACACCAACCTGAACCTCGAGAACGTCTCGGTGGAGGCTTGAGCATGCCCCAACCCATCGTGGTGGTGGACTATGACCCTACCTGGCCCGAAGTCTTTGAACGGCTTCGGGCCCTGGTTTGGTAAAGCTGTTCAGGATTTTGCCCTGGGAATTGAGCACGTGGGCAGTACCTCGGTGCCGGGATTGGCTGCCAAACCCATCATTGATATGGACGTGGTGGTGGCTACCGAAGCCGATGTCGCTCTGGCCATTGAGCGATTGGCGGTTCTGGGTTACGCACATCGGGGTAACCTGGGCATTGAGGGCCGCGAGGCTTTTCAACAACCAGCCCACTTACCGCCGCATCATCTATATGTGTGCTTGCAAAATAGCGTAAGCCTGCGTAATCATCTGGCCTTACGCGACTATCTGCGGGCTCACCCGCAGGCCATACAGGCCTACAGTGCGCTCAAAAAGCGCCTGGCAGAAGAACATACCTACAACATAGACGCCTATATCGAAGGCAAGAGCGATATGATTCTGGCTATGCTCACGGAGACTGGTTTTGCTAGTGAGCAGCTTAACTCCATTCGAGAGCAGAACCGTGCGAAGTGAAGTGTTTTGGTGAAATAGGTAACCGGCTCACAGCTTCTGGTTCGGACGTGGGCTACTCTTGGACTGTTTGGGAGGACTTACCGGGCCGACCCTCGCTTGCAAAATGTCGGTTGCGGTTCTGCACTATGCCACCCGTAATCGAACGCTTGAAAGAGGATGTACAGGCAGTGCTCGAGCGAGACCCTGCTGCCCGGGGCGCTCTCGAGGCTGTTCTATTTAGCCCCGGAATGCATGCTTTGTGGATGCACCGGCTCAACCACTGGCTCTGGCAGGCCAATTTCAAATTTGTAGCCCGCGTTCTGGCTCACCTGACTCGCATGCTCACGGGGGTCGAGATCCACCCCGGTGCCCGGATTGGCCGCCGGGTGGTGATTGACCACGGCATGGGCATCGTAATTGGCGAGACTGCCGAAGTGGGCGACGATGTGATGATCTACCACGGCGTGACTTTGGGGGGTACGGGTTTTACCCGGGAAAAGCGCCACCCCACCATTGGGAACGGGGTGCTTTTGGGAGCCCACGCGGTGATCCTGGGGCCCATTGTGGTTGGAGATGGGGCCAAAGTGGGGGCTGGGGCCGTGGTCACCAAGCCGGTGCCGCCGGGTGCCACAGCAATAGGCAACCCGGCTCAGATCATCGTTCGAGAAGCCAAGCTCGAGCCCGTCGAAGCCTAGTTTGAGGTTTGGGGGATACGGGCTGCGAGAACTGGACTGCTCTGTGGGGTAAGCGGTTTGTGAATCCCCTGAGCCCTGTCCCCTTACCCCCCTACAGAATCAGCATCGCATCCCCCAGGCTATAAAACCGGTAGTGTTCAGCCACGGCGGTCTGGTAGGCCCGTTGCATGAGTTCGTGCCCCATAAAGGCCGAGACCAGCATCAGCAAAGTGGATTTGGGGAGGTGAAAGTTGGTGATGAGCGCATCCACCACGTGGTACTGGAACCCCGGACGGATGAAGAGCTGGGTCTCGCCGGCACCAGCGCGAACCTCTGTACCGTTCCAGGCGGTCTCGAGGGTCCGCACCACGGTTGTTCCCACGGCGACGATACGCCGCCCTTCGGCCTTGGCCTGGTTGATGGCCTGGGCGGTAGGGGGGGGCACCTCGTAGGGCTCGAGGTGCATGTGGTGCTGGTCGGGGTCGCCCTGTACCGGCTTGAAGGTGCCCGGCCCCACGTGGAGGGTTACGTAACAGATGCTGACTCCCAGGCCCCGAATCCTTTCCAGGAGCTCCGGGGTAAAGTGCAGTCCGGCGGTAGGCGCGGCCACCGAGCCGGGGGTTCTGGCATAAACGGTCTGATAGCGTTCGGGGTCTACTGCGGCCTGGATGTAAGGGGGGAGGGGGGTCTTCCCGATGTTTTCCAGGTGTTCCCACACATTCCCCGTAAAGCGCAGCAGCCGGGTGCCATCTTCTTCCACGGCTTCTACCGTGGCCTGCAGGCCATCGGCAAAGCTCAGCACCGAGCCCACCCTGGCCCGCCGCGCTGGTTTGAGCAAAGCCTCCCACAATCTGCCCGACCCTGCTTCAGCCGGGATTTCCCTCACCAGCAAGACCTCGAGCAAGGTGCCGTGTGGGTTGGTGGCAAAGGTGCGGGCGGGAATTACCCGGCTCTCGTTCAGCACCAGCACATCGCCTGCCTGGAGGTAGCCGGGTAGGTCGCGGAAAATCCGGTGCTCCATCTGGCCGGTGCTGCGGTGGATCACCATCAACCGCGACGAATCGCGGGGCTCAGCGCCGCTCTGGGCGATGAGTTCGGGGGGTAGGTGGTAGTTGAAGTCCTCGAGGTTCATACAACGTCACTTTCAGCAGGTCGCAGGCTGCCGAGGCAACCAAGCGGAAGTACACACGTTCGCTTGACCAATCGAACACTCTGATGGCTTTACTACCGAGGCTTACACACACGGTTGACTGGCGATAGAGCGACAATTGCGGATTTCACTCCGTTTTGGGGATCAAGGTCCGTTCCCGCTCCTTGCTGGGTACAAAGGCGTTCTCGATTTCGGGCAGGTGGATGAAGCGGTCTACGGCGTCAATCAGCTTTTGCGAGGTGGTCTCCTTGAAGGCAATCACCTCGACCCGGATGCCCCGCTCCATCAGCACCTCCACAATGTCCACAAAATCGCCGTCGCCGCTCCCCAGCACCACCACATCCAGGGTGTGCATGAGGCGTACCATATCGGCGGCAATGCCCATATCCCAGTTGCCCTCGTAGATGGGCTTGCCCTCGTCGGTGGTTTCCTTGAGGGTCAGGTTCATCCGGCGTACCCGGAAGCCAATGGTGGAGAGCTTGTAGATGAAGGGCCAGGCCGAGGTGTCGTGTTCGCGCTCCACCACGTACGCGGTAGCCCGCACCAGCTGGCGGTTGCCAATGGCAAAGCGCATCAGGCTCTCAAAGTTGACGTTCTGCCCGTAGTAGTCGCGGGCGGAGTGGTAGAGGTTTTGGGTATCTACAAACAGGCCTACGCGTTGATTGGGGCTCCAGCCGGGCACACGGCCAAAAGGGTCGTTCATGAAAGCTCCTTTTGAAAATCTAAATCTATAAAACGGGGGTCAGACCCAGTGAATTGTATCAAAATCTGCAGGGTGATTGGCCACTCTAGCGTAGAGCGGCCATTTCCCGGCGGGCCCGCTCGAGGTCGAAGCGGTCGGCGGCGGTTTTGGGGGCGATGGCCAGGGCGGCCTCGTACTGCTTGCGGGCGTCTTCTTTCTTACCCTGGGCAGCAAGTACCCCGGCCAGCTCGACCTTGTGGATGATGGTCTGGGGCTCGAGCTGAATCGCCTCGTTAAAGAGCGGCACAATCACGTTGCCGTTAGCCCCATAGAGCCAGCCCACGTTTTTGGAAATGAGCGAGTGGTGCCACAGGGCCAGCGCGACCCTGGCCCCGGCATGGCGGGGGTTCAGGCGGAGGGTTCGGTCCAGGTTCTCCTTAATGCCACTGGCCAGCCCCAGGCTCTCCAGAATGCCCCGGTATTGCGAAAGGCGCCCCTGGGCGCGGGCCAGTTCAAAATAGGCTTCAGCGTTGTTGCCGTCGGACTGAATAGCGCGGCGGGCGGCGGCTTCGGCACGGTCATACCAGTCGGCTTTTTCACTGTCCTTGGCCTGGTAGCCCGCATAGTAGCTGGCCGCTTTGGCGGCCAGGATCAAACCCACGGCACTACCCAGGCGCAAGCCCGCTTCGTAAGCCTCTTGAAACTTGCCTTCATCCACCAGTTTTTCAACCGCCGCCACGTTTTGGGATAAACCCAAGGGCAGCAACAGCACCAACCATAACACCAGACCCTTCATACCCATTCCTCCCGAAGTTCTATTGCGGCTTGTAGCCGACCCCTATACAGCATGGATTCTACCGGATGTGCATCTGTGGGCAAGAAGTTTAGGCTGGCATGTTACACTACCCCCATGATAGCGTTACGAGCGGTTCCTTTTGCCGTGGGAATCGCCTTATTTGCGTTCACGGCCCTGGCCCAATTGGGGGCCGAGGGCTATTACACCCAATGCAAAGCCCTGTATGACCGCGGTGTGCTGGACAGCGCTCGAGCCACCTGCCAGCTCGCACTGGTGGCCGAGCCCAACCACTTACCTAGCATCAAGCTGATGGGGCGAATTTATCTGAACGAGAACAATCCCAGCGCGGCCCAGCCGTACCTTCAGCAAATGATCCAGCTTAGCCCGCAAGACCCCGAGGTGGCCCTGCTGGATGCGCGCTTTCAACTCTTGCAGGGCCGGCCTGCCGATGCGTTGGCCCGATTGCCGCGGGGGTTGAACACTGAGGCGGTGCTGTTGCGGGCCCAGATCAACGAAGCCCTGGGCCGGTACGAGGAGGCCTATGCCACCTTCCGCCGGGTGACGGCTTCGGAGGAAGCCCGACTGGGTGCCGCCCGCCTGGCGGAGCGGCTGGGCCGGCCCCAGGAAGCCCTGGGCCTGCTGGGCAGCAGCACTAAGGAGCAGCTTGCCCGGGCCCGCCTGATGTGGCTATCGGGCGACACCCGCGCGGCGGCGGAGGCCCTCGAGGAAGTGCTGCCCCGCCTGGGGCCCCTGGAGGGCGACTATACCCGAACCCTGGGCCTCTTGGCGATGGTTTACTACGGGCTGGGCGAGTTCGACAAAGGCTCTCTGGTCTTGCGGCAGTTGTCCTCGAGGATGAGCCTGCCCAGCAGTCTCTTGGGCAAGGTCTGGCCCTGGTTGGTGGTATTTTTGGCCTATCTGGGGCTGGTGCTCTACGGAGAGAGCCGTATCGAGCCCATGCGCACGGTGGAGATGGGCAACGAGCGGCGCTTTGGCCCTGGCTCAATCCACCTGTGGTTGATTCTGGCGCTCGTGCTGGCGGGGCTGGCTGCGGTAGGTATTGGGCAGCTCCTGTACCAGAACCTGCTGGCCTTATTCACCCCTTTTCAGGGCCAGGTGGTGCGTCCGGTGTTTTATTTCTTACTTGGGGTTTTTGCGCTTCTGATTGCTTATCAGAATGTCAACCGGGAAGGTATGCAAAACGCCCTCGGGCCGCGCTCGAGCTGGATTGAGGGCACCTGGGCGGGCCTGGTCTTGCTGGCTTTGCTGGCCCTGTATGCTTATATTGCCAAACCCCTGGGTCTGAGCGGCCTGGGCACCATGTACCCCATCTTTTTCGGCCTGGCTTTGCTGGAGCTGGTCATCCGTGGGGTGGGGTATCCGGTTTTCAAGGAACGCTACAAAGAGCTGAGTAACTTCATGATCCCGGTGCTGTTTGCCCTGGCCATTCCCGGCCCTACGGTCTTCTTCCTGATGGCCAGCCTTTTCCTGGGCTGGCTTTACCTGCGCACCAGGGGAGCCCTGGCCGGCGCTACGGCCTGGGTATTGGCCGGGCTGGTGCTGGCCCTGGTGGCCAACCTGCCCCTGACGCGCACGTTGTTGGGTAGCTGAGGTGAGGCCCAGGGCTTAAAGCGGAAGGCCGAAGGCATCCTGGCCTGTATCGTGAGATTGATCAGAGCGGTCAAAGCCAGATAGTTCATGGCCGATAGCTGACTGACCTGCGCCCTGCGACATTTTTTGTATAAACTGCGGGTAGATGCGGGAAATTTTCTTTCTCTCCGATTTTGGTCTGGCCGACCCCTATGCTGCGGTGGTCAAGGCGGTGATGCGGCAAACGGCTCCAGGGGTGGTTGTACACGACCTAGCCCACAACCTCCCCCCCGGCGACCTGAACCGGGCCAGTTACATTTTGTACGAGTCGGTGCCCTACCTGCCCCGGCAGTCGGTGGTGCTGGCGGTTATTGACCCAGGGGTGGGCTCGAGCCGCAGAGCAGTTTTGGTAGTAGGGGAGCGGCTTTGCTATGTGGCGCCGGACAACGGGCTGCTCACCCTGGCTTACTTGCAAGACCCCCCGCGGAAAGCCTATTGGCTCGAGAACCAGAGCTACCACCTGCCCCGTAAATCGGCCACCTTTCACGGGCGAGATGTGTTTGGGCCGGTAGCGGCCCACCTGGCGGCAGGGGTCGAACCGCCCCGTTTTGGCCCTGAACTGCCCGTGCACGAGCTGGTGCGCCTGCCCATCCACCTGAACTTTGGAACCCACGGCGAGATACTGACCTTTGACCGCTTTGGCAACGCCATCACCACCCTGCTGGCTACCCCAGCCCAAATCCGGGGCAAGACCGTACGCATTCGCTACCATCACATCCCGACAGCCTCCCACTATGCCGAGGTACCGGTGGGGAGCGCCCTGGCCTACGTGGGGAGCGCCGGGCTCTTGGAGGTGGCCGTCCACCTGGGCAATGCCCAGGAACACCTCGGCCTCAAGCAGGGCGACCGGGTGGAGCTCCTGGGTTGACCTTTTGGGCTGCAGCTTGTAGATTGGAGAGTGGTTTGTCGGAAGCCACCCCGGTCGGGGTGTTTTCTCCAAAAGGAAGTGACCTGAGATGGCCAAGCACCCAGTACCCAAGAAAAAAGTATCCAAGTCCCGCCGGGACATCCGCCGGGCTGCGGTATCCACCCTGACAGCCCCTACCCTTGTCAAATGTGCCAACTGCGGGGCCTTGATTCCCCCGCACGCCGTTTGCGATAGCTGCGGCTATGACGGCGGTAAAAAGGTTCTGGAAGTCCGGGCCTAGGTTCTCTAGCTCTCCAGCACCCCAGACCAACAGAAGTTGCTGTCTGGGGTGCTGTCTTTCCGGGGGATTGAGGGGCCAGGTGTTGCTTTGGGGAGATGGTGGGGAAATCCACGAAGCTATCCTCTAATACCGGATTCAAAAAGATAATCACCCAAACCAGAGATTTTCAGAGGCTATCTTTTTGAATCCTAGAGCACTCCCTTCGGTCGGGTTAGTTCGCCGCCGTTCAGCGACGAACTAACCGAATCTGGTATAAGTGCGCCCGCGATAGAAATATCATGCTGCTCAACGAAAGTGCGAATTCTGGGGTTTGCAGCGGCGCAGCCTCGTGAATCACCCTTTCCCTACCCATTACGTTTCTATCGTGGAGATACTCATACCAAATCTGCTCTGAAGTGACCCAAAAGCGATATACAAGTCCCTCGGACGCGCCCCCTGGCGCGGCAAGGGAGGGGCGCGCTTAGCGCCGCTCACGCGCAGAGTTGGTATTAGGAAGATGAAACGGGCTCATCATCTGGACTTGGTTCAAGCCGCATCCCGGCGCGAAAGTGTGCTGGGGTGTTATCTTTGTTGGAGTGCCCAGAGCTTTATGGGCGGTTTTAGGAGGCAACGTTGAATATCGGTATCCTTGCCCTTGGCACCTATGCCCCTGAGCGGGTCATGACCAACCACGACTTTGAAAAGATTCTGGATACCTCCGATGAGTGGATTGTCAGCCGTACCGGTATCCGCGAACGGCGGCTGGCTGCCGAGGGGGAGTTCACCTCGCACCTGGCGTTCCGGGCGGTCGAAGACCTGATTCGCCGCCACGGGCGGGGTGCGCTCGAGGGGGTAGACCTGGTGATTGTGGCCACCAATACCCCCGATGCCCTGTTCCCGGCTACGGCGGCCCTGGTACAGAACCACTTTGGCCTGAATGCGGGCGCCTACGACCTCCTGGCGGGCTGCCCCGGCTGGGGCTACGCCATTGCCCAGGCCCACGCCATGGTGCAGAGCGGCCTGGCCCGCAAAGTGCTCACCATCGGTGCCGAGACCCTCTCCAAAATTCTCGACTACACCGACCGCTCGACGGCGGTGCTGTTTGGGGATGGAGCCGGAGCGGCGGTGATTGGCCCGGTGCCGGAGGGTTATGGTTTCAAGTCGTTTGTGCTGGGGGCCGACGGTTCCGGCGGCAAGGAGCTGATGCTGCGCTGCATTGCCGACAAACTGCCCGATGGCAGCCCTATGGGGCAGTATGCCTACATGAACGGGCGTGAGGTCTTCAAGTTTGCGGTGCGGGTCATGAATACCGCAACCCTCGAGGCCATCGAAAAGGCCGGCCTCCAGCCCCAGGACATCAAGTACCTGATTCCCCACCAGGCCAACGCCCGCATCATCGAGGCCGCCCGCGAACGCCTGCAACTGCCCCCCGAGCAGGTCTGGGTGAATGTTGACCGCTATGGCAACACCTCTACGGCCTCCATGCCCATCGCTTTGCAAGAAGCCCTGGACGCTGGCAAAATCCACAACGGCGACCACATTCTGTTCGTGACCTTTGGGGCGGGCCTGACCTGGGCAGCCAGCGTGCTGACCTGGTGGCAGCCGGATTGAGTCGGAATGCCGAAAGCCCCCAACAGAGTTGGCGGTGCAGCGTCGCCGTTTTCGAGATGGAGGTGAGGAATGATTGCAGCGTTGTTCCCCGGTCAGGGGTCGCAGGAAATCGGCATGGGCAAGGCTTTATACGAGGGCTCGAGGGCGGCCCGCGAGGCCCTGGACCGGGCTGAGACCGCCCTGCCAGGGCTGCTCAGGCTGATGTGGGAGGGGCCCGAAGAAGAGCTTAAGCTCACCGCCAACCAGCAACCGGCACTGCTGGCTGTGGGTTATGCGGCTTTTCAGGCCTATCTGGAAGCGGGCGGAACCCTCCCCGACTTTGCCGCAGGCCACAGCCTGGGTGAGTGGACCGCCCACGTAGCCGCCGGAACCCTGAGCCTGGAAGATGGGTTGCGCCTGGTGCGCAAGCGGGGCGAGTACATGCAGGAGGCTGTGCCGGTGGGGGTGGGGGCCATGGCGGCGGTGCTCAAGGTGCCGGCCCAGACCCTTCAGGAACTGACCGCAGATGTTGCCGGGGTGGAGGTGGCCAACTACAACTCGCCTGAGCAAACCGTCATCTCCGGAACCGCCGAGGGGGTGGCCCGGGCCGCCGAGGTACTGAAGGGCCACCGGGCCCGGGTGGTTGCGCTGCCGGTTTCGGCGCCCTTTCATTCCTCGTTGATGTGGCCTGCGCGGGAGCGTTTGCACGCCGATCTGTTCGAGGTGGAGCTGCATCCGCCTCGGTTTCCGGTTTATTCCAATGTGCTGGCCCAGCCCGAGACCCGGCCCGCCCTGATTCGGGAACTGCTCCTGGAGCAGATTACCCATGCAGTGCGCTGGGTGGAAATTTTGCAGCATTTGAAGGAGCGGGGGGTCCAGACCTACCTCGAGTTCGGCTCCGGCAAGGTGCTCACCGGCCTGGTGGGGCGGACGCTGGAAGGGGTTGAAGCCCGCAGCCTTACCAACCCGTCGGAGATTGCCGAGCACCTGGCTGTGGTTGGGTAGGCTCCTGGCATGGAGAAGATACCTTTTGGGGGTCTAAACTGAGCCATGATACCGGATTCAAAAAGATACTTCACCAAACCAAAAAAACCAGGGGTTATCTTTTTGAATCCTAGAATCCTAGAGCACACCCCTCCCTTCGGTTGGCGAAGAAAGCGTCTTTCTTCCAAGGGGCGGTATCGCCCTCCGCTACGCGGATAACTTCGGTCGGGCTAGATCGTCACCATTCGGTAATGAACTAACCGAATCTGGTATGAGACCTGCGAGATGGGCCCACAGGTTCAACAAGGACAGTCAGAGCGGGTGTTCGTTGGGTCAAAAAGGATTGGAGGAACAATGCGAAAAGCGCTGGTAACGGGTTCTTCGAGAGGAATCGGCAAGGCCATTGCGCTGGAACTGGCCCGCCGGGGTTATGCGCTGGTCGTACACTATGCGGGCAACCAGGCGGCTGCCGAGGCTACGGCTGCCGAAGCCAGGGAGCTGGGCGCAGGCCAGGTGGTGGTTCTGGGGGCCGACCTGCGCAGCCCGCAGGCTGCGCAGAAGCTCGTGTTGGATGCCAGTACGGCCCTGGGGGGCCTCGAGGTCTTAGTCAACAACGCCGGCATCACCCGCGATACCCTGCTGATCCGCATGAAAGACGAGGACTGGGACACGGTGATTGCTACCAACCTGAGCGCCATCTTCCACACCACCCGCGAGGCCATCAAACTCATGATGCGGGCTAGGTGGGGCCGGGTGATCAACATCAGCAGTGTGGTGGGCATTCTGGGCAACTCTGGTCAGGCCAATTACGTGGCGGCCAAGGCGGGCCTGATTGGCTTTACCAGGTCGGTGGCTAAGGAATACGCTACCCGTGGCATTACCGTTAATGCGGTGGCGCCTGGGTTTATCGAGTCGGACATGACCGCCAGCCTGCCCGAGAACGTGGTGGCTGAATACCTGAAACAGATTCCCGCCGGTCGCCTGGGCCGGCCCGAGGAGGTGGCCAAGGCAGTGGCGTTCCTGGCCTCGGACGATGCCGCTTACATCAATGGGCAGACCCTTTGCGTAGACGGGGGCATGACCCCACACTAAACCTCGAGCCCAACGGCACAAAGCCCCCCGCCGGTTTTGATGTGGTAGAATCCCGCACGGAAGTACAGACCCTAACCCAATGGAGGTTGTAGTATGGCAATCCTAGACGATGTAAAAGAAGTAATCGTAGATAAACTCGGCGTAGATGCAGACAAAGTAGTCCCCGAAGCCCGCTTTATCGAAGACCTGGGCGCGGACAGCCTCGATACGGTAGAACTCATCATGGGCCTGGAGGACAAGTTCGGCTTGGAAATCTCCGATGAGGACGCAGAAAAGATTCGTACCGTGCAGGATGCAATTAACTTTATCGAGAGCAAGAAGGCCTGAACGTTTTTGAGACCGTCTCCAGTCCGGGGGCGTAGGCCCCCGGTTTCGCTGGATGTGCAGGCTCTTATTATTTGTACAGACATCGTTGTGGTAACCCCTCGCTTGGCGACACCGGGTTACTGCTAGAAATGTTTTATTCGGCAAAATAGGCACTGAACTAACCGGCGGTGTCGGTACCCTCTCCCGAAAGGGGAGAGGGAAAAGGGAAAACGACATAAGCCTGGCTGGATGTGGTAGACACCAAGTGCTGCGGGATGCTATCTTGAGGCGTCTGGGAGTTTTCTGAGGTGGCCCATGTTGTGCGTCCGCAGGTCTGGCTATGGTAGGTAATGGCTCCATAGCCCGAAAAGCGGGCGAATAATTTTTGGGTAGTTCAGCGCCTTGGTCCTGGGCCGGG
Organism: uncultured Meiothermus sp.; assembly: GCA_937950405.1. Classification (GTDB taxonomy): domain Bacteria; phylum Deinococcota; class Deinococci; order Deinococcales; family Thermaceae; genus Meiothermus. The sequence goes on from CALFDH010000037.1 coordinate 34,680, forward strand.
TTATGTGTTGCAGCAGGGGTTGCCCGTAGTAAGGAGCAGTATGCAAAAAGGCAAAGTGAAGTGGTTCAATGCGGAAAAGGGCTATGGCTTTATTCAGCGTGAAGAAGGAGAGCCGGACGTATTTGTACACTATAGTGCTATCCAGTCCCGTGGCTTCCGCACCCTGAACGAAGGCGATGTGGTGACCTTCGAGATTGAGCCGGGTAAGAATGGTAAAGGCCCCCAGGCCGCTAATGTAAACGTGGTGGAAGCGGCTAAGCGTTTCTAGTCCTGTTTTTGGTGCTTTTTATACCCTCGGGCAACCGGGGGTTTTTGTTGCCGGATAGTCTCGTGAAATGGAGCAGTCTTCGTCCTGGACAAAACACTGCCCGCCTGAACGGGCGGTCACGGCCACGACAAGGACTGGCGTCACCAAGGCCCTCGCGTATACAAAGAATTTCATCCCGCCCCTAATAACGAGCATTTTGCGTCCAGGATGCAGTTATTATGTGACGTTAGACACAAGCACTTGGTTGAAAATTACATCCAAATCAAATATGGGCAGATACAATCAGGACAGATCATGAAAGTTTCTGCGCAACTCGACTTCCTGCCCGTCACCGCCGATTTAGCTTCTATTGTGCATAGTCTGTACCTGAATTGTCCCACCTATATCGCCCTGATTGGAGGTGACACGCCCACCCTCAACGATATTCGGCGTGAACTCGAGACCCTGCGCCACGATACCCGGCGGCAGGCCTTGTTGTTACAGCATGAAGACCATGTGGTTGGATTTTTGGACTACAAGGTGGCCTACCCCGATCTGCACTCGGCTACCATCAGCCTGTTGCTGATAGACGAAAGCCTGCAAGGACGGGGCCTCGGCAAGGCTGCCGTAGAGCAGCTCGAGACCGTGCTTCGTGGCCGGATGGATCGCCTCTATGCGGTGGTGTATGGCAACAACGAACAGGCCAAACGTTTCTGGGAGCGGGTCGGCTTTGAGCACCTGCGCGATAGCGGCCCCACCCTGAGCTGGTATCTGAAGCCCTTGAGGTAGCCATAAAAAGCCTTGTCCTTCACCTGTTCCATCCAGAGATGGCAGATAGTGAACTTTAGCAATACCAACCGAGACACGACAGTTCTTCGTGGTGGCCTCAGGTTTCATTTCGTGGCCTGAACCAGGGCTTTTGGCCTTTGGCATATACCAAACTAACCTGAACCCCTTTCCTTCTCCCCTTGCGGGAGAAGGTGGCGACACCCCGCCAGCAGTCTAGGAGAATAGTGTTGGAGACGCCATTAACTGCATTTGGGGTGTCGCCGGATGAGGGGTATAAGAATGCCACTCAAAAATAACTATCCGGGTATATTCGCTACTATAGCCATCGGCCCGCTAGTGAAGCGGCCAGGGCATTGGAATGGTGCTGGCCGATTTCCGTAAGATCGGGCTTATGGACCTTGGAATCGCAGGCAGACTTACGCTGGTGACGGGCGCTTCGCAGGGGATAGGACGGGCCATTGCCACCACCTTGGCGAAGGAAGGGGCAAAAGTGGTGGTTGCTGCTCGCAGCGCGGAAAAACTGCAAGAGCTGGTGCGCGAAATCGAGCGGAATGGGGGAGAAGCCTATGCCATTGCCGCCGATATTGCCAAGCCGGATGAACTGGAGCGACTGGTGGCTGAGGCCCAGAGCCTGGGAACCGTTGAACTCTTGCTGGGCAACACGGGCGGCCCTAAGCCGGGTGCAGCCCAGCACCAGAAAGCCCGGGACTTTCAGGCTGCCGCTGAGCAGTTGTTGTACCCGATGGTGAGCCTGGTGAATGCCTTGGTGCCGGGGATGCAGTCGCGGCACTTCGGACGAATCCTCTTTATCACTTCGCTGGCCGTCAAAGAACCCATCGAGAACCTGGCCCTCTCCAACACCCTTCGCGCTGCGCTGACCGGCTATGCCAAAACCCTCGCCAGGGAAGTAGCAGCGGCAGGCATCACGGTCAACACCCTGGGGCCAGGCTATACCCTTACCGAGCGGGTCGAGGAGGTATTTGCTTTCCGCGCCCAGAACCAGGGCATCAGCCTGGAAGCAGCTTATGCCCAGCAGACCGCGCAAATTCCGGCAGGCCGCATGGCCTCGCCGCAGGAGATAGCCGATGTGGCGGTTTTTTTGTTATCGGCCAGGGCCAGCTATCTGACCGGTCAGGCCCTCATGGTAGAGGGCGGGGCCATTCGCGGGCTGTTGTGATGGGATAGGCTTCTTGTACAAGTTGCGGGTGTTTGTAGCAACATAGGAAGCACTTCATTGTTGTTTGGGGCTCAAGTTTTCCCCCAAGTAGCGAAACCTCGGCACTGGTTTGCCGTCTACTTCCACATCTTCTAAAAACATGGTCAGGGGACGTATCCACAGGGTTTCGGGCTCGACGCCATAACGGGTTTCGTAGACCACATACCACTCCTCGGTTTCGGAATGCCGGGCCAGGCCGTGCACCCAGTAGTGCTTGCCCTTGTAGTGTTGGTACAGGCCTGGTTTGAGCTGCATTCTTACCTCACCTCACCTTACATCAAAATCTTTGTGTACAAAGTATGAGCCAGTAGCGAGTGTTGTCTTTTTTCAATGCCACAGGCTCTTATCGTTATCGTTGCAACCCCTCAACCGACGACGTTGGGTTGCCGCTAGAACCGCTTAATCGGCCAAATGAATACCATTAGCTGGTGGCGTCGCCGCTCTCTTCTGCAAGGGGAGAGGGAAATGGGAAAAAGATAAAAGCCTGTTCAAAGCCAGTAAGGTCGCACCGACTCGAGCATCCGCTCGGTCACCTGGCGGTTGCGCCGCTCGATTTCGGGTTTACGGGGGATTTCCGGGTAGCAGCCTTCGGGGTCGAGGAGGGTGTGGGTGAGGAAGTGGCCGAGGTGGGTGCCCCAGCGCCTGAGCCAGGGCTCGGGAAGGTGGTCGGGGAGGGGCAAGCCTTGCAGGGTCAGGTAGAGGATGGCCCAGATGCGGCTGGTGGCATCCAGGCTGTAACCACCGCCCAGGGTGTAAACTGCGTTGCCACCGGAAAAATCGGCTACGTACTGTCGCAGGAGCGGGAAAATTTTGGTGTAGACCTGGGTGGTCAGCAGAATTTCAGCCAGGGGATCCTGGTAGTGGGCGTCGGCCCCGCACTGGATCACCATGGCATCGGGGCGGAACCAGCGCAGGGCGGGCTCGAGGCCCATCTGCAAGACCTCCAGGTAGGAATCGTCCTCGGTAAAGGGCTCCAGCGGGATATTCAGCTTGCGCCCGGTGCCCTCGGCCTTGCCGATTTCGTGGGTGTGGCCGGTGCCGGGGTAGAGGTAGCGGCCCGACTCGTGGATCGAGAAGGTGAGTACGTTTGGGTCGTCGTAGTGAATCCACTGCACCCCGTCGCCGTGGTGCACGTCAATATCAACGTAGGCTACCCGCAAACCCTGGTTAGTCAGGTGACGAATGGCGACCGAGAGGTCGTTATAGACGCAAAACCCCGAGGCCAGGTCTTTCTGGGCATGGTGCAGGCCACCCCCCAACTGCAAGACCTCTTTGGCCTGGCCGCTCGAGATCATCTTTGCTGCTGTGAGCGTGCCCCCCACCAGCCAGCGGGCGGCCTCGTCCATACCGGGAAAGATGGGGGTGTCGGCGGTGCCGATGCCGTAGTGATCAAAATCGGGCGAGCGCTCCCCCCGTCCAGCGGCCTCCACCCGCCGCACAAACGACTCCAGATGCACGCTGCGCACGTCCTCGCGGGTGGCCTGGGCGGGTTCGACAAAATGCAGGGGGTGGCCCAGATGTTCCAGTAAATCCAGCAACATCTCGAGCCGTACCGGGCTGAAGGGGTGTTGCGGCCCAAAGTTGTAGAGCTTGTATTGGGGGCTGTAGATGACAGGAACGCTCATAAGCTCTTGCCAGGAATTTCGGGGGGCCAGCGCACCTCGTAACCCTTCTGGCGCAGTTCGTGGGCCAGCTTGCGGACGTCTAGGGTGCCGATCCGCACCACGGTGGTAACGGTGCCCTCGCCGCAGGGGTAGGTCAGCAGGGAATGGATGTTGATGTTGTGCTGGGCCAGTTCGCCGCTCAGGCGGGCCAGCTCCCCGGGCCGGTCGTCGAGGCAGACCTCGAGCCGCCCGCTAGGCTTCTGTACCCCGGTCAGGCGCAAAAGCGCATCCAGCAGGTCAATCCCGGTTACGATACCCACCAGTTGCTCGCCATCTAGCACCGGCAACGCGCCGATTTTGCGCATCCGCATGATCCGCGCGGCCTCCTCGGCCGGATCGTGAAGTTCGGCGGTGATGACCGGCTGAGCCATTACCTGACCTACCGGCGACTCAATGGGCTTGGCCCCTCCAGGGGCAAAAGGACTGGTGGCCAGCCGGATATCGCGGTCGGTAATCATCCCCACCATTCGGCCCTCCTGCATGACCGGAATGTGCCGGATGTTGTGCTGGAGCATGATGTGATAGGCGGCCTCGAGGGTCACCGTGGCATCCACGGTCAGCACCGGGCTGTGCATTACGTCTTT